>NZ_CP030048.1:4501704-4801818 GCF_015291665.1 Bradyrhizobium sp. CCBAU 53338
AAGCACGCGCCTTGGCGCGGATCGCGGCCACCGTCGCGCCCTCGAAGCCCAACCGGTCGAACACCGCAAGCCCTGCCACCAACAGATCGTCGCGCATGCCAGATGACATGGATCTCTCCTAGAGTATTACTCTAGAGTAATACTCTAAAATTGGTCAAGACGAGAGAAGGCCGCGCAGGGCGCGGCCTCCAGAGATCGACGAGATGATCTGCCTATCGCGAGATCGGCGGCGCCGGCGGGCCGGAGGACTCGGCGGCTGCAGGTGATGGCGCAGCGACGGGCGCCGACGGCGCGGGCTCAGCGGGCTTGGTCGCCGGCTCGGCGCTGGGCGCGGGCTCGGCTGGTTTGGAGACGGCTGCTTCCGCGGGCTTGGGCGCAGCAGGTTCAGCCGGCTTCGCGACCGCCGGCATGGCTGGTGTCACCTGAGGCACCGGATCGGGGCGCAGCGCCGGCGTCTCGCTGGCGCTCGGCTCGGCCTTGGCGCTCTCCGGCTTGGCCTCTGCAGGCTTCTCGGCAGGCTTGGAGCTGTCTGATTTGCCGCTGTCGGGCTTGGACTCGGAATCGACCTTGGCGCTCTCGCTCTTTGGTTCAGCCTTCGATTCGGCCTTGGGCTCGGTCTTCGGTTCAGTCCTGGACTCGACCTTCGGCGCAGCGGTCTCGTCTGTCTCCGGCTTGCCACGCTTGCTTATGCGCTTGCCCTTGCGGCCCTCGGGCAGTTGTTCGGTGGTCGCCTCCGGCTTCGCACCTTCCTTCGCGCCTTCCTCGCTTGGTCGGGCCGCGCGCTTGTGACGGCCTTCAGCCGCAGGCGCTGAACCCTCGCCCTCGGGCCTCGCGGCCTCCTGTGAGCGCTGGCGGCGCCCCTGATGCTCCAGCGAATGTCCCGGAGGCGTGTTGGCCTCCTTGTCCTTGGCGCCGTCCTTCTTCTCCTTGCCGTCCTTCCCGTCCTTGGCCTGGTAACGGGTATCCGTGGCGCCGTTGGAGATCAGGTAGGAGGCCAGCACGCCAGCCATGTCCGGGCTGGTGGTGTAGTGCTGACGCAGGAAGCCCGGCAGCGAGCCCGGCGACACCGTCTTCAACAGTCCGCGCGGGCTCTTGTGGCAGGCGTTGCAGGTCTGCGCGAACAGCTGGGAAGGGGCCTTGCCGGCCTCGAGGTTCGTCGCCTGCGCCAGGACGGCATCGGTGGCGCCGAAGCCAATCAGAAACAGCACCGTGGCGAGGCTAAGCGCTCGGCTCGACATTCCCATCATCTCCATGAAATCCGACAGATACGGCCGGCATCCGGCGCGGCGGCGGTCACCTTTTAGCCGATTGCGCTGCGAATGGAAGCGCGCTCCACAAGCATGTGAACACGCGATTTTCGAATATCGGGTTTGAACACAACGCATTAGCGGGGCGGGAATTGGCCGCCTAGATTTACATGCGCACGCATTGGAACCAATATACTTCCCAGGTGTCGGTGTGACGGCCGGGTAGTCGCATCTTTTCGGGTTCGCTCGAGAGGTTGGTGCCTATGGACCGCTTGTTGCGTAAGTTCTTGTCCCAATTCATCCGCCGCGGGTCGTTGACGGTGACCTCGGCCGACGGATTGAAATTCAGCGTCGGTGACGGCTCCGGTCAGCCGGTCGAGGTCCGCTTCGTCACGGCCGACGCACAAAGGAAAGTTCTCGTCAATCCCGAGCTCGGGCTTGGCGAGGCGTTTATGAACGGCGAGTTCGTTGTCGAGCGCGGCAGCATCGCTGATGCCCTCGCAATCCTGCTCGATCAATCAGACCTGTTGCCGCACTGGGCAAAACCCTGGTGGCACCTGCGCTATCTCGTCCGCCACCTGAGGCAGTTCAACCCGCGGACGCGCTCGCGCAGCAATGTCGCACATCATTACGATCTCGATGCGCGGCTCTATTCGCTGTTTCTCGACGCGGACAAGCAATATAGCTGCGCCTATTTCGAGACGCCGGACGCCACGCTCGACGACGCGCAGATGGCCAAGAAACGGCACGTCACCGCAAAACTGCGGGTCGACCGCGGCCAGAGCGTGCTCGACATCGGCTCGGGCTGGGGCGGGCTCGGCCTCTATCTCGCCGAGTTCGCAGGCGCCGACGTCACCGGCGTGACGCTATCGACGGAGCAGTTGCAGGTCGCCAACGCGCGTGCCGTTGAAAAGGGACTGACGCGACAGGCGCGCTTCCTGCTCCAGGATTACCGCGACATCGATGGCCCGTTCGACCGCATCGTCTCGGTGGGCATGTTCGAGCATGTCGGAGCCAGATTTTACGACACCTATTTCAAGCGCTGCGCCGAGCTGCTCAGCGACGACGGCGTCATGCTGCTGCATTCGATCGGCCGCTCCCAGGGGCCGGATTCGACCAATCCCTGGATCGCCAAATACATCTTCCCCGGCGGCTACATTCCCTCCCTCTCGGAGGTGCTGCCGTCGATCGAGGACGCCGGCCTGCTGGTCTGCGACATCGAGATCCTGCGCCTGCACTACGCCGAGACGTTGAAGGCATGGAGGGAACGCTTCATGGCGCGTCGCGAGGAGGCCGTGCAGCTCTATGACGAGCGCTTTGCGCTGATGTGGGAGTTTTATCTCGCCGCCTGCGAGATGACGTTCCGCAAGCAGGGCATGATGAACTTCCAAATTCAGCTCACCAAGCGCCAGGGCGTGGTCCCCATGACCCGCGACTATATCGCGCACGAGGAAGCCCGGTTGCGCGGCCTCGAAAGTGGCGCCAAGCCGAAGCTGAAGCTTGCTGGTGAATAGGGTCTAGTGGCGCAAGGTCGATATCTGGGAGGCGCGGTAAGACGCAGTTAACGCCAGTTGAGCCCTCAGTTCGACGACGACCTCGGGCGCGACCGGCTGACGCCGGATTTCGGGCCGCTCGGCATGCTGCATCGCGGCGATCAGCCCGGACAGCCAAAGCCGGCTGCCTGCCTCGCTTCGCCAATTCTGGAGCTGCCGTTCCGGCCGCATCGCTTGCCTCGTTCCCTGCCGGCGGGTCGTGGGAGACAATTCCCGGTCCGCCCGCCTGTTCCCTATCCTACCCCCGAAAGAATCCGGGGAGATGTGATCTGGTTCACATATCTCTCGACGGCCGTGCCGTAGACCGTCGACATGAGCAAAGAGACCCGAACCTCCTTCGACGTGCAGGACGACCTCCGCACCGATTACGCCCTGATCGCCACCGGCGTGGGCGCCGCGCTGGTTGCGCTGGTCTACCTCCTGCTGGTCTGAACCCGCCCCGGAAGCGCCAGCGCGCCATTTCGCGCGCCTTCAAATACGTCTGCACTCAATTCATTAGGTTCATCGTTTCCGGATTATTCCGTGGCGCGATCGCGGCCGCTTCCGGTCCGCCGTGAGTTTCGCGGAAATCCGTCAAGCGCGGCGCATGCTGCGGCAGCTAATCATCCACCGCTTTTAAGATCGGTTGATAGCGACGAGCTTTTGCTTCCGCTTTGGCTTGAGGCGGCGCTTTATCCCGGCCCCGCATCCGCCGCAGAAACTTGCTATCGCTCGACCATGGCCCCGACTGATTCGAACGTCCTCAAACTCGCGCCCGAGCCCGGAACCCCCGCGTATCGGAGCGCGCCACACAACATCGAGGCGGAACAGAGCCTTCTGGGCGCGATCCTGGTCAACAACGATGCTTTCTACCGCGTCTCCGACTTCCTGGAGCCGAAGCACTATTTCGAGCCGCTGCACCAGACGATCTACGAGACCGCCGGCAGCCTGATCCGGATGGGCAAGATCGCCACGCCCGTGACGCTGAAGACCTTCCTGCCCGCCGATACCGACGTCGGCGGCATGACCATCGGCCAATATCTGGCGCGGCTCGCGGCCGAGGCGACCACCATCATCAACGCCCAGGACTACGGTCGCACCATCTACGATCTCGCGCTGCGCCGCGATCTCATCGGCATCGGCGAGGACATGGTGAATGTCGCCTATGACGCGCCGGTCGACTTCGCGCCACGGGCGCAGATCGAGGACGCCGAGCGGCGCCTCTACGAACTCGCCGAGTCCGGCCGCTATGACGGCGGCTTCCAGAAATTCTCGCAGGCACTGGCGGTCGCGGTCGACCTCGCTGCAAAGGCATTCCAGCGCGACGGCAAGCTGTCGGGCATCTCGACGGGCATGCGCGACCTCGACACCAAAATGGGCGGCCTGCAACACTCCGACCTCATCATCGTCGCGGGCCGTCCCGGCATGGGCAAGACATCGCTTGCGACCAACATCGCCTACAATGTCGCACGAGCCTATGTTCCGGAGCTCCAGGCCGACGGCACCACGAAGGCCGCCAATGGCGGCGTGATCGGCTTCTTCTCCTGCGAAATGTCGGCCGACCAGCTCGCCACGCGTATCGTGGCCGAGCGCACCGGCGTTCCCTCCTCCCACATCCGGCGCGGCGGCATCTCGGAAGCCGATTTCGACAAGATCCGGGAGGTCTCGATCGAGCTGCAATCGCTGCCTTTTTATGTCGACGCGACCGGCGGCCTGTCGATCGCGCAGCTGATGGCGCGCGCGCGCCGGCTGAAGCGACAGAAGGGCCTCGACCTGCTCGTGATCGACTACATCCAGCTGTTGTCAGGCTCGGGCAAGCGCGCCAGTGACAGCCGCGTGCAGGAAATCACGGAGATCACGACCAGCCTGAAGGCGCTCGCCAAGGAGCTCAACGTTCCGGTCATCGCGCTGTCCCAGCTCTCGCGCCAGGTCGAATCCCGCGACGACAAACGGCCGCAGCTCTCCGACCTGCGTGAATCCGGATCGATCGAGCAGGACGCCGACGTCGTGCTGTTCGTGTATCGCGAGGAATATTACCTCGCGATGAAGGAGCCGCGCCCGGGCACGCCCGAACACGAGAAGTGGCAGCTTGACATGAGCCTTGCGCATGGCAAAGCCGAGGTCATCATCGGCAAGCAGCGCCACGGCCCGACCGGCACCGTCGATCTGGCGTTCGAAGCCTCGGTCACGCGGTTCGGCGACCTAGCGCCTGACAGTCAGCTGCCGGCTCGCAGCGGCAACGACTACTGAGTTCCTTGAGCCAGCAGAGTTCCTTGAACAGTATCTGCCTCTTGCGTAAAACGGCGCCATGACAATGGCGTCCGACCCGAACATGATCCCGCAATCCGGCCTTCTCTCCGCGGAGGCCAGTCAGGCTGCCGCGCTCGCTGCCTTCGGCGGCGTGCTCACCGTCGATCTCGACGCCATCATCGCCAACTGGCGCAAGCTCGAGAAGACCGCGGTGCCGGCCGAATGCTCGGCGGTGATCAAGGCCGACGCCTATGGCTGCGGCGCCGCGCAGGTCGCGCAGGCGCTGAACAAGGCCGGCTGCAAGACCTTCTTCGTCGCCACCATCGAGGAAGCGCGGACCGCGCGCGCGGCGGTGCCGGACGCTGCGATCTACGTACTCGGCGGCTATTTCCAGAATACCGGCGAGCACTACGCCAAGATCAACTGCCGTCCCGTGATCGGCGACCTCAACGAACTCGCCGAATGGGACGTGTTCTGCCGCCGCACCGGCTGGTCCGGCGGCGCGGCAATCCATATCGACACCGGCATGAACCGGCTCGGGCTGACGCTCCAGGAGGCGCAAGCCATCATCCCCCGCATCAATGCCGGCGATCACGGCATCACGCTGGTGATGAGCCATCTGGTCTCGGCCGAGCAGCTCAACAGTCCCGTCAACGCCAGGCAGCTGGCCGCCTTCCGCGCCATCGCCAGCGAGTTCGCCGGCGTGCCGGCGGCGCTCGCCAATTCCTCAGGTATCTTCCTCGGCGCGCCCTTCCAGTTCGACTTGGTGCGGCCGGGTGCCGCGCTCTACGGCGTCAATCCGACGCCGGAGGCCGACAATCCAATGCAGCCGGTGGTCGACCTCAAGGCGCGCATCGTGCAGATCCGCTCCATCGAGCGCGGTGAGACCGTCGGCTATGGCGGCACCTGGAGCGCACGGCGGCCGACCAAACTCGCGATCATCGCGGTCGGCTATGCCGACGGCTATTTCCGCGCCGCCAGCTCCAACGACGGCACGCGCGGCGCCGAGGTCATCGTCGCCGGCAAGCGCTGCCCGGTCGCGGGCCGCATCTCCATGGACCTGATCGCAATCGACATTACCGATCTTCCGCCCAACTCAGCGCGGCGCGGCCACATGGTGACGCTGCTCGGCGAAGGCATCACCGTCGACGAGCTCGCGCATCATTTCGGCACGATCGGCTACGAGGTGCTGACCAGCCTCGGACATCGCTACGCCCGCGTCTACAAGGGCGGCAATTTCGTCGAGCCGCTGGTGAAGCCGGAGCCCGCGGAGGCCGCCGAACAGCCCCCCTCCCCGCCACCGCTCGAGCAGAAGGCGGCTCCGCCGCCGAGCTGAGCGTCTCGCCGCTTACTTCTTCCGGCTGTCCAGCGCCGCCTTGCAGGTCGCGCTGAGCTGGTCGCGCTTGGCATTGAGGCAGGCGATGATCTTGCCGCCGCCCGGAGCGATGCCGGCGCAGAATTTGTCGTAATCCGCCTTGCACGCACCGCGCGGATCGGCCGATTGTGCCGAAGCGGTCCCGGAGAACCCGACGACGAGTGCGAGAACGGCAAAGCTCAACTTGGACATGGTATCTCCGGATACGAAAGGCGAGAGCCGGTAGCTCTACATGAAGATTGCGACATTCAACATCAACAACATCAATCGCCGCCTGCCCAATCTGCTCGCATGGTTGCGCGCGGCGAAGCCCGATGTCGTCGCGCTTCAGGAATTGAAGGTAAGTGATGGCGAATTTCCGGCGGCGGCGATCGAAAAAGCCGGCTATGGCGCGGTCTGGCGTGGACAGAAGACCTGGAACGGCGTTGCCATTCTCGCCCGCAACGCCGAGCCCATCCTGACGCGCGACCGGCTCCCGGGGCGGCCCGACGACCACGAGGCGCGCTACATCGAGGCTGCCGTGCGCGGCATCATCGTCACCAGCATCTACCTGCCGAACGGCAATCCGCAGCCGGGACCGAAATTCGACTACAAGCTCGACTGGTTTGCGCGGCTGAAACGCCACGCCAGGACCTTCCTCAAGCAGGATCTGCCCGTCGTGCTGGCGGGCGACTACAACGTCGCGCCTGATGAGATCGACATCTATCCGACGCGCTCATGGGACAAGGACGCGCTGATCCAGCCGAAGAGCCGCGCGGCGTTCGCCTCGCTCGTCGAACAAGGCTGGTGCGATGCGATCCGCGAACTGCACGGCGAGGAGCGCATCTACACCTTCTGGGACTACAAGCGGAACCGCTGGCCGCGCGACGCGGGCCTCAGGCTCGACCACCTGCTGCTGAGCCCTGCGCTCGTCTCGCGCCTGTCCAGGGCCGGCGTCGACAAGAAGATTCGCGGCGAAGAGGGCGCGAGCGATCATGCGCCGGCGTGGGTGGTGCTGAGGCGATAGTCACCACAAATTCTTGCCATCGATCATGTTGACCGGCACGGCGTCCAGATCGAAATCGTCGAACAGGCGCGCGTTCACCGCGACCTTGGGATTGTCGAAATCAGGCTTGCCGGTCGACCAATCCGGCGACTCCGAATAGGTGCCGCAGCCGCAATTCGCGCAGTAATGATGCTTGACGGTGCGGCTCCCCCAGAGATAGGTCGCGACGCTGTCGGCGGGCGACAGCAGGCGAAATTGCGCTGGCGCATAATAGGCCCAGAGCGCGCCGCGCTTGGCGCAGAGCGAGCAGGTGCAGCGCGTCACGCTCTCTGGTGCCTCGGTCACCTCGAACACCGTCTCACCGCAATGACAGCTTGCCTCGACCGGCATGATCCGCTCTCCGTTTTGTCAGGAGATGGTCGTAGCCCGCCCCTGCTGCCAACATGCTGTCAGCAGCCTGCTTCCGATGGAGCGCGCCCCAGCGAGCGGGCCATCTGGGCAAAACTTGAAAACAACCCCATGCACAGTAGCCAGCCCCCGCTCGATCCACGCTTTACGCGGATCAAGCAAAGAGCCGTTTGACACGTCGGGCAAAACAGCTGCACCATGCCACCCTTGGAAAATTGCGCCCTGTTCCCTTGGCCTTCCTTTTTGTCCTCAGCGTCGGCCTGATCGCAGGCACCATTTCCGGCATCGTCGGCACGGGCTCGTCGATCATGCTGATGCCGGTCCTGGTCTATGCCTATGGACCGAAGGAGGCCGTGCCGATCATGGCGGTCGCGTCCGTCATGGCGAATTTTTCGCGGATTCTGGCGTGGTGGCGCGAGGTCGACTGGCGGGCCTGCGTGGCCTATTCGGTCACGGGCATTCCGGCCGCGGCGCTGGGCGCCCGGACGCTGCTCGCCCTGCCCTCGCACGCTGTCGATCTCGCCATCGGCATCTTCCTGATCGCGATGGTACCGGTCCGGCACTGGCTGGCGCGGCATGACCTCAAGGCCAATCTCTGGCATCTTGCGATCGGCGGCGCGATCATCGGCTATCTCACCGGCATCGTGGTCTCGACCGGGCCGCTCAGCGTGCCGCTGTTCCTGTTCTACGGCCTCTCCAGGGGCGCCTTTCTCGCGACCGAAGCCGCCGCCTCGCTCGGCCTCTACTTCGCCAAATCAGTGACGTTCGAGCGCTTTGGCGCGCTGACACTGGAAGTCTTCGTCAAGGGCTTGATCGCAGGCTCCTCGCTGATGTCGGGCGCTTTCGTCGCCAAGCGCTTCGTGTTGCACCTGAAGCCGGAGATGTTCCGCCAGGTGATGGATGCGATCATGATCGCGGCCGGGCTCTCGATGCTGTGGAACGCGACGCAGCCTTAGCGCTCAGGCAGCGAATTCCGGTGCGATCGACGGACTGTCGGCCAGCACGCGATCTTCGCCTCCGCCGGCCCTCGCGAGCCCGCGCAGCACGGCATGAAGCGGCTGCGGCTTGTGATAGAGAAAGCCCTGGCCGAGCCTCACGCCCATCTCGCGCATCGCCTGCGCCTGCTCGGCGCGCTCGATGCCTTCCGCGACCAGAGTGAGCTCCAGCGTACCCGCGAGCGAAGCGATGACGCCGACGATCGCCTTGTCCTCGGCGCTTGCAGGGATTTCGCGAATGAACGCCTTGTCGATCTTGACCTTGTCGAGCGGAAAGCGCCTGAGATGCGCCAGCGAGCTGTAGCCCGTGCCGAAATCGTCGAGCGCGATGGTCGCCCCTAGGCGCCGCAACCGGCGCAGCGTGTCGGATGCGCTGGCGATGTTGTTGATCAGCGAGCCCTCCGTGATCTCGAGCTCGAGCAATGCGGGCGCGACGCCGAAGCGCTCGCAGGTCTCCCGCAGTTCGGCCGCGAGAGAGTGATCGGCGAGCTCGGACGGCGGCAGATTGATCGCGATCCTGATCTGCGGCCGGCCGGCAGCGGCCAGTTGTTGCAGCGCGCGGCAGGCGTCGGTCAGCACGTAGCGAGTCAGACGTGCGTTGCTGCCGCTGCGCTCGATCAGCGGCAGGAATTCGCCAGGGCTGATCACGCCGTGTTCGGGATGACGCCAGCGAATGAGCGCCTCGAGGCCAACGACGTCCTGGGTCACCAGATCGACCTGGCTCTGATACCAGACCTCGAACTGGCCCTCGGAGAAACCTGTAGGAATGGCGAGCTCCAGGTCTCTGCGGCGGCGATAGTCGCGCTGGAGCGCTTCGTCCAGCACGGCAACGGTGCCGGGCGCCTTGCTCTTGGCATGATAGAGCGCGATGTCGGCCAGCGCCGGCAAGTGGGACAGTTCAGGATCGCCGGCACGGCGCACCGCAAGGCCGATGCTGGCGCGTGGCACGACCTGCTTGTCATGCAGCAGGATCGGCGCCGAAATCGCCTCCAGCAATTGCCGTGCAAAGGTCCGCGCGGCCGCTTCATTGCTGACCTCAGGGCGAATGACCACGAACTCGTCGCCACCGAGCCGCGCGACCCAATCCTGCGGTTCGACCGTGTTACGAAGCCGCTCAGAGATGTGGACCAGGAATCTGTCGCCGGCATCGTGACCGAAGGTGTCGTTGATACCCTTGAAGTCGTCGAGATCGATGAAATTGAAAGCGATCAGCGCGTCAGGCGAACCGGCATTCCTGCTCAAGGTCACGAGACGCTCGGACAGCGAACGGCGGTTGGGCAGCCCCGTAAGCGGATCGTGCGAGGCCATGTGGCCGAGCCGGTCGAGCGCGCCCGACGTCGTGTGTTGCATCGCATTGAAGGCGTTCGCGAGCTGGCCGAATTCGTTCGACGATTTGACGTCCGCCGGATAGGCGCGGCCGTCCTGCTTGCTTCGCTGGATCGCCGACATCATCGCGGCCAACGGCTTGCCGATGAAGATGTTGGCGGAGATCCGCATCGCGATCACGGTCGCAAGCGTCCCGAGCAAGCCGACGACGAGAAGCAGCCCCAGCCTGCTGCCGGCGCCGACATAGAGCGAGGCGGAAGAATAGGCGATCACGATGCGGCCGGCCTGAACGGCGATGTTGCCGTTGCGGTAGGCGATCGGACGCGAGACCTCGGTGAGAGCCTGAGCCGTCGGCCGCGCCACCACGCGGGCGATCGCGACGCCCGTATCGTCGTAGACGGCGGCGGCTGCGATGGTCTCGTCGTGCATGATCTCGTTGAGCACGCTCGTGACCTGGTCGTAGCGCATTTTCCAGAGCGGCTCGGCAATCAGTTCGGCGCGACTCTCGGCGACACGGGCGATGCGGGCATCGAGCTGCTTGATCTGAGACCAGAAGCTCGAGACCTCGACGCCGGCGGAAGCAAGCAGTTGTACCAGCAGCAGCACGGGCACGGTGGCCCAGATCATGGCGCGGACAACCGAGCGCGATGGCGTCGGCTTCGTCGAATCGTTCATCTCGTCAGCGCCCGGCATCATTCACCGGCGTCGCCCGGCGGCGCTAGCGACGAGATCAGCGTGTCCACCGAGAAGTCGTATCGGCCGCAATGGTCCGGCTTGGCCCTGAACCGCGCAAAATCGATCCGGTCGAAGGCCCGGGTCTTGATCAGCCCGGCAACGGAGCCGAGATTGTCTCGCGTGATCGCCGACGTCTTGACCTCGATGTGCGGCGAAGTGGCTGCGAAGTCGCAACCGTCGGCGTAGTCGCGCAGCAGCACGATCGACCAGCCGCCAAGCAGGAAGTGACCGCCGTCGGTCAGCAGCATGCGGCCGGCCTTGATTTCGCGTAAGGCATCCTCCGACCAGTTGAGGCCGACCACCTGGATATCCTCGCCGGGCGTGATGCCGGCGGCCGCGACAGCCTTGAGTGCGCCGAGCGCCATCGGATCGTTGCCGGCCCAGATCCCTGCGGGACGGATGCCCTTGCGCTGCGCCCAGCTCAGATAGTTTGCAGCGACCTGCTCCGCTTCCGACTGCGTCCAGTTCGCGAAGAGCAATCGGTCCACCACAACGTCGGGCGCAGCCGCGACCGCGAGCTGGAGGCCGGCATTGCGGGCGATCGATGCCGGCGTGGTTTCGTCGCCGCCGATCCCGAGCAGATGGATCTTGCCGTCAGGGCTTTGCCATTTTTCGTTGCGTGCCGCACCGATCAGGGCATTCGCCATCCGCGCGCCGGCGGTCGTCAGATCGGTCGTGATGTCGCCGAGCCAGTTCTTCAGCGTAGCTCGCGGCGGTCCGAGGCGCACCGCATCTTCGCCGATCAGCGTGTTCGACAGCAGCAGCGTCTTGATGCCCGCGACCTCCGCCGCCTCCAGGATCGGAACGGCGGCGGACTCCTCGTTCGAGAGAATGAGGAAGTCGGGCTTGTCGGCGCGCGCGACCACGCCGAGACCGAGCTCCTGCATGGTGCGGTAGTTGCGCTCGCTGGTCAGCACCTCGACATGGGCGTTGAGCTTGCGGCCAGCGGCCTGCATGGTCTGCGCGACCATGTCCCAGTAGACCTCGCCGGTCTTGCCGGGGTTCACGAAGACGATGTTGAGCGGTTTTGCGTCAGCCGCAACGGCGTGGCCGGCTGGCGCGAGAGCGCCAATGGCCATGCCGACAGCGAGCAATATGCGTAAGAGGATCGTCATTCGTTTCGCCACCCCGTCCTGGTTCCGAAGCTGGACCTGCGTCCGCTAACATTTGGCAAAGTCCGGCGCGCCAGGGCGGCGTAGAGCTAACAAAGGGTGTATCGGCCACACGAAATCGGGCTAATGGGAGCGCTCACGGACGCCCGCGCAGCTCACCATTCCGTGCTATCAGCGCATTTGAAACCTCCGACTCACCATACCCATGGCCAAGAACACGCTTTCCTTCGTCTGCCAGAACTGCGGCGCCGCCTATAACCGCTGGCAGGGCAAGTGCGAGTCCTGTGGCGAATGGAATACGCTGGCCGAGGAAGACACCAGCGGCAGCGTGCCGGTCTCGATCCGCTCCAAGCGCAAGGGCCGGACGTTTGCGCTGGAGAGCCTCGCGGGCAAAAGCCCGGATGCACCGCGCATGTCGTCAGGCATGACCGAGCTCGACCGCGTCACCGGCGGCGGCTTCGTCCGCGGCTCGGTGCTGCTGGTCGGTGGCGATCCCGGCATCGGCAAGTCGACGCTGCTGACGCAGGCCACCAGCATGATGGCGCGCGCCGGCCACCGCATCGTCTACATCTCCGGCGAAGAAGCCATCGCCCAGGTGCGCTTGCGCGCCGAGCGACTCGGGCTGTCGGATGCGCCGGTCCAGCTCGCGGCCGAGACTTCAGTCGAGGACATAATCTCGACGCTGTCGGAAGGCGCTGTCCCCCGGCTCATCGTGATCGACTCGATTCAGACCATGTGGACCGACACGGTGGAATCGGCGCCCGGCACGGTGACGCAGGTGCGCGCCTCGGCGCAGGCGCTCATCCGCTTCGCCAAGAAATCAGGTGCGGCCATCATCCTGGTCGGTCACGTCACCAAGGACGGCCAGATCGCGGGCCCCCGCGTCGTCGAGCACATGGTCGATGCCGTGATGTCGTTCGAGGGCGAAGGTTCGCAACAATTCCGCATCCTGCGCGCCGTCAAAAACCGGTTCGGCCCGACCGACGAGATCGGCGTGTTCGAGATGACCGGCCTCGGCCTGCGCGAGGTCACGAACCCCTCCGAATTGTTCCTGTCCGAGCGCGATCTCGGTACGCCCGGCACCGCCGTCTTCGCGGGCATCGAGGGCACAAGGCCGGTTCTGGTCGAATTGCAGGCGCTGGTGGCGCCGACCTCGCTCGGCACTCCGCGGCGGGCCGTGGTCGGCTGGGACCAGAGCCGGCTCTCGATGGTGCTGGCGGTGCTGGAGGCCCATTGCGGGGTCAAGCTGTCCGGCCACGACGTCTATCTGAACGTCGCGGGCGGCCTGCGCATCCACGAGCCGGCGGCCGACATGGCCGCCGCGGCCGCGCTGGTGTCTTCGCTGGTTAATGCGCAGTTACCCACCGATGCCGTTTATTTCGGCGAGATTTCGCTCTCCGGCGTCATCCGTCCGGTGGCGCAGACCCCGGCCCGACTCAAGGAAGCTGCAAAACTCGGCTTCAAGCGCGCCGTCCTGCCCGAATCGGCCCGCGGCGGCGATGCCGGCGGTGACGCCGGATTGACCCTGAACGCGGTCAACAGCCTCACGACCCTGGTCGCTGAAATCGCCGCCAAGGGCTCCCGTCGCGGCGATCAGACCCCGCCGGCGGAGAAAAATGCCACACCGGCAAGATTCCGCCGTGGAGAGGGGTAGCTGGAGGTGACGCCAAGCGTCCCCACCGCTATACAGCCGTCACAAAAGCAGCATGGGATTGCGTGGTTGCGGCCTTGCCGGGAACGTCGTCTGGCCTTCAGTTAGGGCGGCGGCAAAACACCGATTCGCTGAGCACCCTTTGAGCGTACGAGCGGACCAGACCAGCCGATGCCAGTAACACTCCTCGACCTGATCCTGCTCGGTGTGATGCTGATCTCGGGCCTGCTTGCCATGGTCCGCGGCTTCATGCGCGAAATCCTCTCGATCGCGGCCTGGGGCACCGCGGCGATCGTGACGCTGTACTCGTTCTCCAAGCTGCTGCCGACCGCAAAGACCTATTTCAACAACGACACGGTCGCGAGCGTGGTCGTGGTCGCCGGCGTCTTCATCGGCACCCTGGTCGTGGTCTCCGTGATCACGGTCCGGATCTCCGACATGATCCTGGACTCGCGCATCGGCGCGCTGGACCGCACCCTGGGGTTCCTGTTTGGCCTCGCTCGCGGGCTTTTGATCGTGGTGGTCGCCTTCCTGTTCTTCACCTGGCTGGTGCCGGACAAGCAGCGCCCGGACTGGGTCAGCGGGGCCAAGTCCCGCGTGGTGCTCCAGGGAACCGGGGATTGGCTGATGTCCCTCTTGCCTGATGACCCCGAGAACACCATCTTGAAGAGATTCAAGAAAAACAAACCAGATGATGATCAAGCTGACACCGACCAGCAGCCTTCGGGCAGTGGCGACGGCTACAGCAAACCGGCTCGTGACAGCCTGAAGAAGCTGATCGAGAAACCTGCGGCGCGTTGATTGAGCCCTAAAGAGAGGCGCGGACGAGATGCGACACCCTGACCAGGACGCCCATACTGAACTCGATCCCGGCTCCGCCGCGCTAGAGCTTCAGGACGACCTGGAGGGAGATACGGTCCGCGAGGAATGCGGCGTATTCGGCATTTACGGACATCCTGATGCAGCCGCCATCACGGCGCTCGGCCTGCACGCACTCCAACACCGCGGCCAGGAAGCCGCCGGCATCGTCTCCTACGACGGCAGCCGCTTTCACTCCGAACGCCGCCTCGGTCTCGTCGGCGACACCTTTTCCCGCCGCGAGGTGATCGATCGCCTGCCCGGCACCATGGCGGTCGGCCATGTCCGCTACGCCACGACGGGCGCCACCATCCTGCGCAACGTGCAGCCGCTGTTCGCAGAGCTCAATGCCGGCGGCCTCGCGGTCGCTCACAACGGCAACCTCTCCAACGGCCTGACGCTGCGCCGCGAGCTCGTCAAGAACGGCGCGATGATGCAGTCGACCTCCGACACCGAGGTGATCCTGCACCTTGTGGCGCGCTCCAGGCGCGCCCGTTTCATCGAGCGCTATATCGACGCGCTACGCGAGATCGAAGGCGCCTATGCGCTGGTCTCGCTGACCAACAAGAAGCTGGTCGGCGCGCGCGATCCGCGCGGCATCCGCCCCCTGGTGCTCGGCGAACTCGACGGCTGCCCGATCCTGACGTCGGAGACCTGCGCGCTCGACATCATCGGCGCGCGTTTCGTGCGCGACATCGAGCCCGGCGAAGTCATCGTGTTCGACGAGCACGGACAGGACATCCACAAGCCGTTCCCGCCGATGGCGCCACGCCCCTGCATCTTCGAGTACATCTATTTCTCGCGTCCGGATTCCATCGTCCACGGCCGCTCGGTCTACGAGGTGCGCAAGGCCTTTGGCGCGCAGCTGGCGCGCGAGAGCCATGTGCCCGTCGACGTCGTGGTGCCGGTGCCGGATTCCGGCGTGCCCGCAGCGGTCGGCTACAGCCAGCATTCGGGCGTGCCGTTCGAGCTCGGCATCATCCGCAACCACTATGTCGGCCGCACCTTCATCCAGCCGACGCAGGCGATCCGCGAATCCGGCGTGCGCATGAAGCACTCGGCCAACCGCGCCGCGATCGAAGGCAAGCGCATCATCCTGATCGACGACTCGCTGGTGCGCGGGACCACGTCGAAGAAGATCGTGCGCATGATGCGCGATGCCGGCGCCAAGGAAGTGCACTTCCGCCTCGCTTCGCCCCCGATCCTCTACCCTGACTATTACGGCATCGACCTGCCCGACCGCGGCGGCCTGCTGGCCGCAACGCATTCGCTGGAGGAGATGCGCGAGCTCATCGGCGCCGACTCGCTCGCCTTCCTGTCGATCGACGGCATGTACCGTGCGATGGGCGAACCGGGCCGCGACCCCGCCAATCCGAAGTTTGCGGATCACTGCTTCACCGGCGCCTATCCGACCCACCTCACCGACCAGACCCAGACGGAGCCGCAGCCGCGGCAGTTGTCGCTGCTGGCGGAGGCAAGCTGACGGCGCGGGCGTCATTCCGGGGCGGTCCGCAGGACCGAACCCGGGATATCGACGTTGTCTTTCAATCTCCGGATTCCGGGCTCGATGCTTCGCATCGCCCCGGAATGACGGGCACGCGGGGGCTTGTCCCGGCCATCCACGCCTGTAAAACCCCGCCATGACAAAGCCCCTCGCGGACCGCATCGCTCTCGTCACCGGCGCCTCGCGCGGCATCGGTTTTGCCACGGCACTCGCGCTCGCCAGGGCCGGCGCGCATATCGTTGCCACCGCGCGCACGCAGGGCGGGCTGGAGGAGCTCGACGACGAGATCCGGAAAGAGGGCGGCAGCGGCGCCACTCTGGTACCGCTCAACCTCACCGATACCGACGGCATCGCGCGGCTTGGCGCGGGCCTGCACGAGCGTTACGGCAAGCTCGACATTCTCGTCGGCAATGCCGGCGTGCTCGGCCCCTCCTCGCCGGTCGGCCATATCGAGCTGAAGACGTTCAACGATGTCTTGGCAGTCAACGTCTCGGCGAACTTCCAGCTGATCCGTTGCATGGAGCCGCTGCTCAAGCAGTCCGACGCCGGCCGCGCCGTGTTCATCACCTCGGGCGCCGCCAACAAGGCGACCGCCTATGTCAGCCCCTATGCCGCCTCCAAGGCCGCACTGGAGACGCTGGCGCGCGCCTGGGCGCACGAGACCGCGAACACGGCCATCCGCGTCAATCTGTTCAACCCGGGCCCGATCCGCACCCGCATGCGCGCAACCCTGATGCCGGGCGAGGATCCCGCCACGCTCGACACGCCCGAGCAGGTCGCCGAATTCATCGTCCCGATGTGCGCACCCGACTGGACCGAGACCGGAAAGTTCTACGACTACAGGACCCGCAGCCTGATGAGCTTCCGCGCACCGGCGTGATGACCTCGCCTGAACGGCGAATCCAGAGGTTCAAGCAGACCTCGGGCACGCTGAAATAGCGCCTCAACGCATCTTGCCCAGAAGTTAACCAACCGATGACGCTACGACGCAGCATCATCCGGCTTTAAGTGCATTGCCGCCGTCTCTGGGACAGGCTACGGAATTCGCCGGACGAGGCTCCGCAAGAGAGCCGTCCGCATATTTTGACAATGGAGGAAACCTTTTATGACGACGACGTTCGCACGCCGCTCCGCGGCACTTCTGGCCTGCGCCGCTTTCGGTTTTGCCACATCAGCCTACGCCCAGGACAAGACCGTCACGATCGGCGTGCTCAACGACATGTCCAGCCTCTACGCCGATATCGGCGGTCCCAACTCCGTGGTGGCGGTCAAGATGGCGGTTGAGGATTCCGGCCTGCTTGCCAAGGGCTGGAAGATCGAGGTCGTCAGCGGCGATCACCAGAACAAGCCTGACATCGGGGTCAACATCGCGCGGCAGTGGATCGACACCCAGAAGGTCGACATGATCACCGACACGCCGAACTCCGGCGTGGCGCTGGCGGTCAGCAACGTCGCCAAGGAGAAGAACGTCGTCCTGCTCAACAATGGCGGTGCCAGCGCCGACCTCACCGGCAAGGCCTGCAACGCCAACACCATCTCCTACACCTACGACACCTACATGCTGGCCAACGGCACCGGCAAGGCGCTGACCAAGGCGGGCGGCGACAGCTGGTTCTTCCTGACCGCCGACTACGCCTTCGGCGCCGCGCTCGAGCGCGACACCAGTGCCGTCGTCACCGCCAACGGCGGCAAGGTGCTGGGTGGCGTCAAGCATCCGCTCAACACGTCGGACTTCTCGTCCTTCCTGCTCCAGGCGCAGAACTCCAAGGCGAAGATCGTCGGCCTTGCCAACGCCGGCGGCGACACCACCAACGCGATCAAGCAGGCGGCCGAGTTCGGCATCGTCGAAGGCGGCCAGAAGCTCGCAGCGTTGTTGCTCTTCATCAACGACGTCCACTCGCTCGGCCTCAAGACCGCGCATGGCCTGACCTTCACCGAATCCTTCTACTGGGATCTGAACGACAACACCCGCGCCTGGTCCAAGCGCTTCCAGGAGAAGGTGAGCAACCACGCGATGCCGTCGATGACCCAGGCCGGCAACTATGCGGGCGTGATCCATTACCTCAAGGCGCTCGAGGCGCTCGGCGGCAATCCGCATGACGGCGCCAAGGTCGTCGCCAAGATGAAGGAAATCCCGACCGACGATCCGCTGTTCGGCAAGGGCCCGCTCCGCGTGGACGGCCGCCGCATCATCCCGGCCTATCTGTTCGAGGTGAAGAAGCCGGAGGAATCGAAGGGACCGTGGGACTATTACAAGCTGGTCGCGACCATCCCGGCGGAAGATGCCGCCAGGCCGCTCAAGGACAGCGAGTGTCCGCTGGTGAAGAAGTGACCGCGTAGCGGTTTCGCGCTGCTCTGCGACGACGTCATGCCCGGGCTTGTCCCGGGCATCGACGTTTCGGGCTCAGGAAACGCTGCTGCAGGTGGACGAAGCCAAGCGTGCCACCAGTTTCCTGATGTCGCTCAGGACGGCCGCTTGCGCTTGTGCGCGAAGGGATTGGCTTTCTCGCGCAGGGTGATGCGCACCGGCGTGCCCGGCAGGTCGAAGGCTTCACGCATCGAGTTGATGAGGTAGCGCAAATAGGATTGCGGCACGGCGTCCGCACGCGAGCAGAACAGCACGAAGCTCGGCGGGCGCGCCTTGGTCTGGGTGATGTAGTTGAGCTTCAGACGGCGGCCCGAGACGGCCGGCGGCGGATTGGCCTGGATCGCCTGCTCGAACCAGCGATTGAGCGCTGCGGTCGGCACGCGCCTGTTCCAGAGCGCATAGGCGTCCTGGATCGCCTGCATCAGGCGGTCGATGCCCTCGCCCATCAGGCCGGAGACGGCGACGATCGGCACGCCCTTGAGCTGCGGCAGCCAATGGTCGGCATCGCGGCGCAGCCCCGAGATCGCGCCGCCGCCCTTGGTCTCCATCAGATCCCATTTGTTGACGGCGAGCACGACCGCGCGGCCCTCGCGCTCGATCAGGTCGGCAATGCGCAGATCCTGCTCCTCGAAGCGATTCTGCGAATCCATCATCATCACGACGACTTCGGCAAAGCGCACGGCGCGCAGTGCATCCGCCACCGAGAGCTTCTCCAGCTTCTCCTCGATGCGCGAGCGCCGGCGGAGACCGGCGGTGTCGAACACGCGAAAATCGCGGCCCTTCCAGTTGATCTCGACCGCAATGGAATCGCGCGTGGTGCCCGCCTCCGGGCTCGTCAGCAGGCGCTCCTCGCCGAGCAGATGGTTGATCAACGTCGACTTGCCGGCATTGGGACGGCCGACGATGGCCACCCGGATCGGGCGCGTCGCGGCCTCTTCCTCGGAGATCGGCTCGTCGTCCTCGGCCTCATCCTCCTCGACCGGCTCCGGCATCAGCTTGGCGAGCGCGTCGTAGAGCTCACCCATGCCCTCGCCGTGCTCGGCGGAGATCTGGATGGGATCGCCGAGACCAAGCGCAAAGGATTCCATCGCGCCGGCATCGCCGTGCTTGCCCTCGCTCTTGTTGGCGACCAGCAGCACCGGCTTGTTGGCCTTGCGGGCGAAATCGGCGAAGGCGCGGTCGGTCGGCGTGAGGCCGACGCGGGCGTCGATCACGAAGAAGAGCGCATCGGCCTGCGCGATCGCGGTCTCGGTCTGCTCCTGCATGCGCGCCGTCAGCGAGCCCTTGGCGCCCTCGTCGAGACCGGCGGTATCGATGATGGTGAATTCGAGATCACCGAGCCTGGCCTCACCTTCGCGGCGGTCGCGGGTGACGCCGGGCAGATCGTCGACGAGCGCGAGCTTCTGCCCGACCAGACGGTTGAACAGCGTCGACTTGCCGACATTGGGTCGGCCGATGATGGCGATCGTAAAGGACATCGGTCATACGTGCGCTGCGGATGCCGCGCCTGTCAATTCAGTGAAAAATATCAGCGCGAGAAAGTGCCGCTGGGCAGCGGCGCCGGGAAGGCTCCCGGCGTCTGCTGTTGCTGGGTGGTCTGCGCCGGTTGGGCCGGCTGTGCGGATTGCTGGTCCGGCGGAGGCGCGGTGGTGCGCTTGCGGACGATCTTGTGCTTCGGCGGCGGGGCGGCCGGTGCCGGTGCCGCCTCGGGCTGGGCCTCGCCGTCGACCTCGCCGGCCGGCGCTTCAGCGGTGGGAGCCGGCTGCCTGGCCTTCTTGCCCTTGGCGGATTTCGACGATTTCGCGGGCTCGGCGGGCGGCGGCTCGGCCGGCAGTGTGGCTACGTCGGGCGCATCCTGCTGTTGCTGCGCGCCCTTGTACATCTCCTTCGGCACGCCCTGTTCGAGGCCCGGCACGCCTTCGGGAAACACCGGCTTGCGCTCGCCCGGCAGCTTCTTCTTGGTGTCGAGGAAGTCGAGCAGATCGCTCGGATCGAATCCGCCGCTGGAGCAGCCGCCCAGGAGGCCCGTAAAGGCGATCAGGACAGCGGCTGCGATCAAACGTGACGTACGGCGCATATCGGTATCTCGTCTGGGCACTCGGGACCGTCAGCTCGCTCGGCTGCTCTCGGTTCAGCTCTTGGCGACGGGCGGCAGCAGGGCCTGGAGCGCCTCGGCGCGCGAGCGCAGGCCCGGCGGGGTTTCGCCGTCCTCGGCAATGGCGTCGACCCATTTGCGGGCGGCGGTGATGTCGTTGTTGCGCCAGGCCGACAGCGCCAGCAACTCCCGCGCGCTGTGACGGAAGGTCGATTTGGCCTCGGCGGATGTCTCCAGCCGCTGCTGGATGTCGGTGTAGCTCGCGCTGTCCACCAGCAGGCTGGCCGCGCGGATCTTCGCCAGATCCTGCCATTCGCTACCGACACTGCGGTCGGCGGCAATGTCGTCATACATCTTGGCCGCGGCCTTGGGATCGCCGGCCGACGCCTCCGCCGCGGCGCGGAGCCGCGACAGGATGCGGTAGCCAGACGGGGCCTTCGCAGCGAGATCGGCAAAGGCGGTCTCGGCCTCGGCGTGCTTGCCCTGCTCCGACAGTTCGACGGCCTTCTCGAAGGTCGCGCCGGCCTCGGCGGCCTTCTTGGCCTCCAGGTACTGGTAGCCGCGCCAGCCGCCGACGGCCGCAACGATCAGCACCATCAGGGCGATGAAGTAGAGCGAATATTTGTCCCACAGCTTCTTGAGCTGCTCGCGACGTACTTCCTCGTCGACTTCGTCAAATAATTCAGACACTTATGACAATCCCATGCCCGGCCGGGAGCGCGCGCCAGATCGTGCGCGTCTAAAGCCCGTCCCCACGTGGCGGCGGCGATACCCTATCGATATGGCGGTGGCAAGGCAAAGCAAGGCCGATCAAGGCGTTAACGTATGATCCGGGATATCCCGGTACTCGCCCCGGCCCGTTCAGGCCCCGACCAGCAGCTCCCGCAGCTGTCGCTTCACCACCTTGCCATTGGCGTTGCGCGGCAGCGGCTCGGCGGTAACAGTCATGGTCTCCGGCACCTTGTAGTCGGAGAGGCGTTCCGCGCACCAAGCCCGCAGATCGTCGCTGCCGACCTGCACGCGCGTGACCACGACCGCATGGACGCGCTCGCCCAGCACCGGGCACGGCTTGGCGATGATCGCGCTCTCGACCACGGCGGGATGACCGGCCAGCACCGATTCGACCTCGGCCGAATAGATCTTGAGGCCGCCCCGGTTGATCATGTCCTTCTGCCGGTCGAACACGCGGACGAATCCTTCGGCGTCGACCGAGCCGAGATCGCCGGAATGCCAGAAGCCGGCGGTAAAACTCTCCGCCGTGGCCTTCGGGTTGTTCCAATAGCCCTTGATGACGGAGGCGCTGCCGATCCAGAGCTCGCCGATCTCGCCGGGGGGCAGCTCACGCCCATCCGCCCCCATCGCGATGATCCGCGCCCCCGGACATGGCAGGCCGACACTGTCGATATGACTCCCCGTCAACTCGCCCGGCATGATGGTAGACGGCGACGTCGTCTCCGTCGCGCCATAGCAGTTCGCGAGCTTCAGGCCCGGAATCGTCGCCTTCAGCTTCTCGATGGTCGCGACCGGCATCGGCGCGCCGCCAAAGCCGCCGATGCGCCAGCTCGAGAGATCGTAGCTCTCGAAGTCGGGCTGGAGCAGGCAGAGATTGTACATCGCCGGCACCATCACCGTGTAGGTGACGCGCTCGCGCGCGGCGAGCTTGAGATAGTCGGCCGCCTTGAACTCCGGCATGATGATCAGCGCACCACCGCAGCAGATCATCGTCGTGATGTTGGCGACGACGCCCGTGACGTGCCCGAGCGGGACGGCCGCAATCGAACGATCGGCGGCGGTCAACTGCAGGCAGGACACGAACACCATCGAGGAATGCACGATGTTGCAATGGGCGAGCATCGCGCCCTTCGGCTTGCCCGTCGTGCCCGATGTGTAGAGGATCATCGCGGTGTCCTCCTCGCCCACCTCGACCGGCGTTGGCGCCGGGGCGTTGTCGGCGAGCACCGCGAAGCGCGACAGAGCCTGATCATTGTCGATGGCGATGCGATGGGTCACATCGGGGACATCCTGCGCATCGGGCAGCCGTTCGGCGAGCGCAGCCTCGTGGATCAATATCCTGGCGCCGCAATCGGCGAGCACATAGGCGATCTCCGGCTTCTGCTGGCGCGTGCTGAGCAGCACCGTGACCAGCCCCTCATGCGCGGCGGCAAACAGCAGCAGCGGAAATTCAATGCGGTTGCCGAGCAGGATGGCGACACGGTCGCCGCGTTGCAGGCCGAGCTTGCGAAAGCCCGAGGCAATCCGCGCGGCCTGCTCGACCGCCTGCCGCCAGCTCAGCCTGGCACTACCGCAGACGAGCGCTTCGCTGTCACCGCTCCGCGCGGACGCCTCGGCAATCATCGCCCAGACGCTGGCCGGCCGCTCTGCGAAGGCCGGCACCACCCGATCACCAAAACGCGCCTCGCACCGCATCGGCGGAATCTGAGATTGCGACCAGTTCATCGGGTGGCCCTCGTGTTGTTGCTCTTGTCGCCTTCCGCGCATGGGCACGGAGGTGATGCCTCTCGCCGATCCGGCTAGCCGCCCATCACGGGAACACCGATCACGACAGGATGGAACGCAAACGCCAGCGCCAGATAGGCAACGATGCCGACCGCGACCGCGATCAGATCGTTGGTGACGCCGCCCACCGGAATCGGCGGACCGCCGGCATCCTTGCGATGCTTCAGCGAAATGCGGTCATAGACGCCCCAGCCCAGGAATGAGCCGAACAGGATGATGGAGCCGAGATCGCCATTGGCGAGCAGATGCGCAAACGCCCACAGCTTGATGCCGGCGAGCATCGGATGTTTCAGCGTCGCATAGATGCGGCCGCGCAGATAGGACGCGACAACCAGGATGACGGCAGGCAGCATCAGGGCGACCGTGATGTGCTTCATGGCCTTCGGCGGATACCAGACGTCGATCCAGCCGGTCGCACGATAGTGCGCAAAGCCCCAGACGATCAGCGCCAGACCCGCGAGCGAAACCAGCGAATAGAGGATCTTGTAGGTCCCCTCGCCCAGCCGCGCGATCGCCTGCGCACGGGCGTCACGTTTCGTTGTGAAAACATGGGCAGCGAAAAACAGCACCAGCCCCAGGATCATGACCAGCAGACCCACGACATACTCCCCTTAACGAGCGCCCCGCCACTGAGGTATCATCGATTGGCCGCCGCTCGCAACTGACGGGCTACTTTCCGGGCTCCCGATTGTCGACATAGCGGATCGCAATTGGCCGTCCGGCCAAGGCGCCACCAAGGCCGCTGGTGAATTTCAGCGGGAGACAGGCGTTCAAAGATGAATTGATCGCGTTGAGGTAGGTGGTGCGCGTTTCGGCGGGGACGCCCGCAGTCGCAAAGGTCAGCCGCGGCGGGCCGATCAGGCGGCCGGCTTTATTGAAACTGAAGCGAACGGCCACCTGCATGCCCGCGTGCGCATTGTCCGATGGCGGTGACCAGCAAGCGCGCAGCTCGGCAAAGAGATCACCGATCGTATCGAGATCGTGATCCGGCTTTTGATACTTGGCCCGATCAGCCTCCGCCGGCACGCTCTCGATCGTGAGCTGGAGGTTCTGGCCATAGGGATAGTCCATCTCGGGAATGCAGGGACCGGGCTCGAGCGGACTGCAATAGGACGGCGTGCAGGGCCTGTTGTCGAGCACGCTACACGGCTCGTGCGCAAACGGGATCGGATTGATCTGGCGACGCTGCGCGTCGGCGGCAACGGTCGATATCGCCAACAGTGTGAGAAGGAGAATGCCGCGCCGCATGCTTTGAGCTCGCGATATCACGTCGATGAAACGTGGCATCGTTCGTGACAGCGTCAAGCCTGCGCGCGTTCACATGCTCGCGCTCAAGCGGCCGGGCTCCGCCCTACCCCTTCTTCTTGACATCCTTGACGTTGGTGAACTCGATGCCTTCGGCGCGCTCTTTGGTGTAGCCGAGATAGAATTCATTCCGGGCCAGATACACGGGATCGCCATCGACGTCGTCGGCGATGCTCGACGTGTTGGCGGCGATGAAGGTGTCGAGCTTCTTCCGATCATCCGATGAAACCCAGCGCGCGAGCTGGAACTCGCTCACCTCGAATTCGACCGGCAGCGAATATTCCGCTTCGAGCCGTGCCTTCAGCACGTCGAGCTGGAGCGCGCCGACCACGCCGACCAATGCCGGCGCGCCGTCGCGCGGACGGAACACCTGGACGACGCCCTCTTCCGACATCTGCTGAAGCGCTTCCTTCAGCTTCTTGGCCTTCATCGCGTCGGTAAGACGGACACGGCGAACGATTTCAGGGGCAAAACTCGGCACGCCGACGAAGTTGAAATCCTCGCCCTCGGTCAGCGTATCGCCGATGCGCAGCGTGCCGTGATTGGGAATGCCGACGACGTCGCCGGCAAAGGCTTCGTCAGCGACCGAGCGGTCCTGGGCGAAGAAGAATTGCGGGCTCGACAGCGGCATGCTCTTGCCGGTGCGCACCAGCTTCGCCTTCATGCCGCGGCTGAGCCTGCCGGAGCAGAGGCGCGCGAAGGCGATGCGGTCGCGGTGGTTCGGATCCATGTTGGCCTGGATCTTGAATACGAAGGCGCTCATGCGCGGATCGGTCGCCTCGACCTTGCGCTGGTCGCTGTCCTGCGCGCGCGGTTCGGGCGCAAACTTGCCGAGGCCCTCGAGCAGGTCGCCGACGCCGAAATTGCGCAGCGCGCTGCCGAAATAAACCGGCGTCAGATGCCCCTCACGGAACGCTTCGAGCTCGAACGGTTTTGAGGCCTCGGTGACGAGCTCGAGTTCGTCCTTCACCGCGAACACGTCAAGGTTCGCACTGAGCTTGGCCAGTTCTTCGATCTCGATCTGCTGCGCAGCCCCCGTCTTGGCGCCACCGCCTTCGAGCAGGCGCACGCCGCCATTGACGACGTCGTAGGTTCCGAGGAAGTCGCGGCCCCGGCCGACCGGCCAGGTCATCGGCGTCGTGTCGAGCGCCAGCGTCTTCTCGATCTCGTCGAGCAGTTCGAACACGTCGCGGCTCTCGCGGTCCATCTTGTTGATGAACGTGATGATCGGAATGTCGCGCAGGCGGCAAACCTCGAACAGCTTTCGCGTCCGCGCCTCGATGCCCTTGGCGGCGTCGATCACCATGACGGCGGAATCCACCGCCGTCAGGGTGCGATAGGTGTCTTCCGAAAAGTCCTCGTGGCCCGGCGTGTCCAGCAGGTTGAAGACAAGGCCTTCGAACTCGAACGTCATCACCGAGGTCACGACCGAGATGCCGCGCTCGCGCTCGATCTTCATCCAGTCCGAACGGGTGTTGCGCCGCTCACCCTTGGCCTTGACCTGGCCGGCGAGATTGATGGCGCCGCCGAATAACAGGAGCTTTTCGGTCAGCGTGGTCTTGCCGGCGTCCGGGTGCGAGATGATCGCAAAGGTGCGTCGCCGCGACACTTCTGCGGCAAGCGGGGAACGGGCCGGCGATTCGGCTGTGGTGGCGGCAATATCGGACATGGCGGGAGCGTTTGGCAGGGAAAATGGGCTGGATCAAGCCTCATTTGGTGATTGCGGAGCCTCTCGGCCAGCCCCATATCGGCCTTGGCCATGCTGGCCTTGGGGGAGGACGACCTCCCTGCTCATCAGCCTATTGCCTAGCGGGGACGGCCCTGCCTTGAAGGGAGGGTCGTCATGGCCTGGAGCATCCTGTTCGTCGCCGGTCTTCTCGAGATCACCTGGGCGATCGGCCTGAAATATACCGAGGGATTTACCAGGCTTGTTCCATCCGCGATCACGCTCGCGGCCATGGCGGGCAGCGTGGTCCTGCTCGGACTCGCGCTCAAGTCCCTGCCCGTCGGAACCGCCTATGCGGTCTGGACCGGGATCGGGGCAGTCGGCACCGCAACGCTCGGCATCTACCTGTTCGGCGAGCCCGCCACCGCGTTGCGCCTCGCCAGCATCGGGCTGATCGTGGCCGGCATCGTCGGATTGAAGCTGGTTACTTGAAGATCTGCACCGCCCACCAGCTCAGCGCGGCGACGATGGCCGACGCCGGAATCGTGATCACCCAGGCATAGACGATCGAGCTCGCCACGTTCCAGCGCACCGCCGAGACACGGCGGGCAGCGCCGACACCGACGATTGCGCCGGTGATGGTGTGGGTGGTCGAGACGGGGACGCCGAGGAAGGTCGCCATGAACAAGGTCGCCGCGCCGCCGGTCTCGGCGCAAAAACCCTGCATCGGCGTCAATTTGGTGATGCGCAGGCCCATGGTGCGGACGATGCGCCAGCCGCCCATCAGCGTACCCAGCGCCATCGCCGTCTGGCAGGACAGGACCACCCAGAACGGCACCGTGAATTCGCTGCCGAGCTGGCCCTGCGAATAGAGCAGCACGGCGATGATTCCCATCGTCTTCTGCGCGTCATTGCCGCCATGGCCGAGCGAATAGAGCGAGGCCGAGGCGAATTGCAGGATGCGGAAGGCGCGGTCGACCGCGAACGGCGTCGAACGCACCGAGAGCCAGGACACGATCGCGACCAGCATCATCGCGAGCAGGAAACCGACCAGCGGCGACAGCACGATCGCCAACACCGCCTTGGTAAGGCCGCTCCAGACCGCCGCCGAAATTCCGGCCTTGGCCATGCCGCCACCGACAAGGCCGCCGATCAGCGCATGCGAGGAGGAGGACGGAATGCCCAGCCCCCAGGTCACGAGATTCCAGACGATGGCGCCGACCAGTGCGGCGAAGATCACCTGGGCGTCGACGATCGCGGGGTCGATGATGCCGGTGCCGATGGTCTGGGCGACGTGAAGCCCGAACACCATGAAGGCGACGAAATTGAAGAATGCGGCCCAGAACACCGCGAATTGCGGCCGCAGCACCCGTGTCGAGACGATGGTCGCAATCGAATTGGCGGCGTCGTGCAGGCCGTTCAGGAAGTCGAACAGCAGCGCGACGGCGATCAGTCCGACCAGGACGGGAAAACCCAACGCAGCATCCACGGCGCGGCCCCTGCCCTACACTTGCTCGATGACGATGCTGTTGATCTCGTTCGCAACGTCGTCGAAGCGATCCGCCACCTTTTCGAGGTGGTCGTAGATCTCGACGCCGACGATGAAATCCATCGCGTTGCCGTCGCGGTGCTTGAGGAACAACTCCTTCAGGCCAATGTCGTGGAGATCGTCGACGCGGCCCTCGAGCTTGGTCAGTTCCTCCGTGATCGCGGTGAGCATCGCGACGTTCTTGCCGATCTGCTGCATCAAGGGCAGTGCGCGTCCGACCAGGTTGGCGCATTCGATCAGGAGCGCGCCGATTTCGCGCATCGGCGGCTCGAAGGTGCGCACCTCGAACAGCATCACGGCCTTGGCCGTCTGCTGCATCTGGTCGATGGCATCATCCAGCGACGTGATGAGGTTCTTGATGTCGCCCCTATCGAACGGCGTAATGAAAGTGCGGCGCACCGCCGTCAGCACCTCGCGGGTGACGTTATCTGCGTCGTTCTCGAACTGGCTGACGCGCTGGCAATAGACCGGCGTCTCCTCGCCGCCGTTCAGCACGCCCTGGAGCGCGATCGCGCCCTGGATCACGGTCTGGGCGTGGCGGTCGAACAGGTCGAAGAACCGTTCTTCCTTGGGCAGGAAAGCGCGAAACCAACGCATCATGGAAATGGTCTACCGGTTGGAAATCCCCCGGTCCGTACGGACCGTCACAAAACCGTCATAGACCATTTTCGCTCTGCGTGCGTGTCATCTCACGCCCGCGGAGCGGGAT
This sequence comes from Bradyrhizobium sp. CCBAU 53338, assembly GCF_015291665.1. Classification (NCBI taxonomy): domain Bacteria; kingdom Pseudomonadati; phylum Pseudomonadota; class Alphaproteobacteria; order Hyphomicrobiales; family Nitrobacteraceae; genus Bradyrhizobium; species Bradyrhizobium sp. CCBAU 53338. The sequence continues at coordinate 4,529,892 of NZ_CP030048.1, forward strand.
CATCCACCGGATTCGCACATCAATTAAATTGATGTGATATCAATGATTTAGAGCGATCGCCGGAAGTAATGGGCGATTTCGCCGATGACGCCGCGGCGGAAGGTGAGCACGCAGATCACGAAGATCGAGCCCTGGATCACCGTCACCCATTGGCCGAAGCCCGCCAGATATTGCTGCATGGCGATGATGACGAAGGCGCCGATCACGGGACCGAAAATGGTGCCGAGACCGCCGACCAGCGTCATCAGTACGACCTCACCCGACATCGACCAATGCACGTCGGTGAGCGAGGCGTTCTGCGCCACGAACACTTTCAGCGCGCCGGCAAAGCCCGCCAACGTCCCCGACAGGACAAACGCCAGGAACTTGTACTGGTCAGTCCGGTAGCCGAGCGAGATGGCGCGCGGCTCGTTCTCGCGGATCGACTTCAGCACCTCACCGAACGGCGAATTGATGATGCGGTAGATCAGCAGGAAGCCCGCGAGGAATCCGGCCAGCACGACGTAATAGAGCACGGTCGCATTGGACAGGTCGAGCACGCCGAACATGTGCCCCTGCGGAATGCCCTGGATGCCGTCCTCGCCATGCGTGAACGGTGCCTGGAGGTAGATGAAGTACAGCAGCTGTGACAGCGCCAGCGTAATCATCGAGAAGTAGATGCCCTGGCGGCGGATCGAGATGTAGCCGGTGATGAGGGACAGCACGAACGCCGCCGCGATGCCGACGAGGACGCCGAGTTCGGGCGGGAGCGCCCAGACCTTCAGTGCATGCGCGCTGCAATAACCGGCAGTGCCCATGAACATGGCGTGACCGAACGACAACAGGCCACCATAGCCGATCAGGAGATTGAAGGCGCACGCAAGCAGCGCAAAGCACAGCGCCTGCATCACGAAGAACGGATAGACTCCCGTGAAAGGCACCGACGCCAGCAGCAGCGCCATCACCACAAACGCGATCATCTCGTCGCGCATCGCGCGCGGGGTTACCGGCAGCGTGTCGTCCGTCAAGGCTGTCATGTCAGGCCGCCCTTCCCGTCAATCCCGTTGGCTTCACCAAGAGCACCAGCACCATCAGCACGAACACGACGGTGTTGGAGGCCTCGGGGTAGAAATATTTGGTCAGGCCTTCGATCACACCGAGCGCGAAGCCGGTGATGATGGAGCCCATGATCGATCCCATGCCGCCGATCACCACCACCGCGAACACGACGATGATGAGGTCGGCGCCCATCAGCGGCCGGACCTGATTGATCGGCGCCGAGAGCACGCCGGCCAGCGCGGCAAGACCGACGCCGAGACCATAGGTCAGCGTGATCATGCGGGGCACGTTGATGCCGAAGGCGCGCACCAGAGTCGGGTTTTCGGTGGCGGCGCGCAGGTAGGCGCCCAGCCGCGTCTTCTCAATCAGGTACCAGGTCGCCAGACACACGACCAGCGAGAAGATCACGACCCAGCCGCGATAGATCGGCAGGAACATGAAGCCGAGATTCATGCCGCCCCTGAGCTGATCCGGAATGGCGTAAGGCAGGCCGGAGGAGCCGAAATAGTTCTGGAACACGCCCTGCACGATCAGTGCGATGCCGAAGGTGAGCAGCAGGCCGTAGAGATGATCGAGGCCGGTCAGCCACTGCAACATGGTCCGTTCCAGGATCATGCCGAAGATGCCGACGATGATCGGCGCCAGCAGCAGCGCCCACCAGTAGTTGATGCCGCCGAGGTTCAGCAGGAAATACGCCATGAAGGCGCCCATCATGTAGAGCGCGCCATGGGCGAAATTGATGATGTTGAGCATGCCGAAGATGACGGCGAGCCCGAGACTGAGCAGCGCGTAAAACGAGCCGTTGATCAGTCCCACAAGTAGCTGTGCGTAGAGAGCCTGCATCGATCCAGCACCCAGTCCCTTCGGCGTTCCCAAAGTTTGCCCGCCGGCTCGAGGCCGGCAGGCTGTTGGTCCTACTTCTTAAGCAGCGCGCACTTGCTCTCGGAGAGCGGCGTGAACGCCTGATCGCCGGGCACCGTGCCGACGAGCTTGTAGAAGTCCCACGGTCCCTTGGACTCGGAGGGCTTCTTCACCTCGAACAGATAGGCGTTGTGGATGGTGCGGCCGTTCGGCTGGATCTCGCCCTTGCCGAACAGATCGTCTTCCGTGGGCATCGACTTCATCTTGTCGACGACCTTGACGCCATCATGCGGATTGCCGCCGAGTGCTTCCAGCGCCTTGAGATAGTGGCGCACACCTGCATAGACGCCCGCCTGTACCATGGTCGGCGGGGCGCTGTTCTTCATCTTTTCGGCGAAGCGCTTGGAGAACGCACGGGTCTTGTCGTTCATGTCCCAGTAGAACGTCTCGGTGAAGTTCAGGCCCTGCGCGGTCTCGAGCCCGATCGCCTTGACGTCGGTGAGGAACAGCAGCAGCGCGGCGAGCTTCTGGCCGCCCTTGACGATGCCGAATTCGGCCGCCTGCTTGATCGTATTGGTGGTGTCGCCGCCGGCATTGGCGAGGCCGATGATCTTGGCCTTGGAAGCCTGCGCCTGGAGCAGGAACGACGAGAAATCCGGCGTATTGAGCGGATGCTTGACGCCGCCGACGACCTTGCCGCCATTGGCGTTGATGACGGCCGTGGTGTCGCGCTCGAGCGCCGCACCGAAGGCATAGTCGGCAGTGAGGAAGAACCAGGTGTCGCCGCCGGCCTTCACCAGCGCCTGGCCCGTGGTGTGGGCCAGCATGTAGGTATCGTAGGTCCAGTGCACGGTGTTTGGCGAGCACTGCGCGTTGGTGAGGTCGGAGGTCGCCGCGCCCGAGTTGATGTAGACGCCGTTCTTTTCCTTGACGACGTTGTTGACCGCGAGCGCCACGCCGGAGTTCGGCACGTCGACGATGGCGTCGACCTTGTCGACGTCGAACCATTGCCGCGCGATCGCGGTGCCGATGTCGGGCTTGTTCTGGTGGTCGCCAGAGATGATGTCGATCTTCCACCCCTTTGCGGCGAGGCCGGAGTCCTCGACGGCCATCTGGGCTGCGAGCGTCGAACCGGGTCCACCGAGGTCGGCATAGAGGCCGGACTGATCGGACAGCGCACCGATCTTGACCGTCTTGTCCTGTGCGAAGGCGACGCCGGCGGCGGTCGCGGCCAACGCCGTGCCGAGCAACAACGATGCAATCGACTTGTTCATACTACTTCCTCGTCAAATCTCTCTTCGTCTTTTCTGTAAGCCGTCCCACTCCGGGCCAGGCTAGACGCCGAGATAGGTGTGGAGCTTGTCCATGTTGGCGGCAAGCTCCGCATTGGAAAATCCGTCAATGATCTTGCCGTGCTCGACGACATAATAACGGTCGGCGACGGTGGATGCGAAGCGGAAGTTCTGCTCGACCAGCAGAATCGTGAACCCTTCCTTCTTGAGCCGCGCAATGGTGTGGCCGATCTGCTGGATGATGACGGGCGCAAGACCTTCGGTCGGCTCGTCCAGCATCAGGAAGCTCGCGCCCGTGCGCAGGATGCGCGCGATCGCGAGCATCTGCTGCTCGCCGCCGGAGAGCTTGGTGCCCTGGCTGCTCAGCCGCTCTTTCAGGTTCGGAAACAGATCGAAAATCTGCTCGAGCGGCAATCCGCCTGCACGAACCACCGGCGGCAGCAGCAAATTCTCCTTCACGTCGAGGCTCGAGAAAATTCCCCGTTCCTCGGGGCAGAACGCGATGCCCATGCGGGCGATCTTGTCGGAGGTCGCGCGGATGATCTCCTGATCGTTGAATTTGATCGAGCCGGCGCGCTTGCCGATGATGCCCATGATCGACTTCAGCGTGGTCGTCTTGCCGGCGCCGTTCCGCCCGAGCAGCGTAACGACCTCGCCCGCATTCACGTCGAAATTGATCCCGTGCAGGATGTGGGACTCGCCGTACCAGGCCTCGAGGTTGCGGACCTGGAGGATGTTGCCGCCGGTTGCGGCCTTCACCGGCGCCTCGGCCATTGCAGTCTCAGGCATGACCGGCTCCCAGATAGGCTTCCTTGACGCGCTCGTCCTTGGTGAGCTCGCTGTAATGGCCCTGCGCGAGCACCTGCCCGCGCGTCAGCACGGTGATGATATCGGAGAGATTGGCGACGACGCTCAAATTATGCTCGACCATCAGGATGGTGTATTTCGCGGAGATCCGCTTGATCAGCGCCGCGATCTTGTCGATATCCTCGTGGCCCATGCCGGCCATCGGCTCGTCCAGAAGCATCATTTCCGGATCGAGTGCGAGCGTGGTCGCGATCTCGAGCGCACGCTTGCGCCCATAGGCCATCTCGACCGCCGGCGTATTCGCAAACTCGCTGAGGCCGACGTCGTTCAACAGTTCGCGCGCACGGTCGTTGAAGCGGTTGAGCACGGACTTGGAGCGCCAGAAATCGAACGAGCTGCCGTGCTGGCGCTGGAGGGCGACACGAACGTTCTCCAGCGCAGTGAGATGCGGAAACACCGCCGAGATCTGGAATGAACGCACCAGTCCCAGGCGCGCGACATCGGCGGGCGCCATCGCGGTGATGTCCTGTCCCTTGTACAGGATTTTTCCGGCAGACGGTTTGAGGAACTTGGTCAGAAGATTGAAGCACGTCGTCTTGCCGGCGCCGTTCGGGCCGATCAACGCGTGAATACTCCCACGGCGAACCTTGAGCGCAACGTCGCGGACGGCGAAGAAGCCCGCGAACTCCTTGGTCAAGCCTTCCGTTTCGAGAATGAACTCATCGGCCAAACAGATTTCCCCCTGCCCGCATCCTGCGCGTGGCTGTCCTTGTTAATTCGGCTTTCCGGAGGCCCTGGAGCCCGTCCCGGACGCCGCCTCCGGGCGCGGAATATGCCGGAGGTGACGGGGGTTAGGCAAGGCGGAAAGCTGAGCAGGTCAGGCCTCCGGCCGGGAGTCTTATGCTCCCTTAGTTGGAGGTTTTACGATGTCGCCTGCCGGCTTCCCGGTTCGCAAGACACCGGTCATCAAGTCGTCGTTAACGGTCTTTGGTCCCGCGCACCAGCCTTCATCAAAAATTTTCCCGCCGCGACGATCATGCGCGGGTTCATTTGCCGGGAATAATGTTTTGGATTTCGCAAGCGCCGCTCCTTCTGTCGTCAAGTCGATCAGGCAGCGTGACCTCCTGAACACGTGGCTGCGACTTTATGCGCGCCAGCAGCTTGCACCGGCGATCTGGGAGTACCAGCCCGACCGACTCGAGGAAGAATTGTCCGATCTCATCTACTACACGGTGGACAATTCGGGGCCGACGCCGAGCCTGACCATCCAGAGCGAGGGCACCCGCATCTCGCGCGCCTACGGCCATACGGGCAAGGGAATCCTGCTGGAGGATTATGTCGGGCCCCGGCTCGCGCCCTTCGTGATGCCGATCTATCATGAATGCGTGGCGCGCGGGCTTCCGGTCTACAGCGTTGCCGACGTCGACGACATCTATGGCCGAGTCGTCGCCTATGAACGGCTGCTGCTGCCTTTCCTGACCGACGATAGGGTCAGCCACGTCATCGCCTCGCTCAAGACCTTCTGCGAGGATGGTGGCTTCGAGATCAAGAATCTGCTGCGCGGAAATGACGCGCTGCCGCGGCCGAAACTGCGCACGGTGATCGATCGCGACCTGTTTCACCGCACACCCGGCCGCATCGTGGCCGCCGGAATCGTCGAATCCGCCGATCAGGCCGGTGGGCCTGACGTGACCGCCGAGATCATCGAGCTGAACTAGCTCTTGCGCGCTTTCGCGCCGACTTCCTTGTCGTAGATATCGGGCTTGAAGCCGACCAGGAGCTTGCCGCCGATTTCGAGCACCGGCCGCTTGATCATCGATGGTTGCGCTAGCATCAGCGCCAGCGCCTTCTTCTCGGTCAGGCCTTCCTTGTCGGCATCGGGCAGCTTCTTGAAGGTGGTGCCGGCGCGATTGAGCAGCATCTCCCAGCCGAGCTTGTCGCTCCATTGCTTGAGCTTGTCCTTCTCCACGCCAGCGGCCTTGTAGTCGTGGAACTCGTAGGCCACGCCATGGGTATCGAGCCAGGCTCGCGCCTTCTTCATGGTGTCGCAGTTCTTGATGCCGTAGATGATGTTGGGCAAGACGGTCCTCGCGCATGCGTCGTGACGTGCCGTGGCGTTGTACGAAACTCCCGATCACGCGACAATATTGCGAACGACGCTTTCGACTTCTTCCGGACGGACACACCATGCACGTCACCCACGATCCCACCGCTGCCGCCTCACCGACCATCGACTTCAACGCGTTCCTTGCGGTCGATATCCGCGTCGGCACCATCGTCGATGCCAAGCCGTTTCCCGAGGCGCGCAAGCCGGCGTGGCGGCTGTGGATCGACTTCGGCCCGGCCATCGGCGTGCGCAAGAGTTCGGCGCAGATCACCGAGAACCATCCGCTCGAGACGCTGGTCGGACAGCAGGTCGCCGCAGTCGTCAATTTCCCGCCGCGCCAGATCGGGCCTGTCGTCTCCGATGTGCTGACGCTCGGCTTCCCCGATGCAGACGGCAAGGTCGTGCTGATGCAGCCCAGCAAGCCGGTGCCGAACGGCGGTCGGCTGTTCTAGACTAGCGTCCTCGCGAGCGGATCTCCCATCACCCGATCCCCTTTGTCCGTCGAGCCAGGGCGCTCGGGACTTGACCCGCATCCGTTCTGCCAATAAAAATGACTGACTGATCGTTTTTTATATAGTCCTGGCTTAGGTCGTGCCGTTTCCGGCTTTCCTCTAAAACGATCGATCTGTCAGCTATTTATGGACGGGACGGATGCCCAAAATCAGCGACAAGAAGCGTGAAGACCGGCGTCAGCAGATCCTCGAAGCCGCGCTCGCCTGCTTTTCCGACGACGGATTTCACCAGACCGGCATGGCCGACATCGTCAAGCGGTCGGGCCTGAGCCACGGCGCGGTCTATCTCTATTTTCAGAGCAAGGACGATCTGATCGAGGCCCTCGCCGATGACCGGCATCGCCGCGAGTCCGTGCTCAACTCGGTGGCGCAGGGATCCGGCGATCCCATCGGGGGACTGCACGCGCTGGTCCGCGTCTACACGCAATGGCTCACCGATCCCGCCGGCGAAGCACGGCGCCGGGTCGGCATCCATGGCTGGTCCGAGGCGCTGCGCAACCGCCGCGTCCGCACCAGCGTCGTCGAGGGCATCGACATGCCGCGCGCGCTGATCGTCGCGCTGGTCGAGCGCGGCCAGCACGACGGCCTGATCAAGCGCGACATCGGCGCCGATGCGATCGCGCGCGTGCTGATCGCGATCTTCCAGGGCTTCGTGCTGCAAAAATGCTGGGGCGAGGATTTTGACGTCGCTGCCTGCATGGCGACTGTCACCACTGTGATCGACGGCTTTCGTACGGCCAAACCCGACGTCAAACGACGGACGAGGACATAAGCGATGTCGGGGATCCACGAGCTCCTCGCCGGCGCCGGCGTCGGTCTCGTCGGCGGACTGACCTCGGGCTTCATGGGGACGAGCCCCGGCGGCGGCCTCGTCATCTTCAGCGTGCTGCTGCTCGGCGCCGAGCAACATGTCGCACAGGGCACCTCGCTGATCACGCAGATCCCGCCGACCGGCCTCGCCGGCGTGCGCCGCTACCGGGAGCATGGCAACCGCAGCCCACTGCTCTGGATCCTCTGGATCGGCCTCGGATTTCTGATCGGTGGCGCCGGCGGCGGCTATGCCGCGGCCGCGGTGACCGACGCGGTGCTGCAATGGACCTACGTCGTCTATCTCGTCGCGCTGATCGCCCTGCTGGTCCTGCGTCGCGACCGCAAGGACAGCGGCAGCGGCGGCGGCGATCAGGACCGCCGGCCCTGGTTCCCCCTGCTCCTCATCGGCGTACTCGCCGGCTTCTCCTCGGGCTTCATGGGCATCGGCGGCGGGCTCGCAATCACGGTCGGCCTCGCTGCCGGCTTGCGCGTGCCGCAGCATCAGGCGCAGCTCGTCAGCCTCGTTTTCTCGGTCATTCCCACCAACATCCCGGCGGCCTGGATCTACTGGAGCAAGGGATTGATGGTCGGCTGGCCGGCCATCCTCGGCATCGTCGCCGGCCTCTGGGTCGGCACCGATCTCGGCGCCCGCGCGGCCAACGGCGTCAGCAAAGCCGTGCTGCGTCGAACCATGATTGGGCTGGTCGCCTTGATGGCGATCTACATGAGCTACAAAGCGCTGGGCTAGCTTCAAGGACGCTTCGGAATGTTGAGCCCACGCTGCACGGCCGGACGCGCAAGCCCGCGTTCGAGCCAGGCGCCGACCGACTTGAACTGGCTGAATGCGACGAGATCGCCGGCTCCATAGAAGCCGATGAGATTGCGCACCCAGCCGAGCATCGAGATGTCGGCGATGGTGTAGTCGTCATCCATGAACCATTGGCGGCCCGCAAGATGCGCCTCCATCACGCCGAGCAGACGCTTGGATTCGCCGACGTAACGCTCGAGCGGACGCTTGTCCTCGAAATCCTTGCCGGCGAATTTGTGGAAGAAGCCGACCTGGCCGAACATCGGCCCGATTCCGCCCATCTGGAAATGCACCCACTGGATGGTCTGGTAGCGCCGCGCGGCATCCTGGGGCAGCAGCTTGCCGGTCTTCTCCGCGAGATATTGCAGGATCGCACCGGATTCGAACAGCGGCAGCGGCTTGCCGCCGGGACCGTTGGGATCGAGGATCGCCGGGATCTTGCCGTTGGGATTGAGCGAGAGGAACTCCGCCGTCTTCTGATCGTCCTTGCCGAAATCGACGAGATGGACCTCATAGGGCAACCCGATCTCCTCCAGCATGATCGAGACCTTCACGCCGTTCGGCGTCGGCAGCGAATAGAGCTGAAGCAATTCGGGATGTTTGGCGGGCCAACGCTTGGTGATCGCAAAGGCGGACAAATCAGACATCAGGACTCCGGCCTCGTTCGTGAGATGCCGCATAATCTAGGCGAGCCATCGCACGGCGCAAGGCCAGACCATTTCGACTACAATGGACGCAGCAGATGGTTCAGCGCGTAGAGCGCTTCGCTCTGGGCGCGCTGCTCGATGAAGAGTTGCCCCGTGACGAGCAATGCTCCGGTGAAAACGAGCGCGAGCATCGCTGTCGCGAACTGGCTGGCATCATTCATCGCACGAACTCTCTCAATTCGGTTCGCACGGGGAACGCGCGCCGGCCATTGTCGGTTCCGGCATGGCTCAAATAATTTGCCTGTTTTTCCCGGACGCCGCACCCGCCGCCCTCAATAGTTGATCTCCATCCGCAGTCCGCGCGGATCGATTTCGTCTCCACCGACACGCTGCGTGCTGTCCCGCGCCGCCACCGCACAGGCGCAGGCATCAATGAGATCGTCGCGGCCGATGCCGGTGCCGTGGCGCCGCGTCAGCCATTTCGGCAGGCGCGTGAAGCCACGTTGTGCCAGTAGTGCAATGCGCTGCTCCCGGCCCTCCGCCGACGTCTTCCTGGCAAGCCGGACTTGTCCCGCGAGATTCCAGAAGATCAATTCCGGATGCGCCTCGCCGATTGTTGCCTGCTGTGCCGGCGTCATGATCTGGTCGACGTCTTTGATCTTGTCTCTGATGTTCCAGAGCTGCGCCGACACGCCCCTGCCCTTGCCTTCCTGCTCCCAGTAGTGGCTGTTGGCCGCGGTCATGTCGGGAAACGTCCAGAGGTCGCGGCGGGCGCCGAGGAATACCGCGGGGCCCACCATCTCGCGCGCCCGCAAGTCGCAGATCCGATAGCCGCTCGGCTTCAACCCGATCGGCATGTCGATCATCGCGCGCGCATGCGGCATCGCGAGCAGGCGCGTCAGACCCGGCGAATAGTCGAATCCATGCTGGCCGCGATCATCGATCCACGCGGCGACCCAGCCGAAACGAAAGCCGTCGAGACCGAGATAATTCTTCACACGTCCCGCCGTGCCTCCAATGAACGCTCGCTCATCTCTCACCCCCATGCCGCGGGGAATCGACTTCCGATCGTCAGAGCTTGACAACAGCTCGTGACTCACCTCGTCAGATACTCGCGCAACAAGGCGCGGGCGCGATGCAGGCGCGCTTTCACGGTCTGCCGCGTGGCCCCAAGCGCCTCGGCAATTTCGTCGATCGTCATCTCCTCGACGTCGCGCATCAGCGCGACATCGCGGTAATGCGGCGGCAGCGCCTCGAAGGCTGCGGCGACGTCTAGCCGCAAATCGGCCTCGGGACGCGACAGCAGCGCAGCCTCCGCTTCGGTATCGTCGATCGACGGCGCAAGGCCCGCCTTGCGGGCGAGCCGGAGGCATTCGCGACGGACCACGCTGAACAGCCAAGCGGACATTGCAAGCAGCGAGCGGATCGTGCCGACATGACGGAACAGGATCCACAGCGCTTCCTGCGCGGCATCCTCGGCATCCGCCGAACTCCGGCAGGTGGCTCGTGCGTAGCGGCGGATGTCCGGCTGCGCCGTTTCGAGCAGGCCGGCGATCGCCTCGATATCGCCGAGCCGCGCTGCCTCGAACTGGTCCAGCGAGATCGCAGCCGCGTTCACGACACGCCTCCCCTGCCGATGCCGGCCATCGCGCACATCGGACAATAGCCGACGAGACCGGTCAGCGCGAAGCCGGCGCCGCCAAGCGCGACCAACCATGCCGCCGGACCAGCGAGATAGACCAATGCCACGACCGCCACCGCGATCCCTGCTGCAACCCGCACCGCCTGGTGCATGCCGCCGATATTCTTCCTGTAAAACGCCATCGCATCCTCCGAGACGAGCCGAGGCTGATAGCCTCGACCACAGAGAGAGCGCGATGGCCAAAAAGGATTCGCCAGGCTGGGCATTTTTTTCGCGGTCAGCCTCCGACGGCCTGGTAGGCAATGCGCTTGAACTCGAAGAAGAACGGGTTCCAGAAGCCCATATGGCGCTGGGCCATCAGGACGCCTGCAGTATTTGCCTGCGGGCAGATCCACCAATGGGTGCCGGCAAGGCCCCCCCACTGGAATTCGCCGGTGGAGTGCGGGGGATCGAACGGCGTCGGCGCGAAGGTCACGGCGCCGCCGAGGCCAAAGCCCTTGCCGGGTATCGGGCCGAGATTGGCGAAACGGATGGTCTGGCCTGCCGGTAGCTGGTTGGTCATCATCTGCCGCAAGGTCTCAGGCTTCAGCAGCGAATCCGGCCCAGGCACCAGCGCCTTCACCAAGGCCAGCATATCCGGCAAGGTCGAGACCAGACCGCCGCCCCCCGACAGCCGCGGGAACGGCCGCCGATAGGCCTGCGGATACGGCAGATTGTCAGCGCGCGTCAGGCCCGGCTTCATCGGATCGAGCACATCCGTCCCGGTGTAATGCGCGACCAGCCTGTCCTGCTGCGCCTCAGGCACGGAGAAGCCGGTATCGGTCATGCCGAGCGGATCGAAGATGCGCACCTTGAGGAAGACATCGAGCGGCTTGCCCGAGACAACCTCCACGACACGGCCGAGCACGTCGGTCGCCACCGAATATTCCCAGGACATGCCGGGATGATAGGACAGCGGCAGATCTGCGAGCTGGTCGATCATGTCGGGCAGCGGCGTCAGCGGATTGAGCACACGCGCGTCGTTGTAGCCCTTGAACAGCACAGTGCCGGGATCGAAGATGCCGTAGCTGAGGCCGGACGTATGGGTCAGCAGGTGCCGGATCGTGATCGGGCTTTTCGCCGGCTCGACATCGGCGAGGCTCGACGCACCCTGCTTCAGCACCTTCCGATTGCCGAGTTGCGGCAGGAATTTCTCGACCGGATCATCGAGCCCGATGCGGCCCTCCTCGACCAGCAGCATGATCGCCGAGGTCACGAAGATCTTGGTGTTGGAGAACGCGCGAAAAATATGGTCGGGCCGCAGCGCCGTCTTCGCCTCGCGATCGGCAAAGCCGACGCATTGCTGATCGACCACCTCGCGCCCGCGCAGCACCGCCCAGGACACGCCGGGAATGATCTCCTGGTCCACGTAGCGCTGCATCGCCGTCCGTGCAGCGGAAAAATCTTGCGTTCTGGCATCCATGGACTGGTCTCTCCCCGACATGATTGCGATGGATATAGCAACGAATCGGCTGCGGGGAAGCCTGTTCGCGTCAGGCGTGGACCGCACCGGCCAGACCCGGATTTTTGTTTCACCGCGTGTTCGTCCCGGCGCGAGCAACACAACGAAAACGCCAGCAATCCCTGCGGCAAGACCTCGTTAAGCGCGCGACCTTTAGCCTCACACCCATGTTCAGCGTATCCACAACTTCACCAGGGGTGACCGGCAATGACCTCGATTTCTGCAACGACCAGCAATTCCTACTCTCCACTCGACCGCCTCAAGAGCGAACTCACCAAGGAAGTCTCGGCGGGCACCATCTCGTCGAGTGATGAATCCGCGCTGTCGTCCGCGCTTGACGACATCGATTCGGCGATGAAGAGCGGCGCATCGAGCACGAGCTCCTCGTCGCCGCCCTCCTCCGACGAGATGCAATCCAAGATCGACGATCTCATCCAGAGCGAAGTGTCGAGCGGCAAGCTGACCAGCGACCAGGCGAGCGAGTTGAAGAACGTGTTCGCCAACACCTTCTCCGGCAGCGCCGATGGCCCAGGTGGACCGCCGCCCCCACCACCGACGGATGGGACCAGCGACTCATCGAGCACGAGCAGTACCGACTCAACCTCCTCGTCCGATTCCTCCTCCAGCTCGTCCTCGACCACCACCGCGGAGCTGATGAAGGAACTGATCTCGCTGCTTCAGAACGCAACCAGCCAGTCGACTTCCTATGGCTCCAGCGGCAATTCCAACTCGTCTTCGGCGAGTTCGCTGCTCGTCGACTACAAGACCTGATCGCAATGGCCCGGCGGACGCCGCCGGGCCATCATTCCTTCATGAAGGCCGTGACGTGCAGGCGGCGGCGGATGCGCATGCCCTGCCGCTCGTACAGCGCGATCGCAGACGTGTTGCTCGAAAACACGTGCAGGAACGGAATTTCGCCACGCGCCTCGATCCGGCGCGCGACGGCCGCGAGCAGCGCCTGCGCATAACCGCGCCCGCGGTAGTCAGGGTGGACGCAGACCGCCGTCATCTCGACGAACTTGCCGGGCTTCATCCGCTCGCCCGTCATCGCGACCAATTCGCCTCCGGCGCGAATGCCGAGGAACGTACCCAGTTCGTGCGTTCGCGCGGCAAACGGCCCCGGCTTGGTCAGCGTCGTCAGCGCCGTCATCGCAGGAACGTCGGCCTTGCCGAGCGTGACGACCTCGGCGTCGCGCAGCGGGCAATCGGCGGGTGAGCCGATCATCTGCTCGCCACTCTCCGCGATCACGACCTTGAATCCAGCGGGAACGTCGACCGGCTCCGGCGTGAACAGCGCGACAACCTGCGACGGCAACATGAGTTCGCCGAGCGCGGCGAAACTCGCCGCGGACAGGTCGACCATGTCGGCGAACGGCGTCATGTCCACGGGATAACGCAGCGCGCGCGGCCCGCCCTCCGCCAGATGCTTCTGGCTCGTCGTCAGTGCACTCCAGATCGGACGATCCAGCAGCGCCTCATCGCTGTCGGACACCGGCTCAGTCCTTGTCGAAGCTGACGATCACGGCCGCATTGGCGATCAGGATGGGGTCGTTGGCTACCTCCGTGGCCGACGGAATCTCCAGCCCGCCCTTGACCGCGGTGACGGTCACGGTGCCGTAGGGCAGCTCCTTCGCGACGGCCTCCTTGTCAACCGCCTCCGGGTTCGGCACCCCGATGGTAACATCGACGAACATGTCGTTCGCGGTCTTGCCGATCATCCGGAAGAAGCCGAGGCTCGAATGCCTGATGGCATCAGAAACGGCACGCTTCGCCGCCTTGGTCGCGTCCCGGCCGTGAACGTCGACGCCCATGCCCATCTCGGTAACACAACGAACGCGAGTCATGTTCATTCCTGTCGGTGCTGGAGTTCAGAGGGGCAGACCTTCCGCGATCCGCGCCTCCGGCACAAGCGCCTTTTCGCGCAGGAAATAGGCGTTGCGGTCCTCCTCCTGCGCGTTCACGACTGCGCGAATTCGCAGCAAATCCTTGCGAGCGACGAGGCCAACGACGCGATGGCTGGCACGATCGACCACCGGCAGCCGCCCGAGATCGGAGGCGACCATGAGATCGGCAACCCGCCCGAGCACGTCGTCGGGATGCGCGACCACGCTGGAGCTGTCCGAGACGACGTCATCCAGCGTCGCCGCCTGATGATTACCCTCGGTGCGCCAGCGCAGCACGTCGGCGCGGGTGACCATGCCGCTCAATCGTCCATCGGCAGCCACGACAGGATAGGATTTGTGACGGCGCTGGTCCGACGTGAAGAAAGCCACGGCCGCGTCGACCGACATGTCGACCGGCAGTGTGTCGACTCTCGTGACCATGACATCGGCCGTGCGCATCAGCTCGAACGGGTCGATCGCGTATTCGCGGGTGATGTGCTGGCCGCGGCGCGCGATCTTCTCGGTCAGGATCGAGCGCTTGAGCAACAGTACCGTGACGGCGTGCGCCGCGCCGGTCGCCGCCAGCAGCGGCAGCAGCATGTCGATATTGCCGGTCAGCTCGATCGCGAACATCACGCCGGTCAGCGGCGAACGCATCGTGCCGCCCATCATCGCCGCCATGCCGACCAGCGCCCAGAACGATGCGCCACCGGGAAGCAACAGCCCCTCCATCCAGCCGGCCGTGCCGCCGAGAATGAGCAGCGGCGCCAGCACGCCGCCCGACGTGCCCGAGCTGAGCGCGACCACCCAGATCACGGACTTCACCAACAAGAGCCGGATCGCCTCGTCGCGCACCATGTGACCGGACAACAGATCCGCAATGACGTCGTAGCCGACGCCGAGCGCGCGGGGATCGATGAGCCCGCCGAGGCCGACGACAAGGCCGCCGAGCATCGGCCACCACATCCAGTGCATCGGCAGATGATCGAACAAATCCTCGATCGCGTAGAGCAGCCGCGTCATCAGGCCGGATTGCAGGCCGGCGACGACGCCGACGCCGATTGCGGCGGCAAGCCCCCACCAGGGCAGATCCGGCCGCTCCGCGAAGGGAAACAGCGGTCCGGTCCCGAACAGCAGCGGGCGCCACGCCGCCGAGACCACCGCTCCCGTCACCACGGGGAGGAAGCTGCGCGGCTTCCATTCGAACAGCAGCAGCTCGACCGCGAGCAGCACCGCCGCAATCGGCGTACCGAAGATCGCCGTCATGCCGGCGGCCGCGCCGGCGACCAGCAGCGTCTTGCGTTCGGCCGCGGTGAGATGGAAGCACTGGGCGAAGATCGAACCGATCGCGCCGCCCGTCATGATGATCGGTCCCTCGGCGCCGAACGGACCGCCGCTTCCGATCGACACCGCCGAGGACAGCGGCTTCAGGATCGCGACCTTCGGCTGCATCCGGCTGCCGCCGATCAGGATCGCCTCGATCGCCTCGGGGATGCCGTGGCCCCGGATCTTCTCCGAGCCGAACCGCGCCATCAATCCGATCACGAGACCGCCGAGCGCTGGTGCCAGCACCATCCATATCCCGGGATGGGCATTGGCCAGCGAGACGTTCCCGGTGCTGACATGGCCGAACCAGACCAGATTGGTCACCAGCGCAATCAGCTTCAGCAGCACCCAGGAGGCCCCAGCACTGATGCTGCCGACCAGCAGCGCCATGCCGATCAGGACCAGCACGCGGCGGTCGGCGGTAAAATCTCCGGGCTTGCCGCGATGACGCGGGAGGCCACCGGTCATGTCGGGAGGCTGGCGCATGAATTGCTCTTGTCGGGAGGATTCTTCGCGCCTGCAATATATCGTAGCACGATATATATCAAGGAATGTCTGGTATGATCCTCCCGGCAATTTCTGAGAGTTTCCCTTATTTCTGCCGCGCCCGCAGCTCGTCGACCAGCACTCGTACGTTCTCCGAATAGTCGATCGGAATCGAAACCAGGTGCACGCCGCCTTCCTTGAATGCCGCGTCGAGGGTCGGACCAAAGCTGTCGATGCTTTCGATACGGTGACCCTTGGCGCCATAGGCCTTGGCATAGAGCGCAAAATCGGGGTTGCCGAACGTCATGCCATAATCGGCAAAGTGGTCGACGGCCTGCTTCCAGCGGATCATGCCGTAAGCGTTGTCCTCCAGCACCAGCACCACCAGATTCAGCTTGAGGCGGACGGCGGTCTCCATCTCCTGGCTGTTCATCATGAAGCCGCCGTCGCCGGCGACCGCGAGCACGCGGCGGTTGGGATAAAGCATTGCGGCCATCATCGCCGACGGCAGGCCGGCACCCATCGTCGCAAGCGCGTTGTCGAGCAAGAGCGTGTTGGCGACACGGGTGCGATAGTTGCGCGCGAACCAGATCTTGTACATCCCGTTGTCGAGCGCGACGATGCCGTTCTCGGGGATGATCTGGCGGATGTCGTGCACGATCCGCTGCGGCGTCGGCGGCCAGCGCGTCTCGGTGGCGCGGTCGGCGATGTGGTTGAGGATCTCTTCGCGGAGCGGCAACAGCGCGGCCGCCTGCGGCAGCTTGCCTTCGAGGCGATCGGCCAGAAGCTCCAGGCTCGGGCCGACATCGCCGACCACCTCGGCATCGGGGAAGTAGACCAGCTCGACGCTGGCGGAAGTGTAGCTGACGTGGATGACCTTCGGCCCCGACGGCCCCATGATGAAGGGCGGCTTCTCGATCGGATCATGGCCGATCGCCACGATCAGGTCGGCGGCGTCGATGGCGTCGTGAACGTAGTCGCGCTCGGACAGCGCCGCGGTGCCCATGTAGAGATTGGTGCCGCCGGGAACGGTGCCCTTGCCCATTTGCGTCGTGAAGAACGGGATGCCGGTTCGCCGCACGAAGCTGGCGATGCCGTGTGTCGAGCGAGGCCGGCTGGTCGCGGCGCCCATCATCACCAGCGGACGCTTTGCGGCCAAGATCATCTCGGCGGCGCGATCGAGCGCGGCACGGTGGGCGACGGGGATCTCGATCGGATGGATCGGGATCACGGGAACAGCTTCGACTTCGTCGCCGGCGATGTCCTCGGGCAGTTCGAGATGCACCGGTCCCGGCCGCTCCTCCATTGCAACGCGAAAGGCGTCGCGCACCACCGTCGGAATTGATGAGGCGCTGACGATCTGCCGCGACAGCTTCGTCAGCGGCTTCATCGTCGCGACCACGTCCACGATCTGGAAACGCGCCTGCCGGCTGCTCATGATCGGCTTCTGGCCGGTGATGAGGATCATCGGCATCGCGCCGAGATGCGCGTAGGCCGCGCCGGTCGACAGGTTGAGCGCGCCGGGGCCGAGGGTCGAGAGACACACTCCGGGCTTGCCGGTCAGCCTTCCGTGGGTCGCCGCCATGAAGGCGGCGGCCTGCTCGTGGCGCGTCAGGACCAGCTCGATCTTGGACGTGCGCAGCGATTCGACGAGGTCGAGGTTCTCCTCGCCGGGCACACCGAAAATGCGGTCGACGCCCTCGTTCTCCAGCGCAGCGACGAACAGGTCCGATCCTTTGACTTTGCGTTCCTGCCCGCTCATGTCGCCTCCGCGGTCGTTAGCTCCCGCTTCCGCCGGGAACCTCGCTCGCATCGTAACCGCGCGGCGCTCGGGCACAACTCACAATGCAGGTGGCTTTTCAGGGTGCACGAATTTTCCGCTGCCGCTCGCCTTGCAGGCGCGCGATCACGGCGTTGACGCGCGGATCTTGAACCGGGCTGTGCGGCCGATCAGTCATTTCCACGCATTCGTATCGTCACTTGCCCATGATTTCCGCTGCCGCGCGCTCCAGGATGCCGGCGATGCGACGTGCTTCGGCGGAGTCGCTGCCGTGCTTGGTCCGCAGCGCGCGCTTGAGGTTGTGGCGGGCGCGATGAAGCTCGTCGGAGGCATCGGCATCGAGATCGCTGACGCCGGCAAAGGCCTCGCGCACCTCGTCCATGCGGCGTCCGATCCGCGACAGCGCCTGGAGGATCGCATCCGCGGTGCCGCGCTGCTCGGCCAAATAAGCCTCGCCCTGCGGCGTGATGCTGTAGAGCTTGCGGCCGCCATCCTGCGCGACGTTCGCGTTGCCGACCTCTTCGAGATAGGTCAGCGCCGGATAGATCACGCCGGGGCTCGGCGTGTAGAATCCCTCCGAGCGCTCCTCGATGATCTTGATCAGTTCGTAGCCATGCGCCGGCTTGTCGGCGAGCAACGCCAGGATCACGAGCTGGAGATCCTGCGAGGATAGCCGCCTTGCGCCCGGAAAGTCGTCGCCGCCCCGCCCAAAAAAGCCATGCCCGCCGCGGCCGAAACGATGCCGTCCGCCGTGCCGACCCATGGCGAAATGGGCGAAGTGCCCGAAGTGGAAGTCTCTGTGGTCTCGGTGCTTACCAAACATATCTTATGTCTCCTTCTCAAAACATATCTTACGATATAATTTGCGATAGTCTCCGCGCAAATCACGGATCCGTGATCGCCGGCCGAAGCAGCGACCGCCGGCCGCTATTCGGCGGCTTCGCTGTGGGGGACGCCCTGCTCGACCTCCAGCTGGAGAATGTCGTTGAAGCGGTTGAAGGCGCCGCACAGCGCGATGCGCCAGGTCAGCTCGACGATCTGGGCTTCCGAGAAGTGCGCGCGCAGGCGCGCAAAGATCTCGTCGCGCGTCCTGTTCCAGACGTTGGTGACGGCGATCGAATACTCGACGACGAGCTTGTCGAGCTCGTCGAGCTCAGGATGATCCTTG
This sequence comes from Bradyrhizobium sp. CCBAU 53338, assembly GCF_015291665.1. NCBI lineage: Bacteria > Pseudomonadati > Pseudomonadota > Alphaproteobacteria > Hyphomicrobiales > Nitrobacteraceae > Bradyrhizobium > Bradyrhizobium sp. CCBAU 53338. Next base: position 4,548,560 of record NZ_CP030048.1, read on the forward strand.
TAATCGACGAGGCGCGCTGCGCCTTCCTCCGATACGCCCTGCACCGCAAGTTTCGGCGCGTGGTGCGAGACGCAGTAGTCGCATTTGTTGAGCAGCGACACCGTGACCAGGGCAAGCTCGAGATGGCGCTTCGAGATCATGCCTTCGCTGGCGAGATCGACCAGCAGCGACCACATGTGCTTGAAGATCGGCGCGCGATGCGCCATCACACCGGCCTGGTTCTCGAACGCGCCATAGGTCGTCATCTTGTCCCACAGCGGTCTCAGCGTCTCCGGCAGATCGTTCCTTGTCTTGATCGAAACGCGCGACATGGCCTGTCACCCCCTGTTGGACGATGCATGCTGCCACACGGGCGGGCCCGCGCGCTACCTTTCGATCGCAAACGCATGACACCCAAGACAAGGGCGTCGGCGACGGCGGATGGACAATTTTCATCCTCTTATCGGGAAAATGCCGTGCGGCAATTGACGTCAAACGTAATATCTGACTAAAGTCAGACAATGTTCGATCCAGTCTCCCGCGTCCGCCGCTTCAACCGCGCCGTAACCTCCGCCGTCGGCGCGCTCGACACGTCCTTCCTCGGGCGCGGGCGGCCGCTCGGGGCGGCGCGTGTGCTCAATGCGATCGGCCATGGCCGCTCCGACGTCGGCGAAATCCGCGACTATCTCGGCCTCGATTCCGGGCTGATGAGCCGGCTGTTGCGCAGCCTGGAGGATGAAGGCCTGATCGAGACGCAAGCGCATGAGGACGATGCGCGGCGCCGCGTGGCGCGCCTGACGCGCGCGGGCAAGCGCGAATTCGCAGCCTATGAGGCGATGTCGAACGAGCAAGCCGAAGGCTTCCTCGCTCGAAACTCGCAAGCCGAGGCGCTGCTGGCGGCGATGGATCTGATCGCCTCGGCGCTGACGCGGGATCGTATCGCGCTCACCGACATGGATCCGCGCAGCGACGAGGCGCGCCATTGCCTCGGCGAGTACTACGCCGAGCTCGGCCGCCGCTTCAAACAGGGCTTTGACGTTTCGCTGTCGCGCGATCCTGACGCCAAGGACATGCGCCGGCCGCGCGGAAGCTTCATCGTCGCGATGTCGGACACGCTGCCGATCGGCTGCGTCGGCCTGAAGGGCACCGATCACGGCTATGCCGAGATCAAGCGCCTGTGGGTCGCGCCGGCCGCGCGGGGATTGGGACTCGGCAAGCGCCTGATGGACGTGGCCGAGGATGCCGCGCGCTCGCTCGGCATCGCCCTGTTGCGGCTCGACACCAACAGCGCGCTGCCGGAGGCCGGCCGGCTGTACCGCACCACCGGATGGCGCGAGATCCCGCGCTTCAACGACGATCCGTACCCGGATCTGTTCTTCGAAAAACAGATCCGGGCCTAGGTTCCGTCAGGCCGCAACCGGGGCTGGCGCCGGCTGGCTTTGCGGCTTCGGGAACGGACGGAACGTCATCGCCATCAGGAACGCGCCGAGGCCCATCGCCCAGGAGCCGATATAGAGCCAGGCGTAGCTGGAGAAGGCGTCGTAGATCATGCCGCCGGCGAGCGGGCCGGTCGCCATGCCGAGGCTGCCGGCCATCGCCGTGCCGCCGATCACGGTGCCCATCATGCGCAGCGGAAAGTTCTCGCGGATGATCACCGCGTAGAGCGGCATGGTGCCGGCATAGATGAAGCCGAACACCATCGCGACCGCGTAGAAGGTGGTGAGCTGATGGGCGAAGACGTAGGCGAGCGCGCCGAAGGCCTGCGCGAGCAGGCCCGAGACCAGCACGCGCTTGGCCCCCAGGCGATCGCCCATCAGGCCGAAGGCGATGCGGCCGCCGAGACCGGCGAGGCCCTCGACGCTGTAGATCGTCACCGCGGAGATCAGCGGGATGCCGCAGCTCACGGCATAGCTGACGGTGTGGATGATCGGGCCGGAATGGGTGGCGCAGCAGAAGAAATTGGTGGCGAGCAGGATCAGGAATTGCGGCGAGCGCAGCGCTTCGCTCCTGGACATCTCGGCTTGCGCGCCGCCCTCGCCCATCGCCGCCACCGGCGGATTCGCAAGCGCCGGCGGCCGGCGCACCAAGAGCGCGACCGGGATCATGATGGCGCCGACCACCAGCGCCACGATCTGCATCGACGTACGCCAGTCATGATGAGAGACGAGCCAGGCCGCGAACGGCGACATCGTCATCGGCGCCACGCCCATGCCGGCCGACACCAGTGACACCGCGAGACCGCGATGGGTGTCGAACCAGCCGGTGACGGTTGCCATCATCGGCGCGAAGATCGCGGCGCAGGAGGCGCCGGTCATGAGCCCGAACACGAACTGGAAGGCGATCAGCGAGGTCGCATGGCTCGCGGCGAACAGGCTCAGCGCCAGCACCGTCGATCCCGTCAGCACCACCGGCAGCGGCCCGAACTTGTCCGTCAGCGTGCCCCAGATCATGCTGCTGCAGGCCATCGCAAGAAAGCCGATCGTCATCGCGCTGGAGATGCCGGTCACCGACCAGCCGGTGTCCTTGGCGATCGGCTGCAGGAACACCGGCAGCGAAAACATGCCGCCGATGGCGACGCAGCCGAGCAGGCCGCCGGCGGCGACGATCACCCAGCGATATCTGGAAGCAGGCATTTTTGTCTCCCGTCAGGTCTGTCTCACATGGAAGACGAATGGGAATGCTGGAGACCGACACGCTCGCGTCATTTTTCGTAGCAGGCTTTTGCGGCCCGCCAGGAAAAATATCGAAAACAACCCCATGCACAGTAGCCGGCCCCGCGCGATCAATGACTTACGGGGCGGCCAAATCACATGACTCGGAACTCGCGAGACCACAGCAAATTTGACACGTCGGGCAAAACACTGGCATCCTGTCATGATCCCGAAAGCCTCGTCGCACAAGGACGGCACGCCCTATCCGGACAAGTGTCGCGAGCGATTGACGCCTTCGAAACAGCCAAGTGACCATTGCTCTGGATCGGGTAGCATTGCGGCGCGCGGATCATGATTCTTCCTGCGCTTCTTCGACGACCCGCTTCAGAACCGGAAGGGTCATCCGCCAATAGAATTCGACATGCTTAGCTCCGGAGTCCTCGCCGATCTCCCAATCCGGTCCCCTGCGCACCGGTGACGACGGCACCACTTGCTCCACCGTCAAAATCGTCTCCGCGCCGCTGGCCTCCAGCGTCATGGTGATGGTCGAATGGAATTCGGGATGATCGGGCAGACCTGACACGCTGGACCAATAGGTGTATTGCAGCAATTGGTGCCGCTGAACCTCAACAACCTGCCCTTAGTCGCGGTAGCGCCTCGCTCCGATGTTCGCCTCGATCTCAATGAGGTCACCGGCCTGCCAGCCCGTCCTGAAATGGGCGTTGCGCCAGAGCTCCCCGGCATCGGGACTGATCAGAGCCTCCCACACATCACGCGGTTCGGCTGCAATGCCGATCGACTGAAATACCCTATGAAACGACACGGATTGACCTGCTCATCACCTAGATCCGCGCACAAAACGCTGTGAGAATCTGGCGTCCGTCCGGCCAGTCACCGAGATTGCTCGCACCGTTGATGTGCCCCTTCGCGCCGATATTGACCAGCTCGCTGCCCCACTGCCCTGCCCTTGCCTGCACATAGGGCAGCGACGCGTAGGGATCATTGGTGCTGGCCACGATCATCGAGGGAAAGCGAAAGTGCTCTTCCGGCACGGACGTAAACGCCGCAGCCTCGACCGGGAACGCCGGAGACTGCGGATCGGGCACTGCAACCAGAAGCGCGCCCTGCACCGGCGCAGTCGCTTGCTTCTGCCAATGCGCGACAAGCAGACAGGCCAAACTGTGGGCCACGAGCACCGGCGGCGTTGTTGCCGCGCCGACAGCCCGATCCAACGCCGCGATCCAGTCGGCCAGGTCAGGTCGATCCCAGCTCGCCGGACTGAACCTGCGGATGGTGGGATCCGCGAGCTCCCAGTGGCTTTGCCAATGCGCTTCGCCGGAGTTGCCGATCCCGGGCAAATGGATGAATTGCGTCACACCTGACCTCTCGTCTGTCGCCATGCAGGCGCGGAGCATGGCGATTTACATCGACAAACGGAATTGGCATTCATCGGAAAGCGCAGCGCAATTCCGATAGATTAGAGGTCATGACGCGAAGCCAGGATTTCCAGCCCATGCTCGACCCGACCGATGTTGCAATCATCGAGACGCTTCAGGACGATGGCCGCATCAGCGTCTCGGAGTTAGGACGCAAGGTCGGCCTGTCCCAGCCCGCCACCTCGGAGCGGCTGAAGCGGCTGGAGGAGCGCGGGATCATCAGGGCCTATCGCGCGGTGATCGACCCGGCCTCGGTCGGCCTCAACATGATGGCGGTCATCCGCCTGCGGACGACGCACGAGCACATCAAGGCGTGCCTGAAGCAGTTTGCCGAGATGCCCGAGATCATCGAAGTCCTGAGGCTGACGGGCGAGGATTGCTTTCATCTCAAGGTGATCGTGCCCTCACCCGCGGATCTCGAGAGCATCGTCGATGCGATTGCCCGATACGGCTCCGTCACGACCGCCATCGTCTTGCGGAGCGAGCCGCCGAAGCGGATCGGGCGCGAACTGATCCAGAGGGGCTAGCGCGCCATTCATGACCATTCGTCCCATCGTCCGCTATCCCGACCGCCGGCTCGCGATGCCGGCCCGCCCCGTCACCGCCTTCGACGACGGCTTGCGGGAGCTTGCGGCGGACCTGCTGGAGACCATGCGCGCCGCGCCCGGCATCGGCATCACGGCGCCGCATATCGGCGTGCCGTTGCGGCTCGTCGTGCTCGAGCTCGATGCCGTCGCGGGTCCGCAGACCTACGTCAACCCGCAGATCGAGTGGGCTTCGCCCGAGATGATCATGCACAAGGAGGGCAGCGTCTCGATGCCCGGCGTCAACGACGAGGTGCAGCGCCACGCCCGCGTGCGGATCAGCTATCAGGACCTGGAAGGTGTTGCGCAAAGCGAGGAGTCCGAGGCTCTGCGCGCCGTCTGCCATCAGCACGAGATCGACCAGCTCGACGGGATGTTCTGGATCCAGCGGCTGTCGCGGCTGAAGCGGGATCGGCTGGTGAAGAAGTTCGAGAAGATGGGGCGACCGTAGAGGGAGCTCAACGGATTTCAATGCAACTGCTTGCCGCGCCGCCAGGTCGGCTCCAGGCGCAGAAGACGGCCCTGGCTGCCCCGCTTTTCCGGCGGAAGCCAACGCTTGAAATATTGATCGCGGAAACGGAACGGAATGATCGCTTCGGTGCGGTCGATGAAGTCCCGCACGCGCTCCGCGTCCCAGGGCCCCGGATAGACGAAGAGCGGTTGAAGGAAGAGGCGTTGCTGACCGAGTATGAGGCCTAGCCTCGACATAATTGGTCGCGTCTCCGTTTGTGCCGGCAATGCATCGTCAAACTCGGGCCAGCAAAACTGATATCCGAAAGTGAACCAACAGGGACCCAATTCCTGCTTCGGGAATTTGTCGTCATCGAGTGCGAAATCAATTGCGGCGGGAACCTGCGCTTCGCTCAAGGACCAGCTCGGGTGCGTGCGGTAGGGACCGTTCTGCTGGGCCTCCGCACCGAAGATGCCTCGCGCCTCCTCGACCCTCGACGTCGCACCAGCAAGATTCAGCAGCCCGGGCTCATGACATGTGAGCTGAATGTAGTGGCCGAAGGTCGATCGGGTCAGCTCGGCCAGGAACCTTTGCACCGATGGCCAGGCGCGCCGTGGATCCCGAAGCCGGGATTGATGGCCGAAGGACACGGATTTAGGGGCGCGATAGACCACCCACTCGCTGTGACCGGCACTCATCCGCCCGCCACCAGCGCCTTCGCCAGCGCCATGTAGGCCGGCAGCGTCACCGGATCGTTGGCGGCGTTGCCTGCGACGGGGTGCGAAGCGTAGCGCGCGATCACCATCTCGGCCTTGGGATCGACGTAGATGCCCTGCCCGTGCACGCCGCGCGCCATGTAGGCGCCGTGCGCGTTGTGCGTGACCCACCATTGATTGTGGTAGGACGCGCCTGGGAGCGTCGTGTAGCCGGCCGGCTTGAATTTTTCGGGGTCGCCGCCGCGCGCGATGTCCTCGACGACGGACGACGGCACGATCTGGCGGCCATTGAAGCGGCCGTGATTGCGGATGGTCTCGCCGAAACGGGCGAGATCGCGGAGCGTCGTGGAAAGACCGCCACCGCCGCTCTCGGTGCCGATGCGATCGACGTGATAATGCGCGTCTTCCTCCGCGCCCATCGGTTGCCAGATGCGTTCGGAGAGCAGGTCGGACAGCGTCATCCCGCTGGCGCGCCTGATGATCCAGGCCAGCACGTCGGTGTTGACGGTCTTGTAGGAGAAAGCCTTGCCGTGCTCGCCCTGCTTTGTCTGCGACACCAGGAAATCGAAGATCGTGGTCGGGCCGTCATAGTCGGGCGGGATCGGCGCCATGCCGTTGGCGCGGCGCAGGCCCCAGACGTGCGAGTTCTTGTCGGTGTAGACCTCGGTGTATTCGAGGCCCGTGGTCATATCCATGGCCTCGTGCACGCGCGCATCGCCGAACGCGCTCGCCTTCAGCTCCGGCACATACTCTGTGATCGGCGCCTGCGGATCGATCTTGCCTTCGTTGACAAGAATGCCGGCGAGCACGCCGGTGAACGACTTTGTCACCGACATCGCGATATGCGGCTTGTGCGGCTTCAACGCACCAAAGTAGCGCTCATAGATCAGCTTGCCCCGATGCAGCACCGCGATCCCGTCGGTGTAGGTCTCTTCCAGCATCTTTGCGAACGTCATGGGCCGCCCGTCCATCGTGGTCGAAGCGATCGCGCCGATGTCCTGCTCCGCGCGCGGCAACACCGACGCCGGCTCCGCCCCGCGCCAGACGTTCACGGTGGGCACCAGCTGGCGGATGTTGCTCCAGGCCCAGCGGAGTTCGGGGAAGCTGCGGAAGGAGCCGTCCTGGAAGGTGATGAGGCGGTCAGGAGACGGCGGGAAGCCGTGCATATAGCCGAGGGCTTCGGGGTTGGATGAGATGGAGGTTACGGGCGACTGGATAGAGATGGGTGGGACGGACATCGAAGCGGGCTCCGGCGGGCGATTTGGAGGTCGTAGCACGGAGAACGCGGCCGAGATCCCACGATTGTGCTGGATGCCCCTTGACGGTGCAGCAACTGATCCAACGTAGCTCGATCGTTGCTGATGAACACGATCCAGCCAGACTTCGTGAGCAATCCTTTGCCACCCCTCCTAGGTTGTTGTAGATTACGGGTATACTTTAACGTGTTTTCGAAAGGGGAAAGTATGACGATTGAGGAACTGGTAAAATTCATAGAAAACAGTACGCAGCACCAGTCGCTCTACCATTTCACTGATGAAGCAAACTTACCTTCAATCTCGCAACACGGAATCCTGTCGAAGCAACAGTTGCGCGCACAAGGACTCTGGCCGCCCGCAGCCACCGGCGGGAATGAATTAAGCTGGCAACTCGACCAACACCGTGGCATCGATCCTTACGTGAGCCTATGTATGACTCGAAACCATGGCATGAAATTTCGGGCTCATCAGGACGGAAGGCTTCCTAATCCAAGGTATTTGGCTATTAAACCTGAGATAATGTACTTGGCGCGAATGAGTTCGGTCGCATCAGCGATTCCATGCATGCGACCATCAGGCATGAAACCACAATGCGCCTCAAAGTATGCGTTGAGCGTATTAATCGCTGCTCGCGGGTTGTCCGGCAGGAGATCGAGAACCCAAGTTACCCCTTCCCAAGGAGGCGGAATTTGCTTCTGAGCTAAAGCTCCGAGCAACATAGCCTTTGCGTACAAGATAAGTCGTCTCTGAAATTCGGTGAGCCGCCTAAGTTCACCTTTACTAGCCAGGTGAGCTAGCCAAGAAAACGTGGACTGATCGGCGCCTAGAGAGCCGGACGGAATCAAGAACCGCCTGATTAGATCGATGACTTCTTCATCGGGTCTTTCGGCAATCTCTCCAACATACTCATCTCTCAACTCATCGGTTGGAAATGAAAAATCGATAACGTTGGGCTTCTTGACCTTGAGATCTCCTAGCCAATCTTCAAGAGATTGCTCGGCATCATCTATCGGCACCGGAGCCTCCCCTTACTCCCACTCAATCGTCCCGGGCGGCTTGCTGGTCACGTCGTACACCACCCGGTTCACGCCCTTCACCTCGTTGATGATGCGCGTGGCGGTCTCGCCCAGGAACTTCATATCGAACTGGTAGAAGTCGGCGGTCATGCCGTCGGTGGAGGTGACGGCGCGGAGGCCCACGACGTAGTCGTAGGTGCGGCCGTCGCCCATGACGCCGACGGTCTTGACGGGGAGCAGCACGGCGAAGGCCTGCCAGATGTCGTCGTAGAGGCCGTGCTTGCGGATCTGGTCGATGTAGACGGCATCGGCCTTGCGCAGGATGTCGAGCTTGTCCTTGGTGATGTCGCCGGGGCAGCGGATGGCGAGGCCGGGGCCGGGGAACGGGTGGCGGCCGACGAAGATCTCGGGAAGCCCGAGCTCGTAGCCGAGCTTGCGGACCTCGTCCTTGAACAGCTCGCGCAGGGGCTCGACGAGCTTCATGTTCATGCGCTCGGGCAGACCGCCGACATTGTGGTGCGACTTGATCGTCACCGAGGGGCCGCCGGTGAAGGAGACGCTTTCGATCACGTCAGGATAGAGCGTGCCCTGCGCGAGGAAGTCGGCGCCGCCGATCTTCCTGGCCTCCTGCTCGAACACCTCGATGAAGAGGCGGCCGATGGTCTTGCGCTTCACTTCCGGATCGGTGACGCCTTCGAGTTCGCCGAGGAATTGCTTCGAAGCGTCCACGTGCACGAGCGGGATGTTGTAGTGGTGGCGGAACAGGTCGACGACGGTCTTGGCTTCGTCGAGACGCAGCATGCCGTGATCGACGAACACGCAGGTGAGCTGGTCGCCGATGGCTTCGTGGATCAGCACGGCCGCGACGGCGGAATCGACGCCGCCGGAGAGGCCGCAGATCACCTTGCCCTTGCCGACCTGCGCGCGGATCTTGGCGATCTCTTCCTCGCGGAAGGCGCGCATGGTCCAGTCGCCGGTGAGGCCGGCGATCTTGCGGACGAAATTGCGGATCAGCTTGGCGCCGTCGGGCGTGTGCACCACTTCGGGGTGGAACATCAGGCCGTAGTACTTGCGCGTCTCGTCCTGGATGATCGCGAAGGGGGCGTTCGGCGAGGTGCCGGCGACGGAGAAACCCGGCGGCATCTTGGTGATGCGATCGCCATGGCTCATCCAGACCTGGTTCTTGCTGCCTGACGACCAGACGTCCTCGAACAGCTTGCTGTCGGCTTTCACCTCGACATCGGCGCGGCCGAATTCGCGGTGATGACCGCCCTCGACCTCGCCCCCTAACTGGGCCGCCATGGTCATCTGGCCGTAGCAGATGCCCATCACGGGCACGCCGGAGGCGAAGATCAGCTGCGGGGCGCGGGGCGAGCCGGCCTCATGCACCGACTCGGGACCGCCGGAGAGAATCACCGCTTTCGGCTTCATCTCCTTGAAGGCCTCTTCGGCCTTGTTGAACGGGACGATCTCGCAATAGACGCCGTCCTCGCGCACGCGACGCGCAATCAGCTGCGTCACCTGGCTGCCGAAGTCGACGATGAGAATCTTGTCGTGCGCCGAGGCCACTGAAGGCGTCGACGCGAAGCGGTCGTTCTGTGCTGCTGTCATGGCAAGCAGATACGCGATGAGCCCCCTGCCCGCAACCGCGCAGGTTTGCGCGCCCACATGCTTCTTTGGGCATGGACATCTGGATATAGGTAAGTATTATTGACATAATATGCCCCGCCAACAATCGGGGGCCGATCAGGGAGAACGCCATGTCGAAATTCCATCAGCCATCAACGCTTGCCGCGCTCGGACGGACCTGGGTCGAGGCCTGGAACGCACGCGATCTCGAGCGCGTGCTGACGCTTTACGACAATGCCACGGTGATGACGTCCGACCGCATCCCGGCGATAGGGTTCGATGCCAGCGGGACCGTGCGCGGCAAGGACGAGTTGCGCGCCTATTGGGGCAAGGCGCTCGGGCTTTTGCCGGAGTTGCACTTCACGTTGATCGATGTGTTCGTCAGTCCTGACAGCCTGGTGGTTTTTTACGAGAACGAGCGCGGGAAGAAGATTTGCGAGTATCTGCGCGTGAATGATGCGGGGTTGATCGTGCAGGGCTCGGCGAACCATTTGCCGCATTGAGAGCGTCGTCCACCGCTGTCATTCCCCGCCTTGTGCGCAATTGCGCACTGGAGCGGGGAATCCAGTACGCCGCGGCTCCTCGATGAATCACCGCTGCCTCGGAGTACTGGATCGCCCGATCAAGTCGGGCGATGACAGCGAGAGTGTGTGATACGCGTGCCCCGAGGGCGCAATGACGGAGACTGGTAAGACAGCGTGCGCTAACAACTCTCCGCCGGCACCGACACAGGACCTCTCCCCATGAAACTCCCCACCTCGCCCTTCACCGTCACCGACTGGAGCAAGGTCGAAGCCACCACGCATCCAGGCGAGACCGGGCACGCGCTGTGGCGGACGCTCAACATCGGCGATCTCCGGGTGCGGATGGTGGAGTATTCGCCGGGCTATCTCGCCGATCATTGGTGCGATCGCGGCCACGTGCTCTACGTGCTCGCGGGCGAGCTCGACAGCGAGCTGCGCGACGGGCGCAGGTTCAAGCTGACGCCGGGCATGAGCTATCAGGTATCGGATTTCGGCGACGCTGCGCATCGCTCCTCGACGACGGGGGGTGCGACGCTCTTCATCGTGGATTGACGGAACCATCCTTCGGACGAGGTTTGCAGCGCAAAATAGAAAACTGCTGCCAGCTCGCTGTCAGCGCGTGCCGCCTTGAAGTTGCCCCAAAAAATCGCTAGATTGTGAACATCGATCCTTGGCCGAACGACTGGGCCGCTGCGCCTCATTTTCAATGGGCGAGCACGTTTCAGGTATTTCTCCAAAATCGACCAATCGGGACGTGGGCGCCGACAAGGCGCATTTGTCCCCCTGAGTGCATCGTCAATTGAAAGGACATGACTATGGCAATGGGCACCGTGAAGTGGTTCAACAACCAAAAGGGCTTCGGCTTCATCCAGCCGGATGACGGCGACAAGGACGTGTTCGTCCACATCAGCGCCGTCGAGCGCGCGGGTCTGTCGACCCTCAACGAGGGCCAGAAGGTGTCGTTCGACATCGTCGCGGACCGCCGCAGCGGCAAGTCCGCGGCCGACAACCTCCGCGCCGGCTAGCCAGCCACGCCATTCACGATCTGACCGCGGACGTACCGGCGGATCGTCGAGTTCAGAAACCCCGCGACCGGGATCCGGTTCGCGGGGTTTTTGTTTGAGCCATGCTTCATTCCGCGGTTCGCGCCGCGAAAGCCCGAAACGACGGCGGAACGAGATCAGCCGCCCTTCTTCAGAACCGAGACGAAGAACCCGTCCGTCCCCGTTCGGCGCGGGGTCATCAGCCAGCCCTCAGGCGATTGCAGCGCGGCCTTGGCAAAGTCCTCGGCCTTGTCCCAGAGCACGCTTGCGGTCTGCTCCGGCGGCAGCGTCGAAAACTCCGGATGTTTTGCGACGAACGCCCTTACCTGCTCGTTGTTCTCTTCGGACAGCACCGAGCAGGTGATGTAGGCGATGCGGCCGCCGGTCTTGACCAGCGGAACCGCGCGCTCCAGCACCTCAGCCTGGTCCTTCAGGCGAACCTCCAGCGCGCCTGGCCGCATGCGCCATTTGGCGTCGGGGTTGCGGCGCCAGGTGCCGGTTCCCGTGCAGGGCGCGTCGATCACGACGAGGTCGGCGGTGGCGCTGATGTCGGCGAGCGGATCCGCTTCGCCCTTGGGCGTGCGGACGTCGGCATTGTGGACGCCGGCGCGCGACAGGCGCTCGTGGATCGGGGCAAGCTGGCGCTTGTCGCGGTCGGTCGCGATCAGCCGCCCCTTGCCCTGCATCAGCGCGGCGAGCGCCAGCGTCTTGCCGCCGGCGCCGGCACAGAGATCGATCACCTGCTCGCCGGGTTTGGCCGCGGTGAACAGAGCCGCAAGCTGCGATCCCTCATCCTGCACTTCAATGCCGCCCTTGATGAAATCCTCCTCGGCCTGGATGCCCGGGTTGCGCGCATCCGCCGAAAGCTCGATACGCAGGCCGTTTGGCGACCAGGGCGTCGGTTTCGCATGAAGATGAGCAAGCGCCTTCAGCACCTTGTCGCGATTGGATTTTAGCGTGTTGACGCGCAGATCGAGCGGCGCCCGGCTCGCCATTGCCGCGGCCTCCGCCGCGCGGTCCTCGCCGAACACTTTGGCCAGATGGGAATCGAGCCATTCCGGATAGTCGCCGGCAATCACGGCGGGCGCGTCCTTCAGCGAGCGACGGCTGAGCGCTGCCTCCTCTGCTGCAGTCAGCGGCTCCGGCGCAAACCGGCTGCCGTCGAACATCGCGGCCATGGTCGCGATGTCCATGTTCCGCTCGAGGCGGAGCATGCCGATCAGCCGCGCCCGCGCGCTGTCACCGTCCATGAGGTAGGCGCTCGAGGCATAGCGGCGCAGCACGTCCCAGACGAGGCCGGCAATGGCGGCGCGGTCGCCGGAGCCGGCGAAGCGGTGCGCGGTGCCCCACTCCTTCAGCGCCTTGGCCGCGGGCACGCGGTCGCGTTCGATGATGTCGATCAGTTCGATGGCTGCGGACAGCCGGGCAGCGGGAGTCATTTGAATCTTTCAGATCAAATCGGACCAGCAAGGATCAGATCAGCAACAGGATTTTCAATGCGAAGTAGATCCACATCACCAGCAGCACGAGCACGCCGGCGAGCCAGACCGACGAGCGGTAGCCGAGATCGTTCGAGGTGACGAACACGCCGGCATGGGCAAAGCGGCTCACCACGAACACCCAGGACATCAGCACGATGAGGAGATCGGCATGGCGGAGCGGCAGCGCCAGTGCGATCAGGGCGTAGAACAGTACCGGCAGCTCGAACTGGTTGCGGTAGCAATTGGCGATTTGCGTGGGACCCTTCGGCCAGTTCGGCTCGCCCAGCGCAATGTCGCGAATCCTGGTCTCGCCCGAGACCAGCGCCTTCCGCCGCCCGAACACCATGCCGATCAGCAGCGCGAAGGTGAGGCCGATCTGCACGAAGACCGGCAGCAGGACCATTTGAACGGACATCGGATCTTTCCCGTAAGGCGGATTGCCGCAGACCGTCATTAGCCGCGACTTCTGGCGCTGACAATCAACGAGTTGAACCGGCGTTCCCGCATCTGCGACCAACTGCCGATCGTCAAAGCGATTTCGGCCCCTGGAGCCCGGCGGGATAGCGCCAGGAGAACACCATGAACACCCTGTCCAGCCTTTGGACCGAATCCGCCGACGGCCAGCTCGGCATCTGGATGTCGGCGCTGTCAGGGATCGCGGCGGCCCTCGCCGTCGCTCTGGCGCTGACGGTGTATTTCCGCCTGGGCTACCGAACCTCGCGCGACGTGTTCCGGCACGGTCTGGCCGTGCTGGCTGCCGTCGCCCTGCTCGCCTTCGCCGGCTACGACATGCGCCACGCCGCGCTCGCCTATCTCGGCCTCAACCCCTCCAGGCCCGCGGTCGAGTTCGAGATCCGGATGCCGCGCGAAACGCTCAACGCCGTGTCGGCCGACACCCAGATCGAGCTGCACACCGACCGCAACCAGACCCTCGCCCTGGTCGACGGCGTGACCGACCTTGCCGACGGACGCGCGCTGCTGCGCGGCGCGGTGGCGCTGAACCACCGCACCGCCGACCGGGTGCTGGTGCTGAGCCTGCCCGGCAAGGGCACGTTCGAGTTCCGTCTGCGCCTGCCCGCCGAGCCGCATCGCACCGAGCAGTTCGGCCCCTGGCACCTCGCCGACCGCATCGCCTCGCCGATCGCAAGCGGCGTCGCGCAGCAGGACGCCTACACGATCCGCTATCGCGTGCTTTAAACTTTGTTTCATCGCACGTTTTGCGCACGCGTCATCGTTCCGACGTTTGCGCGCGCGATAGTTTGCGCATGTCCGAATTTCGCCTCACCCAGATTTCCGACACGCATCTCGGCCGGCGCTTTCCGGGCCTGATCGCGAACTTCCATCGCGTCAGCGAGCATATCGACGCCGACAGGCCCGATCTCGTCGTCAACACGGGCGATGTGTCCTTCGACGGGCCAACGAGCCGCGACGATATCGCGTTTGCGAAAAGCCTGCACGCAGCCCTCCCCGTCGCCTGCCGCTACATTCCCGGAAATCACGACATCGGCGACAACCCGACCGCGCTCGGGCCGGCGCCCAAGCCGCCGATCGCGGAAGCGCACCGCCGGCAGTTTTGCGACATCATCGGCGAGGACCATTGGTCGTTCGAGGCCGCCGGCTGGCGCTTCATCGGCATCAACTCGCTGGTGATGAATTCAGGGCTCGCGTTCGAGGCCGAGCAGTTCGACTGGCTCGCCTCCGAGATCTCACGCGCGAACGGCAGGCCGGTCGCGCTGTTCATCCACAAGCCGCTGTTTCTCAACCTGCCCGACGATGCTGAAACACCGGAGACCTCGATCCGCTACGTGCCGCAGCCGGCGCGTGCGCGGTTGATCGAGATGTTTGGCGGGGTGGATCTCCGCCTCATCGCCAGCGGCCACGTGCACCAGCGCCGCGACTTCACGTTCCGCCACGTCAGGCACGTCTGGGCGCCGTCGGCAGGCTTCAGGATCAACGATGCCCGCCAGGACCGGATCGCGATCAAGGAGACCGGCCTCGTCGAATACCGCTTCGCCCCAGACAATTTCGAAGTCCGCCACGTCCGCGCGGCGGGCCAGGTCGATATCGACATCGAAGAGCTGTTCGCCCAGATGGGCGGCGAGCACTAAGCGGCCGCGTCGCCTCTCAGGCGACGCTCTTGAGATCCTGCTGGATTGCAGCCAGCAGCGACTGCAGCGCTTCGCTGGTCACCGGCTGAGCGACCGGAGCATTGGCCGGCACAATGTTGGCGGGCTGGGTCGCGTGCACCGGACGCTTGGGAAAGCGTGGCGGCGGCGCCGGCATCGGAGGCTGCACGAACGCCTCTTCATCCTCGCTATGCACGAACTTGCCATGGATGACGTCATCATGGCGGCCCATGACAAACATCGCCGCCCAATAGCCGGCAGCCAGAAGGATTATGCAGAAAATACCGATCTCAAACATCGCAGCACCTGAAATATGCGCGATGATTCAATGCCTTCGCCCAGACGTCAATGAACCGCCGGTCACACCTTGCGCCTTTTACGGGCAGGTGTGGCCGATCGGTAACTCTTTGTTAACCAATGACGCCCGGGATGTGGCGCCGGGGCAACTTCGCGGCGCCCCAGGCCACCAGCAGACGCTCCAGGCCTTGAAAGTTAAGCCTTATCCGGCCCGACCCGGACGAGCTGCTTGCCGAAATTCGCCCCCTTCAGGAGCCCGATGAAGGCGCCGGGGGCGCTCTCCAGGCCATCGGTGACGAACTCCTTGTACTTCACCTTGCCGTCGCGGACCCATCCCGACATGTCGCGCAGGAAGTCGCCATGGCGGCTGGCGAAGTCGGAGACGATGAAGCCGCGGAAGGTCAGCCGCTTGGTCAGCGTCGCGCGCATCATGGATGCGGCCCATTTCGGCGGCTTGGCCTCGGTGTCGTTGTAATGGGCGATCAGGCCGCAGACCGGCACGCGCGCGAACGGATTGAGCAGCGGGAACACCGCCTCGAACACGGCGCCGCCGACATTCTCGAAATAAACGTCGATGCCTTTAGGGCAGGCGTCCTTCAGCTTCGCAGGCAAATCAGGATCGCGGTGATCGATGCAGGCATCGAAGCCGAGCTCCTTCACCACGTAGTCGCACTTGTCCTTGCCGCCGGCGATGCCGACCGCGCGTGCGCCCTTGATCTTCGCGATCTGGCCGACGGCAGAGCCGACCGCGCCGGAAGCGCCGGCGACGACGACGGTCTCGCCGGCTTGCGGCTTGCCGATATCGAGCAGGCCCGTATAGGCGGTCATGCCGGGCATGCCGAGCACGCCGATCGAGGTCGAGATCGGGCCGAGCCTGGGATCGACCTTGATCAGACCCTTGCCGTTCGAGATCGCATGCGTCTGCCAGCCTGTGCGTGCACGAACGATGTCGCCCACCGCGAAATCAGGATTGCTGGAGGCCGCAACCTCGCTCACCGCCTCGCCTTCCATCACGCCGCCGACCGGCACCGGCGCGGCGTAGGACGGACCGTCGCTCATGCGCCCGCGCATGTAGGGATCGAGCGACAGCCAGATCGTGCGCAGCAGAACTTCGCCGGCGCCGGGCGTCGGCGCCGCGAATTCCTCCAGGCGAAAATCAGACGATTTGGGTTCGCCGACGGGACGCGCGGCGAGAACGATGCGTTTTGCTTGGGACATGATGGCTTCCTCCTGACTGCTTGTTGCAGTCATTTAGGAGGTGCGCGGGAATGAAGCAAATCCACACGCTCGGTGTCATCGCCCGCGAAGGCGGGCGATCCAGTATCCCAGAGACAGCAGTGATTGAACCGAAGGACCGCGGCGTACTGGATGCCCCGCCTTCGCGGGGCATGACACCGTCATTTTGGCGGGCGCGTCGCAATCCGACGCGCAGCCGAAAACAGAGCGGAGAACTAGCCGCCGCCCGGATAGTTCGGGCTCTCGCGCGTGATGGTCACGTCGTGGACGTGGCTTTCGCGCAGGCCCGCGCCGGTGATGCGGACGAACTGTGCCTTGGCGTGCAGCTCGTTCATGTCCTTGGCGCCGACATAGCCCATCGCGGCGCGGAGGCCACCGGCGAGCTGGTGCATGACGTTGCCGACCGGGCCCTTGTACGGCACCTGGCCCTCGATGCCTTCAGGCACGAGCTTGAGCGAATCCTTGATGTCCTGCTGGAAGTAGCGGTCGGCAGATCCCCGCGCCATCGCGCCGACCGAGCCCATGCCGCGATAGGCCTTGTAGGAACGGCCCTGCCACAGGAAGACTTCGCCCGGTGTCTCGTCGGTGCCCGCGAGCAGCGAGCCGACCATCGCGATGTCGGCACCGGCGGCGAGCGCCTTGGCGAGGTCGCCGGAGAACTTGATGCCGCCGTCGGCGATGACGGGGATGTCGGACTTCTTCGCGGCCTCGACCGCATCCATGATCGCGGTGAGTTGCGGCACGCCGACACCGGCGACGATGCGCGTGGTGCAGATCGAACCCGGACCGATGCCGACCTTGATGCAATCAGCGCCCGCATCGATCAGCGCCTGCGCGCCTTCCGACGTCGCGACGTTGCCGGCGACGACCTGCACGGAGTTGGAGAGACGCTTGATGCGGTTGACCGCATGCAGCACGTGACGGGAATGGCCGTGCGCGGTGTCGACGACGACGAGATCGACGCCGGCGTCGATCAGCCGCTCGGTACGCTCGAAGCCGGTGTCACCGACGGTGGTGGCGGCGGCGACGCGGAGGCGGCCCTGCGCGTCCTTGCAGGCGAGCGGATGGGCGACCGCCTTCTCCATGTCCTTCACGGTGATGAGGCCGACGCAGCGATACTGGTCGTCGACGACGAGCAGCTTCTCGATGCGATGCTGGTGCAGCATCCGCCGAGCCTCGTCCTGGCTGACATTCTCCCGCACCGTGACGAGCTTTTCATGCGTCATCAGCTCGGAGACTTTTTGCCGGCGGTCGGTGGCAAACCGCACGTCGCGGTTGGTGAGGATGCCGACCAGCTTGCCTGGCGTGTTCTTGCCGGCGCCGGTGACGACGGGAATGCCGGAGATGCCGTGGTCGCTCATCAGCTTGAGCGCATCGTCGAGCGTGGCCTCGGGGCTGATGGTGAGCGGGTTCACCACCATGCCCGACTCGTAGCGCTTGACCTGCCGGACCTGGGCGGCCTGCCCTTCGGGATCGAAATTGCGGTGGATGACGCCGAGGCCGCCGGCCTGGGCCATGGCGATCGCCATGCGGGCCTCGGTGACGGTGTCCATGGCGGAGGCCATGATCGGGATGTTGAGCGGAATGGCGCGGGTGACGCGGGAGCGGATGTCGACCTCGCCCGGCATGACGTCGGACAGGCCCGGCTTCAACAGCACGTCGTCGAACGTAAAGGCTTCGCGGATGCCTTGAAGTTGCACCGTGGCCATATGCCAACTCCTTCCTGCGGCCCTGCCGCAAATGAGTATGGATGAGCGCCGCCCTCGGCGTACCTTGCGGCATCGCCGGAGAATCGGAGCCCATCGGTGGGGTTGACGCGGGTCGATAGCACGGCCGCGTGACGAATCAAAGCAAATCGGACCGCTGGCCAGCCATGCACAGGCTTTTTTACGTGAATTTCAGCGGGGAAAGCCCATTCCCACCGTCATTCCGGGGCGCGCCGACAGGCGCAAGCCCGGAATGACGAGGGAGTGTCGCGCAGCATTTAGGTGCTATGCGCCGATCCACAATGGTCCGCCGCCGGTGGCGGTGATAAGCCGCAATTCTCGCCCTTCCCACTGATTTCCATTACCAATCCGTCATGGTCGACAAGCAACGCATCATTCCGCTGATCGTGGCCACCGCGCTCTTCATGGAGAACATGGACTCCACGGTGATCGCCACTTCGCTGCCGGCGATCGCGGCCGACATCGGCACCAGCCCGCTGACGCTGAAGCTTGCGATCACCTCGTACCTGCTGTCGCTCGCGGTGTTCATCCCGGCGAGCGGCTGGACCGCCGACCGGTTCGGCGCACGCATGGTGTTCGCGATCGCGGTCGGCGTGTTCATGATCGGCTCGGTCGGCTGCGCGCTCTCGGGGTCGGTGACCGACTTCGTGTTCGCACGCATCCTTCAGGGCATGGGCGGCGCGATGATGACGCCGGTCGGGCGTCTCGTGCTGCTGCGCTCGGTCGACAAGAGCGCGCTCGTCAACGCGATGGCCTGGGTGACGGTGCCTGCCCTGATAGGTCCCGTGATCGGCCCCCCGCTCGGCGGCTTCATCACGACGTATGCGTCGTGGCACTGGATCTTCCTGATCAACATTCCGATCGGGCTGCTCGGCATCTTCATGGCGTTGAAGTTCATCGATCCCATCAAGAGCGAGACGCAGGAGAAGTTCGATCTCTACGGCATGGTGCTCGCCGGCATCGGCCTTGCGGGCATCGCGTTCGGCCTGTCGGTTGCCGGCCTCAATCTGTTGCCCTGGAGCACGGTGGCAGGCCTGGTTGCCGGCGGCGCGATCTCGATGACGCTCTACGTCATTCACGCCCGCCGGACCGGATCGCCGGTGCTGGACTTCTCGCTGCTGCGGCTGCCGACGTTGCGGGCGGCCATCGTCGGCGGCTTCATGTTCCGGCTCGGCATCGGTGCCCTGCCCTTCCTGCTGCCGCTGTTGATGCAGATCGGCTTCGGGCTGTCGCCGTTTCATTCGGGCCTCGTCACCTTCTCCTCCTCGCTCGGCGCGATGGGCATGAAGACGCTGGCGGCGCGTCTCATCCGCGCCTTCGGCTTCCGCAATCTGATGACGGTGAACGCGATCGTCAGCGCGTTCTTCCTCGGCGTCTGTGCGCTGTTCACGGTGACGACCCCGCTCCTGATCATCATGGTCATCCTGGTGGTCGGCGGCTTCTTCCGTTCGCTGGAGTTCACCGCTATCAACACGGTGGCCTATGCCGACGTCGAGAGCCCGCAGATGAGCCGCGCGACCACGCTCGTCAGCGTCAACCAGCAGCTCGCCGTCTCAGCCGGCGTCGCGGTCGGTGCCGCCTCCGTGGAGACGACGATGTGGCTGAACCACGTCAACGAGCTCAACGCCACCGTGTTCATGCCGGCCTTTATCGTGGTGGCGCTGACCTCGGCGGCGTCGAGCTGGTTCTTCTGGCAGATGCCCGCCGACGCCGGCCACGAGATCTCGGGCCGCAAGGCGATCGAGGTCGCAAGCCGCAAGGGCGCGGCCAAGAGCGCCGCAACCGCCGCCGTCAAGACGGCGACGGAAGACACGCAGGACATGCGGGATCAGCGATTGGGGTAGCCCACGATGCCAATCCCTCAAATTCAGGAGCGCGGAAGCCGTTGCGCAATCCACGCCAGGCTCTGAAAAGGGGTTACTCGCCTTTGACCGAGCGACCTCCACGGTGCTCGAACCGAATGGTCATGTCTTGCTTGCCGCAATCTGCTGGATAGGTTGCTTGCCGCATCTGCCTCGCGAGGCTGCCAAACTGCTTGGCGCTTTCCGACATGCGGCGCATCTGAAGTTGAAGATGTGCCAGACCATCCTCAAGCAGAGCGAATTGTTCGAGAAAGCGTTCCCCGATACGTTCTTGTTCAGTGAGACACCTTTGGTTCGTGTCGCGAACGTCAGCACAACATCTCATAGAGTCACTCCTGCGTAGACCATGGATCTGCATGGTCCGAAACGTGACGGTTGCGTAGAGGCCGCTGCCCGTCTGCAGCGAGGCCTCTACCGGTTCGATCCAACGATCACTCAACCCGCCGGGACCTTCGTCAGGCCCACGGACCGGAAGATGTGGTGGCCCCGCCGTTCACCCAGCACTCACGCAATCGTAACGACCACCTCGAGATAAGTGCTGGGAACGACGAGGTCGCCGCGATCGCCCCAATTCGATTTCTCCAGCAGATCGAGAATGTCGGCCTCCAGCGCCGCTGCCTTGTCCGCGTCCAGCGCGGCGAACGCGCGGTTGGTGGGACCGTAGTATGAACGAAACACGTCAAGCCAATGGGCCGGCGACCGGTACCGGAAAGTGAACGTCTGCTCCGAGGCATCGATCTGGTGACGCGGAAACAGCTCGCCGAGCCGCGCGACGGTGCCCCATAGGGTCGGCGACCTAACCCCGGATGGCGGCGGCGCATATTTTCCGACGAGCTTGAGGAGCTGACCGATGAATCCGTCCGGCGTCCAGTTAGCGAGCCCTATCTTTCCACCGCGTCGCACCACACGCACGAGCTCGGCCGCCGCCTTGTCCTGATCCGGGGTGAACATGACGCCGAATGTAGACAACGCAGTATCGAAGCTGACGTCGGGAAACGGCAGCGCCTCGGCATCGGCCTCCTGGAAATCGACGGCGACGCGTTCCGCGGCGGCGCGCTCCCGACCCCGCTCGAGAAGCGCGCCGACATAGTCGGTGGACGTGACTTGCGCGAAGCGGCGCGCGGCGGCGAGCGTCGCGTTTCCATTGCCGGCGGCGACGTCGAGCACACGGCTTCCGGCCCGAAGATCGAGAGTCTCGCACAGCCGCTCGCCCACGATCTGAAGCGTGGTCCCAATCATTGCATAGTCGCCTGCCGACCAGACTGCGCGCTGTCGTTGCTTGATGGAGGTATAGTCGAGGGGGAGCGTCGTCACTGACATCAGTCATCTCCTGTTGCCCGGCAACCCGCCGGAAGCGGCATCGCTTCTCGCGATTGGACGACAGCGAGCCATGACTGCACGAAGGCATCCAGTTCCGTATCTGAACCCCAGCGGTACAGATTCTGTACTGGCCAATCCATCGACTTCCTCCTAGCCTCACGAGCTCGGAAATGACTGGCCGAAAGGAAGCGATCGAATGTCGGATGGCGGCTACAATCAGTTCTGCCCAGTTTCGATGGCAGCCGAGGTCATTTGCTCTCGCTGGACGCTGCTTGTCGTGCGCGAGCTGGTGATGGGATCGACCCGGTTCAACGAGCTGCGGCGAGGCGTGCCCAGCATGTCGCCTGCCCTTCTGTCCAAGCGGCTCAAAGAGCTCGAAGCCGCGGGCATCGTCACCCGCGTCGCCGCCGAGCGCGAGTCCGGCGTCCACGAATATCATCTCACCGAAGCGGGGACCGAGCTGCGTCCAATCATCGAAGCCATCGGCGCCTGGGGCCACAGATGGGTGACGACAGAAGCAACCTTGAAGAACCTCGATGCCAACCTCTTGATGTGGGACGTCAGGCGAACTCTCAATACCGATCCGATGCCGCCACGCCGCAACACCATCCAGTTCATTTTCAAGGACAGACCCAATTCGGAGCGCAACTATTGGCTGATCGTGGAGCCGAACAGGGACGTCGACCTCTGCCTCGTCGATCCAGGCTTCGATGTCGATCTCTACGTGTCAACGGATCTTCAATCGATGACCGAGATTTGGCTTGGATACGCAACTGCCGACCAGATGTCGGATGATGGTCGGCTTGTCCTGACCGGGAGCAGCAAGCTGGCCACAAACCTCCGCGCTTGGTTGAAGCTCAGCGTGTACGCCAATTTCGAGAAGAAAGTGGCCTAAGGCTGGGGCTTTCCGGACGAGTTGCAGCGCCGATGATCGCTGCGCGTCCTAACCGCGCCCCCGAAATCCCGTCGCCAGCACGTAACGCTCGGACGAATCCTGCCGGCTCGCCGCCGGCTTCACATGGCGTACCGTCGCAAAATCGCGCTTGAGCTGCGCGAGCAGATCGGCATCGGCGCCGCTCTGGAACGTCTTGGCGAGGAACGTGCCGCCGGGCTTGAGCACATCGCAGGCAAACGCAGCCGCGGTCTCGACCAGGCCGACGATGCGGAGTTGGTCGGTCTTTCGGTGGCCGGTGGTATTGGCGGCCATGTCGGACATCACGATATCGGCGCCGCCGCCCAGCATGGCTGTAAGCTTTTCCGGCGCGTCGTTGTCCATGAAGTCGAGCTGCGCAAAGTCGACGCCGGGAATCCCGGGCATCTCCAGCAGGTCGATCGCGACGACCTTGCCCTTGCCATCGACCGAGCCGACGCGCTTGGCGGCGATCTGGCTCCAGCCGCCGGGGGCTGCGCCGAGATCGACCACGGCCATGCCGGGCTTGAGCAGGCGGAACTTGTCGTCGATCTCGAGCAGCTTGAACGCTGCGCGCGAGCGATAGCCCGCGGCCTTGGCCTTGGCCACATAGGGATCGTTGAGCTGCCGCTCCAGCCAGAGCTTGGACGACAATTTGCGCTTGCCGCCGGTCTTGACCTGGACGTGCAAGCGGCCGGTGGTGTCTTTCGCCATCTCACCAGCTCCTGAGTGCGCCGTCCTCGCGCATCATCTCGACCAGCATGCCCTCGCGCAGGCCGCGATCGGCGACGCGCAGGCGCGGCAGCGGGAACGCGCGCCTGATCGCATCGAGGATGGCGCAGCCGGCCAGAACGAGATCGGCGCGCTCGACGCTGATGCAGCTGTTGTTGGCGCGGTCCTCATAGCTCATGCCGAGCAGCTTGTTGATGGTCGCGGTGATGTCGGTATCGTTCATCCAGATGCTGTCGATGCGGCGGCGGTCGTAGCGCAGGAGATTGAGATGGATACCGGCGAGCGTCGTCACGGTGCCTGACGTGCCGAGCAGATGCATGTCGGTGAGATCGCGGCCGTGTTGCTCAGCGAAGGGCGCGACGTGGCTTGCGACCGCGCGCTCCATCGCAGTGTAGATTTCGGGCGTCACGTCGCGGCCGCCGAACTGTTCGGCGAGGGTGACCACACCGTAGGGGATCGACATCCATGCCTTGATGCGCGGCTCCGGATTTTGCGGGTCGCGCTCGATCCGCACCAGCTCGGTCGAGCCGCCGCCGATGTCGAACAGGATCGCGCCGCGGCCCTTCGGATCGACCAGCGGCGAGCAGCCGAGCATGGCGAGCGAGGCTTCGGTCTCGCGGTCGATCACCTCGAGCTCGATGCCGGTCTCGGCCGCGACGCGGCTGCGGAAGCCTTCCGCGTTCGAGGCGGCGCGGCAGGCTTCGGTCGCGATCAGCCGCAAACGCTTGGCCTTGCGCAGGTTGATCTTGTCCCGGCAAATGCTGAGCGCGGCGATGGCGCGATCGATAGCAGCCTCGCTGATGCACCCCGTCGCCGAGACGCCCTCGCCGAGCCGGATGATCCGCGAGAAGGAATCGACCACGCGAAAGCCATCGTGGGTCGGACAGGCGATCAGGAGCCTGCAATTGTTGGTGCCGAGGTCCAGCGCCGCATAGACGCCGGTTCCCGCTTGCGCGGGGACGGCCGGTTCAGTGGCCAATGCCACCGCCGCCATCGACCCCTCCAGCTCACCGTGCGGCCCATGGCCGTCGCGGAGCCGCGTGTGGTCATTCATACAAACTGTCTTTCCACGACCCTAAGGGTCGATCCGGAATTGCTTTTTCGCCTGAAACATTAGCAGCGCGGCTGACATGCGCAACAACGCATCACAATGGGACCATGTCCATTCGTGCGTTGTCGTGAACGCGGTGGCGGGTTATCTGAGAGATCCCGGTCTCGAAGGCGCCCATAAAACGCGCAATTGCCGGCTTTTCAGGTCATTTCCATGCAAGAACACACCAAATCCTCGACGCTCGAAAACGCTATTGCACTGCAAAAATACGGCGTCGGGCAGCCGGTCCGCCGCAAGGAAGACGACACGCTGGTGCGCGGCAAGGGCCGCTACACCGACGATTTCAACCTGCCCGGCCAGGCCTATGCCGTGATCGTCCGCTCGACCCACGCTCACGGAATCATCCGCGGCATCGGCACCGACGCCGCCAAGGCAATGCCGGGCGTGCTGGGCGTGTGGACCGGCAAGGACATCGATGCCGCCGGCTATGGCCCCTTCACCTGCGGCCTGCCGCTGAAGAACCGTGACGGCTCACCCCTGCTCCAGACCAACCGCCACCCGCTGGCAACCGACAAGGTCCGCTTCGTCGGCGACCCCGTCGCCTTCGTCGTGGCGGAGACGCTGGCGCAGGCCCGCGATGCGGCCGAAGCCGTCGAGCTCGACATCGAGCCGCTGCCGGCGGTGACCGATCCCGAGGAAGCCGCCAAGCCCGGCGCGCCGCAGCTCTACGACCACATCCCGAACAATGTCGCGCTCGACTATCACTATGGCGACATGGAGAAGGTGAACGCCGCCTTCGCCAGCGCCGCCCACGTCACCAGGATCGACATCGAGAACACCCGCGTCGCCGTGGTCTCGATGGAGCCGCGGGTCGGTCTTGCCTCCTACGACAAGGCCACCGAGCGCTACACCATCCAGATGCCGACGCAGGGCGTCGCGGGCAACCGCGCCAACCTCGCCAAGAACCTGAAAGTGCCGAACGAGAAAGTGCGGATCCTCACCGCCAATGTCGGCGGCTCCTTCGGCATGAAGAACGTCAACTACCCCGAATACATGTGCATCCTGTATGCGGCGAAGGCGCTGGGACGCCCGGTGAAATGGCTCGACGAGCGCTCCACCAGCTTTCTTTCCGACAGCCACGGTCGCGCGCAGAAAATCCATGCCGAGCTCGCGCTCGATGCCGAGGGGCATTTCCTCGCGGCGAAACTCTCCGGCTACGGCAATCTCGGCGCCTACATCACCGGCGTTGCGCCGGGGCCGCTGTCGCTCAACACCGGCAAGAACTTTTCCAGCGTCTACCGCACGCCGCTGATGGGCGTCGACATCAAGACGGTGCTGACCAACACCACGCTGATGGGCGCCTATCGCGGCGCCGGCCGGCCCGAGGCCAACTACTACATGGAGCGGTTGATCGACCGTGCCGCCGACGAGATGGGCATCAACCGGCTGACGATGCGCAAGCGCAACTTCATCAAGCCGAACCAGATGCCGTTTCCGGCGTCATCAGGCGTCACCTATGACAGCGGTGACTTCCAGTCCGTGTTCAACAAGGCGCTGGAAATCTCCGACCACGAGAACTTTGCCAAGCGCAAGAAGGAGAGCAAGAAGGCCGGCAAGCTGCGCGGCATCGCGGTCGGCTCCTATCTCGAGGTCACCGCGCCGCCGAGCCCCGAACTCGGCAAGATCGTGTTCGACCCCGACGGCAGCGTGCAGCTGATCACCGGCACGCTGGATTACGGCCAGGGCCACGCGACGCCGTTCGCGCAGGTGCTGTGCGCACAGCTTGGCGTTCCCTTCGAGAGCGTGAAGCTGGTGCAGGGCGACAGCGACATCGTGCACACCGGCAACGGCACCGGCGGCTCGCGCTCGATCACCGCGACCGGGCAAGCCATCGTGGAATCCTCGAAGCTCGTCATCGAGAAGGGCAAGCGCGCCGCCGCGCACATGCTGGAGGCATCCGAAGCCGACATCGAGTTTGCCGACGGCAGCTTCACCATCGCCGGCACCGACCGCAGCATCGACATCATGGAGCTCGCCAAGAAGCTGCATGACGGCAAGGTGCCGGACGGCGTGCCTGACTCGCTCGACGTCGATCACACCAGCGAGCCGATTCCGTCGGCCTTCCCGAACGGCTGCCACGTCGCCGAGGTCGAGGTCGATCCCGAGACCGGCGTGGTGCAGATCGTGCGTTACAGCGCGGTCAACGACTTCGGCACCGTCATCAACCCGATGCTGGTCGCTGGCCAGCTTCACGGCGGCGTCGTCCAGGGCATCGGCCAGGCGCTGATGGAGCATGTCCGCTACGACGAGAGCGGCCAACCGATCACGGGCTCCCTGATGGACTATGCGCTGCCCCGCGCCGAGGACGTCCCGTTCATGGAGGTCGGTGACCATCCGGTGCCGGCCAAGAGCAATCCCCTGGGCACCAAGGGCTGCGGCGAAGCCGGCTGCGCCGGCAGCCTGTCCACGGTGGTGAACGCGGTGGTGGATGCACTCTCGGACTACGGCATCAAGCACATCGACATGCCGCTGACCCCGGAGCGCGTCTGGCGCGCGATCCAGGATGCGAAGGGCGCGGCGTAAGCGACTGCTGTCTCCAACGCCACACTGTCATCGCCCGCGAAGGCGGGCGATCCAGTACTCCGAGACAGTCATGATCGACCGAGAAGCCGCGGCGTACTGGATTCCCCGCCTTCGCGGGGAATGACACCGAGTGTGCGTGCGGGGTGTGCCCCTTCCGGCGCGCTACGCCGCAGCCTGCTCGCGCGGCTGGTAGATCGCGGTGTGCTGGCAATGTGCAATCGGCGTCGTTCCATTGGCCACGACCAGCGCGTCGAGCTCGACGAAGCGGTGCCCCTTCTTCTCGTAATTCGCAGCGACCTTCGCTCGCGCGGTGATCTCATCGCCGGTGCGCGCGGCGGACAAGAGCTGCATGCGGCTGCCGACGTGAATCCAAGGGCCCAGAATGGTGTTGTCGACCAGCACGCGGTTCATCACGCGCTGGATCAGTCCGGGATGGCCGAGCCCTTCGCGCGCGAAGACCGGATCGGTCTCCCTGACATCGGCAAGATAGTCGGTGGCCGCCTGCCCGGCCCAGCGGCGCGGCGTGGTGCCCAGCCATTTGCCTGTCTCGAACGTCGCGGGGCTGACCGGTTTGCGCTCGGCGACGGCGGGGACCTCGACATAGTCACTCAGTGACACCGCCGGCGCAGCCGCCGGCAGCGACGCAGTCCCGGTCGCGCACAGCTCGGTGCGACTGAAAACCTCGATCGTGAGCAGGCCGTTGTGCTCGGTGGCGTCGACATCGGCGGTCTCGCCATCATAGACCGGCTTGATGAAGCGGGCTTCGATCAGCCCGCGCGACAGGAAATCGCGGCCCCAGCGGGCCACCGGCACGTGCATCATGTAGGCGAAGACATCGACGCCCGGGACCAGCCCGCCGGAGAAGCCGAAGCGGCGCGCCACCGTGTCGTCGTGCATCTTGTTTTCGGACTGTTTGGCGGTGTTGTAGGCCTCGACGCGCCAGGTTTCGAGCCGGTTCGGCATGGCTTGGCTTCCCCTCAGTTCTTGTTGTTTCAGAGCTGATCGTAGGCCCCGGGGAACACCGGTCAATCCCCTCGCCTTTGCGGCCCGAATGGGGTACCACGCGGCGAATGACTGACACCCCCACCCGCATCTATGTCGATGCCGACGCCTGCCCGGTGAAGGACGAGATTTATCGCGTCGCGCTCCGGCACGGCGTGCCCGTCAGCGTGGTCGCCGGCAATTTTATCCGCGTGCCGCAGGACCCGCTGATCGAGCGCATCGCCGCGGGCGCTGGGATGGACGCGGCCGACGACTGGATCGCCGAACGGGCGAGGCCCGGCGACGTCGTTGTCACGTCGGACATTCCGCTGGCGAGCCGCTGCGTGAAAGCCGGAGCCGACGTGATCGCGCCGAACGGCAAGCCGTTTACGGAAGAGTCGATCGGCATGACGCTGGCCGTGCGCAACCTGATGACGGATTTGCGCTCGGCCGGCGAAGTCACCGGCGGCCCGCGCTCGTTCTCGCCCCGGGACCGCTCCGCCTTCCTCTCGGCGCTCGATCAGACGCTGCGCCGGATCCAGCGCCGCCGTGCCGACCAGGCCGCCACGAGTCAGGGCTAGTCATGGCACCCCCGCTGATCCAACTGAAAGACATCAAGCTGACCTTTGGCGGCACGCCGCTGCTGTCGGGCGTCGAGCTCAATGTCGCGCCGTCCGAACGCGTCTGCCTGATCGGCCGCAACGGCTCCGGTAAATCGACGCTGCTCAGAATTGCAGCCGGCCTGGTCGAGCCCGATGACGGTACGCGCTTCGTGCAGCCCGGCGCGACGGTCCGCTATCTGCCGCAGGAGCCCGACTTCGGCGAGTACAAGACCACGCTGGCCTACGTCGAATCCGGGCTCGCCCCCGGCGACGATCAGCACCAGGCGCGCTATCTGCTCGAGCAGCTCGGCCTGACCGGCGAGGAGAACCCGCATAATCTCTCCGGCGGCGAGGCGCGCCGCGCAGCGTTGGCCTATGTGCTCGCGCCCTCGCCCGACATCCTGCTGCTGGACGAGCCGACCAACCATCTCGATCTCTCCACCATCGAATGGCTGGAAAAGGAGCTCGACTCCCGGCGCAGCGCGCTTGTCATCATCAGCCACGACCGCCGCTTCCTCACCAATCTCTCGCGCTCCACCGCCTGGCTCGACCGCGGCAAGATCAAGCAGATCGATCGCGGCTTTGCCTCGTTCGAGACCTGGCGCGACGAGGTGCTGGCGGAGGAGGAACGCGATCAGCACAAGCTCGACCGCAAGATCGTCGACGAGGAGCACTGGCTGCGCCACGGCGTCTCCGGCCGCCGCAAGCGCAACGTCAAGCGGCTCGCCAATCTGCATGCGCTACGCGACCAGCGCCGCAATTATCGCGGCACCGCCGGCACCGCCAGTCTCGCAGCCGCTGAAGCCGAGCAATCCGGCAAGCTGGTGATCGAGGCCAAGGGCATCAGCAAGGCCTATGGCGATCGCGTGATCGTCGACAATTTCTCCACCCGCATCCAGCGCGGCGACCGGCTCGGCATCATCGGCCCGAACGGCGCCGGCAAGACCACGCTGGTCAATCTCTTGACCGGTGCTGCGCAACCAGATTCCGGCACGGTACGGTTAGGAGCCAATCTCGAGACCGCCACGCTCGACCAGCATCGTGAAAGCCTCGATCCCAAGTCGACGCTGGCCGAGGCGCTGACCGGCGGTCGTGGCGATCAAATCATGGTCGGCGGCAAGCCGAAGCACGTCGTCGGCTACATGAAGGACTTCCTGTTCGGCCAGGAGCAGCGTGGCACGCCGGTGGAGGTGCTCTCTGGCGGTGAGCGCGGTCGGCTGATGCTGGCGCGCGCGCTGGCGAAGCCCTCGAACCTCCTGGTGCTGGACGAGCCGACCAACGATCTCGATCTCGAGACGCTCGACGTGCTCGAGGAGATGCTCGGCGACTACGAGGGCACGGTCATCCTGATCAGCCACGACCGCGACTTCCTCGATCGCGTCGTCACCTCCGTGATCGCGCCGGAGGGCAACGGCAAGTGGATCGAATATGCCGGCGGCTACAGCGACATGCTGGCGCAACGCGGCACGGACCTCAAGCGCGAGACCACGAAAGCGCAGCCGACCGCAGAGAAAAAGGAGGAGCGCGTTGCTGCGCCCGCCTCCGCGCCGAAGCGCAAGCTGAGCTTCAACGAGAAGCACGCGCTGGAAACGCTGCCGCAGAAGATGGAATCGTTGCAGGCCGACATCGCCAAGCTGCAGCGCGTGCTTGACGATCCCAATCTCTATGCAAAAGATCGCAAGAAATTCGACGATACCTCGGCCGCCATCGCCAGGGCACATGAAGACCTGTCCGCAGCCGAAGAGCGCTGGCTCGAACTCGAAATGCTCCGCGAAGAGATAGAACAGGCTTGACCCATGACCACTCCCCTCGCCGCAAAAATCGCCCGCGAATACGGCACGCCCTGCGCCGTCATCGACATGGACAGGGTCGAGCGCAACATTGCGCGCATCCAGAAGGCCTGCGACGACGCCGGCATCGCCAACCGGCCGCATATCAAGACGCACAAGAACCCGACGATCGCAAAGATGCAGGTCGCGGCCGGCGCCAAGGGCATCACCTGCCAGAAGATCGGCGAGGCCGAGATCATGGCCAATGCCGGCATCGACGACATCCTGATCAGCTACAATCTGCTCGGCGAGGAAAAGATGGCGCGGCTCGGCGCGCTCAATGCCAAGACCAGGATGACGGTCGCCGCCGACAATTCGACCGTCGTTGCCGGACTGCCCAAGGCCGCCGCGGCCTCGGGCCGTCCGCTCTCGGTCGTGGTCGAATGCGATACGGGGCGCAAGCGCGCGGGCGTCGAGACGCCGGCGGAAGCGATCGCGCTGGCGCGCGAGATCGCCGCGTCGAAGGGGCTCGAATTTGCCGGCTTCATGCTCTACCCGACCGAGACTGGCTGGGGCGATGCGCAGAAATTCTTCGACGAGGCACTGGCCGGCGTGCGCGCGCACGGGCTGGACGCCAAGATCGTCTCGACCGGCGGCACACCGAACCTGGTCAACATCGGCAAGCTCAGGGGCGGCACCGAGCATCGCTTCGGAACCTATATTTACAACGACCGCATGCAGGTCGCAGCCGGCTCCGCCACCTGGGACGATTGCGCGCTGCACGTCTATTCGACGGTGGTGAGCCGCGCCGCCCCCGAGCGCGGCATTCTCGATGCCGGCTCGAAGACATTGACGACCGACACCGGCGGCCTCGACGGCCACGGCCTGATCCTCGAGCACCCCGAGGCCAAGATCGCCAAATTCGCAGAGGAGCACGGCTTCCTCGACCTCTCCCGCAGCAACACACGCCCGAATGTCGGCGATGTCGTCCGCATCGTGCCGAACCACGTCTGCGTCGTCGTCAACATGATGGACGAGGTGGTGATGGTCCGCGGCGATGAGATCATCGGCACGCTTCCGGTGGCGGCGCGCGGGAAGTTGCGATAGCGCACCGGTCTCTCTCCGTCATTGCGAGGCGCCCTTGTGACGAAGCAATCCAGTCTGGATTGCGTCGCTGCGCGGTTAGCGGCTGAGCCACTCCAGCACGCCCCTGCCTGCAGCCGCCCCCGTCGCGAACGATGCTTGGAGCAGATAGCCGCCGGTCGGGGCTTCCCAATCCAGCATCTCGCCGGCGGCGAACACGCCGGGCAATTTGCGCAGCATGAAGCGGTCGTCGAGCTCGTCGAAGGCGATCCCGCCCGCCGTCGAGATCGCGCGATCGATCGGCGCGATGCCGGTGAGCTGAACCGGAATCGCATTCGCCAGGTGCGCAAGCTCCGTCGGTGAGAACGCCGCCAGCGATCGGCCTGAGGCAATGGTCGCCTCCTGCATCAGGCCAATGCCGACCGGCGACAATTGCGCGGCCTTGCGCAGGAAATTTGCGAGCGATTGCTTGCCGCGTGTCCCTGATAGCCGCGTGGTCAGCGCGTCGGCGGTGAGATCCGGCCGCAACGCGATCGTCAAGGTCGCCTGCCCGATCCCGAGCACCGCCTCGCGCAGCTCCGCCGACAACGCGTAGATCGCACCGCCTTCGATGCCGCTGCGGGTGATCATCGCTTCGCCGCGCACCGTGTGCGCGCCGACCGTCAGCGCCACGCCCTTGAGCGGCTGGCCTTCGAAGCGGTCGCGAAAAACGTCGGACCATGCGACCGTGAAGGCGGAATTGGCGGGCCTCAGCTTGGAGATGGCAACACCCTTCGCGGCGAGGCAATCGACCCACGCACCGTCCGAGCCCAATCGCGGCCAGCTCGCACCACCAAGCGCGAGCACGGTTGCCTTGGCCTCGATCGCAAGCAGGCTCTCGGGCGTATGGAATTGCAGCCGCCCCTCCGCATCCCAGCCGGTCCAGCGGTGCCGAAACGCGAACCGCACACCAGATGCATCGAGCCGCCGCAGCCAGGCGCGCAGCAGGGGCGAGGCCTTGAACGTCCTTGGAAACACCCGTCCGCTGCTGCCAACGAAGGTCAGCTGCCCAAGGCCTGCGCTCCAGTCGCGCAGCGCGTCGGGTGGAAACGCTTCGACCGCGGCGCGCAGATGCGGCATCGCTTCGCGATAGCGCTCGAGGAAACCCGCCAGCGGCTCGCTGTGGGTAAGATTGAGGCCACCACGTCCGGCCATCAGGAATTTGCGGCCGGCTGACGGCATCGCATCGTAGACGGTGACGCGGGCCCCGCCCGACGCGAGCACCTCCGCCGCCATCAGCCCGGCGGGACCGGCACCGATGACGGCGATGTCAGTCAGAGCTTGATCCCCGCCCGTGCCGCGGCCTGCGCCACGTATTTCTGCGTCTGCTCGAAAGCACCCGCCAGCGCCTTGGCCTTCGACATGTCGCTGATCTCGGCGAAATGCGCGGCGACCGCATCGGGCGTCCATTCGGACTCCGGCAGGTTGATGCCCTCGCTCTCCAGGATCTTGATTACCGCGAAGGAGCCGGCGCCGGCACCCATGATGGTGCGGGTCGGCGCGTCCTCGCTCAGCATATACTCGACCGCGGGCGTGATCGCGTTCGGCTTCATCAATTGCAGCGCCTGCGGCGGCAGCAGCTCTTCGGTCATGCGGGTCGCCGCCGTCGGCGAGATGATGTTGACGCGGATGTCGTTCTTGCGGCCCTCTTCCGCCAGCACGTTCATCAGGCCGACCATGCCTGATTTCGCCGCGCCGTAATTGGCCTGACCGAAATTGCCGTAGAGGCCGGAGGACGAGGTCGTCAGCACGATGCGGCCGTAATTGCGGTCGCGCATGCCGGCCCAGACCGCCTTGCAGCAGTAGAAGGTGCCGACGAGATGCACGTCGAGCACCTTCTGGAAATCGGCCGCTTCCATCTTGCCGAACGACTTGTCGCGCAGGATGCCGGCATTGGCGCACATGATGTCGACACTGCCCCACTCCTTGGTGGCGCGCTCGACCATGGCGGTGACCTGCTCGAAATTCGAGACGTCGGCGCCGTCGGCCATCGCGGTGCCGCCGGCCTTGCGGATCTCCTCGACCACGGCTTCGGCCGGTGAGAGCGAGGCGCCGGTGCCGTCGCGCGCGCCGCCGAAATCGTTGACCACGACTTTCGCGCCGCGGCTCGCAAGGCCCAGCGCATGCGCCTTGCCGAGACCATTGCCCGCGCCGGTGACGATGGCGACGCGTCCGTCGAACCTGATTGCCATGAAAGCTTTCCTTTCTTCCTTCTCCGCTTGTGGGAGAGGGTGAAATCCGCGAAAATTCGTCAGCTTTTGAGCAGCGATGGATCGCCGGGTCAAGCCCGGCCACGGCGGACGGACTTACGCGAAGTAAGTCAGGCCGAGCCACTCCGCGACCAGCGCGGGCTTGTCCTCGCCTTCGATCTCCACCGTCACGTTGGTACGGGTCTGCAATTCGTTAGGCTTGCGCAGCTTGGCTTCCGCCAGCACGAAGCGGCCACGGACGCGCTTGCCCGAGCGCACCGGCGAGATGAAGCGCAGCTTGTCGAACCCGTAGTTCACGCCCATCGTGGCGCCTGCAACCGCCGGCATCACCTCATAGGACATGATCGACAGCAGCGACATCGTGAGGAATCCGTGCGCGATGGTGGAGCCGAACGCGGTCTCCTTCTTCGCCCTTTCAGGATCGACGTGGATGAATTGGTGATCCTCGATCACGTCGGCATAGGTGTCGATGCGGGGCTGGTCGATCAGGTGCCAGGACGATACGCCGATCTCCTTGCCGACCATGGCCTGATAGGCCTCGAGCGTGATCGGCGGCTTCTTCCAGATTTCGTTCATGTCGCTTCAGGTCTCGCTTCTCGTTTTAGGCAGCTCCGGAAAATCCTCCTCGCGGAATTCCCGGCCACGCAGCGGATCGTCGCGATCGTTGTCGCGTTCGAGCCGTCGTAGCTGCACGCGCCGGATTTTGCCAGAGATCGTCTTCGGCAATTCGGTGACGATTTCGATCCGCCGGATGCGCTTGAAGGGCGCAAGGCGCGTATGCAGGTGCTTGAAGATCGAGAGCGCCGTCTCCGGCGAGCGCTCCGCGCCCGAGGTCAGCAGCACGAAGGCCTTGGGGATCGCGAGCCGGATGGGATCGGGACTCGGCACCACCGCGGCTTCCGCGACAAGTTCGTGCTCCAGCAGCACGCTCTCCAGCTCGAACGGGCTGATGCGATAGTCGGAGGATTTGAACACGTCGTCGGAGCGGCCGACGAAGGTGAGATAGCCATCTTCGTCCGCGAAGACCACGTCGCCGCTGCGATAGAGCTCGCCTTCGGCGCCGGACAGCTTGCCGTCGTCGCCCTGATAGCCCTGCATCAAGCCGGCGGGACGGTCGGCACCCAGCAGCAGCGCCACCTCGCCCTCCTTGGCCGGGTGGCCGTCGGCGTCGCTGACCTGCACGCGATAGCCCGGCAGCGGCCGGCCCATCGAGCCGACCTTGATCTTCTGGCCCGGCGAGTTGCCGGCAAGCGCGGTGGTCTCGGTCTGGCCGTAGCCGTCGCGGATGGTGAGTCCCCAGGCGGCCTGCACCTGGTCGATCACTTCAGGGTTGAGCGGCTCGCCTGCGCCGCAGACCTCACGCAAGCTCATTTTGAACGAGGCCAGGTTCTCCTGAATGAACAGCCGCCACACGGTCGGCGGCGCGCACAACGTGGTGACGCCACAACGGCCGATGGTGGCGAGCAGGCCCTTGGCATCGAAGCGCGGCTGGTTGACCACGAACACCGTCGCGCCGGCATTCCACGGCGCGAAGAAGCAGCTCCAGGCATGCTTGGCCCAGCCGGGCGATGAGATGTTCAGATGGACGTCGCCGGGCTTCAGCCCGATCCAGTACATGGTGGAGAGGTGGCCTACGGGATAGCTGCGCTGGCTGTGCCGCACCAGCTTCGGTTTGGCCGTCGTGCCCGAAGTGAAATAGAGCAGCATCGGGTCGTCGGCGTTGGTCGGACCATCAGGCGTAAAACTCTCCGAAGCTTTGGCCGCCTCGTCATAGGCAAGCCAGCCATCGGACGCCTCGCCCACGACGATCCGCGCGATACCGTCGACGCCAAGACTTGCGAACTTCGCGACCTGGTCCTGCGCGGCCACCACGGCCTTCGCTCTGCCGCGATCAAGCCGGTCGCGCAGTTCCTCGGCCGTCAGGAGCGTGGTCGCGGGGATCACGACGACGCCGAGTTTTATTGCCGCCAGCATGGTCTCCCACAGCGGAACCACATTGCCGAGCAGCAGCAGGAGATGGTCGCCGCGCTTGAGGCCCTGCGCGCGGAGAAAATTGGCAACCTGGTTGGAGCGCAGCGAGAGCGCGGCGAAGGACAGCTTTGTCTGCTTGTCCTGCGCAGCATCGACAATCCAGAGCGCGGGCCGATCCTTGCTCTCCGCATTCGTCGCCAGCTCGGCGTCGAACCAATCGAGCGCCCAGTTGAAGGGGTCGGGATCGGGCCAGCGGAAATTCCTAACCGCTGTCTCGTAATCCGTGCGGTGTGCGAGAAGAAACGCGCGCGCGTCCTGAAATGTCGTCATCAAGCTTTCCCGGCTAACGCCCTAACGTGCTTGATAATTCCGGAAAAATCCACCCCGCCCTGGCCTGCTGCGTCGAAAGACTGATAGATCTCCTGCGCATGCTTGCCGAGCGGCGTCGCCGCCCCCGCAGCCTTCGCGGCGTCCTGCGCCAGCGTCAGGTCCTTCACCATCAGCGCCGAGGCAAAACCCGGCTTGTAGTCGTTGTTGGCCGGTGAAGTCGGCACCGGACCGGGAACCGGGCAATAGGTGGTCAGCGACCAGCACTGGCCCGACGAGGTCGAGGCGACGTCGAACAGCGCCTGATGCGAGAGTCCGAGCTTTTCGCCGAGCGCGAAGGCTTCGCTCACCGCGATCATGGAAATACCGAGGATCATGTTGTTGCAGATTTTTGCGGCCTGGCCGGCGCCGGCGCCGCCGCAATGCACGATCTTCTTGCCCATTTTCTCCAGCACGGGCTTGGCCGCCGCAAAGGCGCCCTCCTCGCCGCCGCACATGAAGGTGAGCGTTGCGCCCTTGGCACCACCGGTGCCGCCGGAGACCGGCGCGTCGACCGAGAGCACGCCGTTCTTCGCCGCCAGCGCATGAGCCTGACGCGCGCTTTCCACGTCGATAGTGGAGCTATCGATAATCAGGGTGCCCTTGGCCATGGCGGGAACGACCTCGTTCCAGACGCCGAGCACATGCTTGCCTGCGGGCAGCATGGTGACGACGACATCGGCGCCCTTCACAGCACCCGCGGCGCTGTCCGCGATGCCGGCGCCGTCGGCCTTGGCCTGATTGCGCGAGGCTTCGACGAGATCGAACGCCACCACCTTGTGGCCGGCCTTGACCAGATTGGCCGCCATCGGGCCGCCCATGTTGCCGAGACCGATGAATGCGATCGTGGCCATTGTCGTTTCCTCCGCTCGTTTCGTTGATTAGTTGAACTTCAGCTCATCCGCGCCGATCTCGGCGAGATACGGCGCCAGCATTTGCGGCGTCACATCCTCGATCCGCGGCGGCGACCAGGTCGGGTTGCGATCCTTGTCGATCACGGCGGCGCGCACGCCCTCGCGGAAATCGTCGCTGCGGAACACTTCGCACGCCGCGCGATATTCGCGCACCAGGCACTCTTCCAGGCTCGGCGCAGTACGCGCGAGCCGCAGCAGTTTCAGCGTCACCACCATGCCGCGCGGCGATTTCTCGTTCAGCGTCTTCAGCGTCGCCAGCGCGAACTCGGAGCCGTCGCGCTTGAGCGCGGCGAAAATGTCTTCCATCCGGTCGAAGCCGAACAGCGCATCGATGACGGGCTCTTTCGCTGCCACCGGACCCGCGGTCTCACCGGTGGCAAAACCGTCGATGAGCTTGCTAACATCGGCCGCGGTCACACCCGGGCGAACCTTGGTCAGCGCCTCGCGTAACGCAGGCAGCTTCACCGCCTGAACCACCCAATCGGCGAACTTCGCATGAATCGCGTCCGGTCCGTTCATGGTCTGGCCGGTCAGGCCGAAGAACGTGCCGATCTCGCCCGGCGAGCGCGACAACAACCAAGTGCCGCCGACATCGGGGAAGAAGCCGAGCCCGACCTCGGGCATCGCAAGTTTCGTCCGATCCGTAACCACGCGGTGGCTCGCATGCGCGGACAGGCCGACACCACCGCCCATCACGATGCCGTCCATGAAGGCGACATACGGCTTTGGAAACTTCTTGATCCGGGCGTTGAGGATGTATTCCTCGCGCCACAGGATCCTGCCGAGATCACCGTTGACCTTCGAACTCTCCCAGAGCGCGCGGATGTCGCCGCCGGCGCACAGGCCGCGCTCGCCGGCGCCTTCCAGCAGGATCACAGCGACGGCGGAATCGGCCTCGAAGCGGTCGAGTGCCTTCTCGATGTCGCGAAACATCTCCAGCGTCACGGCATTGATCGCCTTGGGGCGATTGAGCCTGACAATGCCGGCCGCGCCCTCGACACGGGCGACGAGATCGCCCTCTTCCACCGAACTCATCGCGCGCCCTCGATCAATTTGCGCGCCACGATGAGCCGCATGATTTCATTGGTGCCTTCGAGAATCTGGTGCACGCGCAGATCGCGCACGATCTTTTCGATTCCGTATTCGCTGAGATAGCCGTAGCCGCCGTGCAGTTGCAGCGCATGGTTGGCGACCTCGAAGCCGACATCGGTACCGAAGCGTTTTGCCATCGCACAGAGCATGGTGGCGTCGGGGTCCTTGCGGTCGAGCGCAGCCGCCGCGCGCCAGAGGAAGGTGCGTGCCGCCTCCAGCTCGATCGCCATGTCGGCAAGCTTGAATTGAAGCGCCTGGAACTCGTCGAGGCGCTTTCCGAAAGCCTTGCGATCCTTCATGTAGGCGCGCGCCTTGTCGAGCGCAGTCTGCGCGCCGCCGAGCGAACATGCCGTGATGTTGAGTCGGCCGCCGTCGAGGCCGGCCATGGCGATCTTGAAACCGACGCCCTCCTCGCTCAGCCGGTTGGCGACGGGCACGCGGGCATTTTCGAACATCACCGCGCGGGTCGGCTGCGCGTTCCAGCCCATCTTGCGCTCATTGGCGCCGAAGGAGACACCCGGCGTCTTGCCGTCGATGACGAGGGTCGAGATGCCGCCGGGGCCGTCGCCGCCGGTGCGCACCATCGCGACCAGCAGGTCGGTGCCGCCGGCGCCGGAGATGAACTGCTTCTGACCGTCGAGGACGTAGTGATCGCCGTCGCGCACCGCGCGCGTGCGAAGGGCCGCCGCATCGGAGCCGGCGCCCGGCTCGGTCAGGCAATAGCTCGCGATCAGCTCCATCGTGCAGAGCTTTGGCAGCCATTGATGGCGCTGGGTGTCGCTGCCGAAGGCATCGATCATCCAGCTCGCCATGTTGTGAATGGAGATGAACGCCGAAGTGGTCGGGCAGCCCGTCGCGAGCGCCTCGAAGATCAGCGCCGCGTCGAACCGCGTCATGGCAGAGCCACCGACATCCTCGCGGATGTAGATGCCGCCCATGCCGAGCGTTGCGGCCTCGCGCATCACGTCGACGGGGAAATGCTTCTCCTCGTCCCAGCGCAACGCGTGCGGCGCGATCCGCGAAGCCGCAAACGCCAACGCCATGTCGCGAACCGCGACCTGATCCTCGTTCAGAGCGAACTGCATCGTGCCCTCGCTCCTGGGAGGCTTACTTCATCAGCGGGATCGAGAACTCCGCACCTTCCTTGACGCCGGACGGCCAGCGCGAGGTCACGGTCTTGGTCTTGGTGTAGAAGCGGACCGAGTCCGGGCCGTGCTGGTTGAGATCGCCGAATCCGGACTTCTTCCAGCCGCCGAAGGTGTAATAGGCGATCGGCACCGGGATCGGCACGTTGATGCCGACCATGCCGACATTGACCTTGGCCGCGAAGTCGCGGGCGGCGTCGCCGTCACGAGTGAAGATGGCAACGCCGTTGCCGTAATCATGCTCGGACGGCAGCGCCAGCGCTTCCTTGTAGTCGTGCGCGCGCACGACCGAGAGCACCGGGCCGAAAATCTCTTCCTTGTAGATCCGCATGTCCCTGGTGACGTTGTCGAACAGCGAACCGCCGAGATAGAAGCCCTTCTCGTAGCCCTGCATCTTGAAGCCGCGGCCGTCGACGGCAAGTGTCGCACCTTCCTTGATGCCGATGTCGATGTAGCTCTTGACCTTCTCGACCGCCTCGCGTGTCACCAGCGGACCATAATCGGCCGACGGATCGATCGAGGTGCCGATCTTGAGGCTCTCGACGCGCGGGATCAGCTTGTCCATCAGACGGTCGGCGGTGGTCTTGCCGACGGGAACAGCGACCGAGACGGCCATGCAGCGCTCGCCGGCCGAGCCGTAGCCCGCCCCGATCAGCGCGTCGACAGCCTGGTCCATGTCGGCATCCGGCATGATGATGGCGTGATTCTTGGCGCCACCGAAGCACTGGCAGCGCTTGCCGGTCTGGGCGGCGCGCTCATAGATGTATTGCGCGATCGGCGTCGAGCCGACGAAGCCGACGGCCTTGATATCGGGGTCGTCGAGGATGGCATCGACCGCTTCCTTGTCGCCGTTGACGACGTTGAGGATGCCGGCCGGCAGGCCCGCCTCGATCATCAACTCGGCAAGCTTCATCGGCACGCCGGGATCGCGCTCGGACGGCTTCAGGATGAAGGCGTTGCCGCAGGCGATCGCAGGCGCGAACTTCCACATCGGGATCATTGCCGGAAAGTTGAACGGCGTGATGCCGGCAACGACGCCGAGCGGCTGGCGCATGGAATAGATGTCGATGCCGGGGCCGGCACCTTCGGTGTATTCGCCCTTCATCAGATGAGGAATGCCGCAGGCGAACTCGGCGACTTCGAGGCCGCGCTGGATGTCGCCCTTGGCGTCGGGCACGGTCTTGCCGTGCTCGCGCGCGAGCAGCTCGGCGAGCTTGTCGTAGTCGCGCTGCACCAGTTCGACGAATTTCGTCATGACGCGGGCGCGGCGCTGCGGATTGGTCGCGGCCCATTCGGGCTGCGCGGCGCGGGCGTTCTCGACGGCGGCACGGACTTCGGCCTTGGAGGCCAGCGCGACCTTGGCCTGGACGTCACCGGTCATCGGCTCGAAGACGTCGGCGGTACGGCCCGACTTACCCTTGACTTCCTTGCCACCGATGAAGTGCCCGACGTCGCGCATGAATACCTCCCACAGGACGGGTTAGATCGCTTTGACAAATCCTATCGACCTGCATTTTATAGGATTCAAGTCTGAGATATTGCACCATAGATGTGCGAAAATGCTGGATCAAGGCGCTATCGATTGGGACGACTTTCGTTTCGTGCTGGCCATCGTGCGGGGCGGCTCGGTGTCGGCTGCGGCAAAACAGCTCGGCGTCGACCATGCCACGGTGATCCGCCGCGTCGACCGGCTGGAAAAGCACCTCTCGGCAAAGCTGTTTGACCGGCGCAAGACCGGCTACCTCCTCACCGACGCCGGCCAGCGCGTCGCCGACAGCGCCGAAGCAATGGAATCCACCATCGTCGCCAACCAGGAGCAGGTCGGCGGCTCCGTGGCGCGATTGACCGGTACGGTGCGGATCGGGGCGCCCGACGGGTTCGGCACCGCCTTCCTGGCGCCACGCCTGGCGCCCTTCGCCGATCGCTATCCCGACCTCGATCTGCAACTTGTAGCGACCGCACGGCTGTTCAGCCTCTCCAAACGCGAGGCAGACATCGCGATCAGCCTGACCATGCCGAAAGAGGGCCGCATCGTCGGCCGCAAGCTGCTCGATTATCGGCTCGGCTTGTACGCCGCCGCGGCCTATCTCGACCGCTTCCCGAAAATCGCCTCGCGGCAGGACCTGCCGCAGCATCGCTTCGTCGGCTACATCGAGGAGCTGCTTTTCACGCCGGAGCTCGATTATCTGCCCCAGGTGTCACCGCGGATCTCGGCACGCTTCCGCAGCGCCAACCTGATCGCGCAGCTCAATGCCACGCTCTCGGGGTTCGGCATCGCGGTGCTGCCGCACTTCATGGCGAGCGACTACCCGCAGCTCGTGGCGGTGCTGCCCGAGGAAGTGTCGATTGTCAGGACGTTCTGGATGCTGATGCACGCAGACAGCAAGGATCTCGCGCGGATCAGGGCGGTGGCGGATTACATCTCGGAAATTGTCGAGCGTGAGCGGGCGTTGTTCGCGGGGCGATAGCGCTGCTCTGGTACGGCACCTCGCCTTAACTCTGCTTCGCCTTCTTCGCTGCCGCCGCCTTTGGCTCGCGCTTTGCCCCCTCCAGCGCGCTGTCCTTGCCCGCCTTCAGCACCTCATCCGACAGTTCGCTCGAGCCGGCGATGCGTGCCAGCAGCATGGTGCCGGCCATCGTCGCCAACGTCGCGATCGCCTGCTTGCGCGCGGCCTTGCGCGGAACGTTCGGGATGAAATTGGTCATCATCTCGACCATCTCGTCGAGCTTGCCGGCAAACGCCTTGCGTGTCTTCGGGCTCTCGCGGGCGATCTCGGCCCCAAGCGCGGGGATCGAGCAGCCATGGCCGGGATTGTCGCGATGGAGCGCCGAGAGGTAAGTCTCGACGATCTGGCCAAGCTGCTTCTCGGGCGCGACCTGATCGGACTGCTTGCGCCAGTGCTCCATCGAACGGTTCATGGCGTAATCGAAGGCCTCGATCACCAGGGCCTCGCGCGAGTCGAAATGCGCATAGAAGCCGCCATGGGTCAGGCCTGCCTCCTTCATCAGGTCGGCGACGCCGATGCCATGGGCCCCCTTTTCGCGTAGCCGCACGGACGCCTTCTTGACGATGCGGTCGTGGGTTTCCTGCTTGTGTTCCCGAGAATAGCGCATGCGGCTCTCATTGGATGTCGGAAGTCATCTCATAGCACGGATACCCGCCAAGCGGCGCATTAATTCCCGGTAAAATTGTTACCGACCATGGAAAAGGTTGCAGTTGCATGGACCGCGAGTGCCCCCTTACCGTCGCGGACGAAGCCTTCGGTGTAGCTGGTCTGGCGCCCGAGCTTGACGACCTTGCCTTCCGCCGAGATCAGGCCTGACCTGACGGAGAGCGGCCGCAGGAAAGTCATCTTCAGGTCGAGCGTCACCGACGACTGCCCGGCCTCCAGCCGCGTCGAAATCGCGCAGCCCATGGCGGTATCGAGGAGCGCGGCGGCGGTCGCCCCGTGCAGGAGCCCGATGGTGTTTTCGAGATCCTCGCGCGGTTCGAGTTCCATCACGATACGGCCGGGCTCGACCACTCCAACAGTGAAGCCAATCAGTTTCGCGAAGGGCGGCGGCGGCAACCGGCCGTCGCGGATGCCCAGCATGGCGTCCATGCCGGACAAGCCCATCGCCACCTTCGCAACCGGCGCGGGCACCTGCCAGTCCACCACGCGCTCGCGCCGCTGCGCCGGTGAGAACAGGTCGAGTTGAGCAGGTTCGATCATGGGCACCTTCTTTATATGATTTGCATCATACTATACGACGGACTTCGCGCTGGCAACGCCACATCCACCGCTTGACAAGCCGGGCATTTCGTCCCGGAAGTGATCCCGTCCGGCGCGCCTCGCGCAGGTCCACGAAACCTTCGAGATCACACGATGGAAATGCTCAACAACCACTGCGGCGTGACGCGCGATGAGCGCGGCGTCGTTCATGTCGCGATCTGCAACGCCGGCTCGCTCAACATCCTCGGCTCGCCCGTGACCGACGCGGTCCGGGAGGGGCTGCAGCAGCTCTCGTCCGACCGCAGCATCCGCGTCGTGGTGCTGCGCGGCCAGAGCGAGAAGAGCATGATCGGCGGCGCCGATATCAAGGAGATGGCCAAGCTCGACCAGAAGTCGGCCGAGGCCTTCATCAGCCGCCTGCGCGATCTCTGCGAAGCCGTGCGCCAATTCCCGGCGCCCATGATCGCGCGCATGCCCGGCTGGTGCCTCGGTGGCGGGCTCGAAGTGGCGGCTGCCTGCGACTTCCGGATCGCCGCGCATGATGCACATTTCGGCATGCCGGAGGTGCGCGTCGGCATTCCCTCGGTGATCCACGCCGCGCTGCTGCCGCGCCTGATCGGCTGGGCTCGCGCGCGCTGGCTGGTGATGACGGCCGAGAACATCGACGCCCCGACCGCCCTGGCCTGGGGCCTGGTCGACAAGATCGCGCCGGCAGGCGGACTGGATGCGGCCGTCGAGCACCTCGTGACCGCGCTGCTCGAATGCGGCCCCGAGGCGCTGCGCTCGCAGAAGGCGCTGCTGCGGCAATGGGAGGAACTGCCGCTGACGGAGTCGGTGAATCTCAGCGTCAAGGTGTTCGGCGAGTCGTTCCTGACGGACGAGCCCACACGGCTGATGGGCGCATTCGCGAACAGGAAGCGGTAATCGCGCCACCTCCCCTCCGCGGACCGGTTCTCATCCGATCCACGACAATTTCTCATGCCGGGCGCGGTTGCATTTTTTGCGCTGCATCATATGATGGATATAATCTTATCCATCATCGCAGGGAGTTCTGTCATGGCCGAAGCCGCCGATCCCGTCGTCATCGTCTCCGCCGCCCGCACCCCGCTCGGCCGCTTCATGGGCGAGCTGTCACCGCTCGCCGCTCACAAGCTCGGATCGCATGTCATCAATGCGGCGCTGGAACGCGCCAGACTTGCGCCCGAGAAGGTCGACGAGGTCTTCATGGGCTGCGTGCTGCCGGCCGGCCAGGGCCAGGCACCGGCACGCCAGGCGGCGCGTAGCGCCGGCCTGCCCGATGCGACTGGTGCCACCACGATCAACAAGGTCTGCGGTTCCGGCATGAAGGCGACCATGCTGGCGCACGACATCATTCGCGCCGGCTCGGCCGAGATCGTCGTATCCGGCGGCATGGAGAGCATGAGCAACGCACCCTATCTCCTGCAGAAGGCACGTGGCGGCTATCGCGCCGGCCATGACCGCATCATCGACCACATGATGATGGATGGCCTCGAGGACGCCTACGAAACCGGCCGCTCCATGGGCGATTTCGGCGAGGCCACCGCCGAAGCCTATCAGTTCACCCGCAAGGACCAGGACGCCTATGCGATGGAGACGCTGAGCCGCGCACGCAAGGCGGTCGAGGGCGGCGCGTTCAAGGCCGAGATCGCGCCGATCACGCTGGCTGAGAAGGCAGGCCCGCGCATCATCGCCAATGACGAGCATCCGCTGAAGGTCGATCCCGCAAAGATCCCCGGCCTGAAGCCGGCGTTCCGCGCCAACGGCACCATCACGCCGGCGGCTTCCTCCGCCAATGCCGACGGTGCCGCGGCGCTCGTGCTGACCAAGCGCTCGCTCGCCGATCACAACGGCCTTCCCGCCATCGCCGAGATCAAGGGCCACACGACCCACAGCCAGGAGCCGCAATGGTTCACCACGGCGCCGATCCCGGCGATCAGAAAACTGCTCGACAAGGTCGGCTGGAGCGCTGATGACGTCGATCTGTTCGAGATCAACGAGGCCTTCGCCGTAGTGGCGATGGCGGCGCAGCGCGATCTCGGCATTCCTCGCGAGAAGCTGAACATCAACGGCGGTGCCTGCGCGCTCGGCCATCCCATCGGTGCCACCGGCGCGCGTCTGATCGTGACGCTGCTGCATGCGCTCGAGGCCAACAATCTCAGGCGTGGTGTTGCGGCACTCTGCATCGGCGGTGGTGAAGCCACTGCGATCGCAGTGGAGCGCCTCGCGCACTGACGTTCAAGTCAG
Organism: Bradyrhizobium sp. CCBAU 53338; assembly: GCF_015291665.1. Taxonomy (NCBI): domain Bacteria; kingdom Pseudomonadati; phylum Pseudomonadota; class Alphaproteobacteria; order Hyphomicrobiales; family Nitrobacteraceae; genus Bradyrhizobium; species Bradyrhizobium sp. CCBAU 53338. The sequence continues at coordinate 4,593,320 of NZ_CP030048.1, forward strand.
AAAATGAGGGAAGTCTGTCATTTCAGACTTCCCTCATCCATGCCAGACTACAACGATGACGCGGGTCTCCCGGAGCCCGCCAACCTGGATTGAGTCGCGATGATTTCGAACTGGCTTTCGGCTGCGCTCGGCCGCCGCAACATCCATTACGGCTGGGTGATGGTCGGCGTCACCTTTTTTGCAGCGCTGATCAGCGCCGGCACGGTCGGCGCGCCCGGCGTGTTCATCGTTCCGCTACAAAAGGAGTTCGGCTGGAGCACGGCGGAGATCTCGTCTGCGCTGTCGATACGCTTCATCCTGTTCGGGCTGATGGCACCGTTCGCCGCCGCTCTCCTCAACCGCTACGGCTTACGCAACGTCACGCTGACCGCGCAGCTCATCGTCGTCTCCGCGCTCGTCCTCTCACTCGGCATGACGCAGGTCTGGCAGCTCGTGGCGCTGTGGGGCGTGGTGATCGGCATCGGCACCGGCATGACCGCGCTGGTGCTCGGCGCCACCATCGCGACGCGCTGGTTCGCCGCAAGACGCGGCCTCGTCATCGGCATCATGACCGCGAGCGTGGCAACCGGTCAACTCGTGTTCCTGCCGCTGCTGGCAAGCCTGACCGAACGCTTCGGCTGGCGCCCCGCGCTCGGCTTCGTCTGCATCATGCTCGGCGTCTCCGCCGCGGCGGTCCTGCTCGTCATGCGCGACCGCCCCAGCGATCTGGGTCTGCGTCCCTTCGGCGACGAAGGTACCGAGCCCCTGCCCGCGCCGCCCCTGAGCCACGGCTCGATCACGGCCGTCGCGCTCGGCACGCTGCGCGACGCCTCGAAGTCGAGCGCGTTCTGGATCCTGTTTGCGACCTTCTTCGTCTGCGGCGCCTCGACCAACGGCCTCGTGCAAGTACATCTGATTCCGATGTGCCTCGATTTCGGCATTCCGCAGGTGCAGGCCGCGAGCCTGTTGGCGGCGATGGGCATCTTCGACTTCTTCGGCACCATCATGTCAGGCTGGCTGTCGGACCGTTACGATAACCGCTTCCTGCTGTTCTGGTACTACGGTCTGCGCGGGCTCTCGCTGATCTTCCTGCCCTTCAGCGACTTCTCGTTCTACGGCTTGTCGATCTTCGCAATGTTCTATGGTCTGGACTGGATCGCGACCGTGCCGCCGACGGTGCGCCTCACCGCGCAAAAGTTCGGACCGGAACGTGCGAACCTGGTGTTCGGCTGGATCTTCGCCGGCCATCAGCTCGGCGCCGGCACCGCCGCGTTCGGCGCGGGCCTGTCGCGGACGCTGCTGCAGAGCTACCTGCCCGCCTTCTTCGTCGCCGGCGCGCTCTGCGTGTTCGCCTCGCTGATCGTGCTGGCACTGTCGCGGCAGCCGAAGCCGCAACCAAAGCCCGCGATGGCCTAGTACCGGATCGCGCGGCGGTTCTAGCGAGAAGCCGTTCGCGACGCATCCTCGCCGAGTTGCAGGCCCTGTGCGAGCCTCTGCTTGATCATACCCATGACGGCGCTCAGTCGAAGGCTCCGGAGTGGGACTCGTCGAGATGTTGCGGAACATGGTCCGGGTGTTGCCGATAGACTTCACGGGCCAAACGTGGACAATGGGTCCCAAGCGCTTCGCGCGCGCAGTGCACACCAAGATGCGCCAGAGGGAAACAACATGCCGACTGCCTTCCCGTCGCCCGTCCCCACCATTCCAACTGCTCCCTTGACTGCCGAGCTACGCGATGCGTTGCGCGCGATCGTGGGCGAGAAGGGTCTCATCGAGGACGCGCACGGCATGCAGCCGTTCGTGACGGACTGGCGCGGACTGCTGCTTGGCGGCGCCGGCGCCGTCGTTCGCCCTGGAAGCACCGGGGAAGTCTCTGATGTGGTCCGGCTTTGCCATCAGCACGGCGTCGCGATCGTGCCGCAGGGCGGCAACACCGGATTGATGGGCGGCGCAACTCCCTGGCCGGCACACACCGGCATCGTGCTGTCGCTCGGCCGGATGAACCGCGTGCTCGACGTCGATCCCGTCGGTTATGCGATGACGGTCGAGGCCGGCTGCGTGCTGCAAACGCTTCAGGAGACCGCGGCCGCGAACGACAGGTTCCTGCCGCTCAGCCTCGGCGCCCAGGGCTCCTGCATGATCGGCGGCAACCTCTCGACCAACGCCGGCGGCGTGCAGGTGCTGCGCTATGGCAATGCCCGCAATCTCGTGCTCGGGCTCGAGGTCGTGCTGCCCAATGGCGACGTCTGGGACGGATTGCGTGCGCTGAAGAAGGACAACACCGGCTACGACCTCAAGCATCTCTTCATGGGCGCCGAGGGAACGCTCGGGATCATCACCAAGGCCGTGCTCAAGCTGTGGCCCGCGCCGAAGGACGTCAGCACGGCGTGGCTCGCGGTTCGCGATCCACGCGCGGCGCTGGAAATCCTGTCGGAAGCGCATGCGGCCTCCGAGGACAATGTCGGGTCCTGCGAGCTGCTGAGCCGCGCGGCTGTCGACCTCGTGATGCGTCACATTCCCGGCGTCCAGGATCCGCTCAGGGCGGATACGCCGTGGTACCTGCTGCTTGAATGGTCGTCCTCGCGCCCACGGCAGGACGGGGCCGACGGCATGTCGGAGAAGCTGGAGGCGTTTCTCGCCGACCAGCTCGAAGCCGGTCGCGTGCTCGACGCGGTTATCGCGCAGACCGTCGGTCAATCGCGCAACATGTGGCGCATCCGGGAAGCGATGGCCGAGGCTTCTCGCGCCGAGGGCCCGGGGATCAGCTACGACATCTCGGTGGCGATCTCCAAGATCCCCGAGTTCATCGACAAGGGGCTCAAGGCCGCGCTCGACATTCTCCCGGGCATTCGCCCCTATCCACTCGGGCATATCGGCGACGGCAATCTGCATTTCTCGTTCATGGGGCCCCTCGGCATGGATCAGCAGACGCTGAACCAATACACCGCCGCGATCACGCGCGCCGTGAACGATCTCGTCACCTCCATGGGCGGATCGATCTCGGCCGAGCACGGCATCGGCATCGAAAAGCTCGACGAGCTCAGCCACTACCGCTCCAAGACCGAGCTCGACATCATGCGCACCATCAAGCGCGCGCTCGACCCGCAGAACATCATGAATCCAGGTAAAGTGCTGAGGGTATGACGGGGCGCGAGCCTGTCCCTGATCGAGCTTCTCAGGCGAGATCGTTGAACTTCCGGATTCGTTTCCCACGTTCTCAATGCGCTCGCGACAGTCTGCTTTTCATGTCATGCGAGCACATTCGCCATTGCAGCCGAAAGGTATTCGGCGAATGAACGCGAACAATTCACCCTTGGTCGGATGGCTCGCCAGCAAATGTTAAGGCGTGGCCCGTAAGCACCGCACACTCCGCAACACGTGCGTTGCGGAGTGTCGCACTGGCGCTTGTCGTTCAACCCATCGCGCCGCGCGGGTTGACGATCGTGTAACCCCGCAGCGAACGCGCGTGCATGCGCGTGGCGTGACCGCCCGAATTGGCGTCATAGGCCATCCACATGTCGCCACCGAGCGGCTGCTCCAGAACGAAGACATGTCCGCGCCGCGCGGCGACCATTCCCGGCGCCGGCGCCGCGCGCGGAAAGCGCAGCCAGTTTGAAGCGAGATTCAACTCCGGCACGACATGACCGAACACGCGCAGTGCCGCGCCGCAGCCGCAGAACGACGACGGGCATCCGGCCGGACGGCCGCCGATGACGCGATCGCCGGAGACGCTGACCGTCGTGGCGGCGTAACCCGCGTTGCTCACGGTCATCTGTGTCGTGCGGTAGGCCCGCAACGACGCCCTGGGATCACGCTCGCGGCGCGTCGGCGCATACGAGAAGTCGCAGGGCATGGTGACATTGCATTCGGGCGCTTGAAAAGTGCGAAAAGGCCGCGCGTCGGCGACGGCCGAACTGGCGACAATAGCGAGACACGCAGAAACAACTTGCTTGATCATTTGCAGGACTCCGAGTTGGAGGGTCCTGCCCCGGCCGCGAGAGACCAATATTGGTTTGGCTGAAATGAGCCTGAAGCGCGGCGGAAAATGGTTGCCTATTCACCGTATTGACGTGGGCAAATGTCGCGCGAGCGGAACTGGTCGCGAGGACTCGAGCCAGGTCCGCCATTGCGGCGAGCCCGCGATGAAATTGCGAAGCATTCTTGCGCTGAAGAGCGAAGCAATCCAGGCTGTCTCCGCGGTGGGTTTCTGGATTGCTTCGCTACGCTTGAAATGACGGCGATGGTCGCCGCGACGGCTCGGCCTACGGACGGATCGTCATGTTCTCTGGCGGTCCCGCTTTGCGCAGCGGTTCGGCGAGGCGCGCGAACTCGCACAAGAGCGAGCGGGTCTTGCGGGGATCGATGATCTCCTCGACCCAGAACTTTTCGGCCGAGCGGAACGGCGAACGGAGCTTGTTCAGGCGTTCCTCGATCTCCTTCAGCTTCGCCGCCTTGTCCTCGGCCGCGTCGATGTCGGCGCGGTAGGCGGCTTCGATGCCGCCTTCGAGCGGCAGCGAGCCCCAATAGGCCGACGGCCAGGCGTAGCGCATCGAGAACCGATCGGCCGGCTGGTGCACGACGCCGGCCACGCCGAAGGCGTTGCGCAGGATCACGGTGCACCAGGGCACCGTGGTCTGGTTGACCGCGGCCATGGCGCGGACGCCGTGACGGATGGTCGCCGCCTTCTCGGCATCGAGGCCGATCATGAAGCCCGGACAGTCCATGAGATAGACGATCGGCAGATGGAAGGTTTCCGCGAAGTCGACCCAGCGCACCACCTTCTGGCAGGCATCCGCCGTCCACGAGCCGCCATAGTGAAAACTGTCGCTGGCAAGCAGCATCACCGCCCGGCCCTCGAGCCGCGCGAGGCCGACGATGATGGGCTTGCCGAAATTGGATGCGACCTCGAAGAACGAACCCTTGTCGACGACGGACTCGATGATGGGCCTGACCTTGTAGACCTGCTTGCGGTTGCGCGGCACCGCTTTCATCAGCGCTTCTTCCGTGCGCTCGGGATTGTCTATGCAAGGCAGCGTCGGCGGCAGCTCGTAGACCGATGACGGCAAATACGAGAGGAAGCGACGAGCGCAGGCAAAGGCTTCCTCCTCGGTGTCGACGGCATGATCGACCGCGCCGGCACGGGTCTGGATATCGGCGCCGCCGAGCTCTTCCTTCGAGAGGTTCTGGCCCAGCGCCTTCACGACAGGCGGGCCCGCAACGAACATCGCGGATTTGCGCGTCATGATGGAATAGTGGCTGGCGGCAAGGCGCGCGGCGCCGAGGCCCGCGACCGAGCCGAGGCCGAGCGCGACGACAGGCACGCGCGACAGATTCTCCGTCGTGAAGCGGTACCAGCGCGTGCCGCCGATGCCGCCCGGCAGGTTGGCCGCGCCCTTGGTTTCGATGGTCTTGACCGAACCGCCGCCGCCGGAGCCTTCGATGATGCGAACGATGGGCAGACGGAAGTCGTGCGCCATCTCCTCCGCCATCAAGGGCTTCGCCGAGATCGACGCATCCGCCGAGCCGCCGCGCACGGTGAAGTCGTCGCCGACGACGACCACCGTACGGCCATCGACGCGCGCGCGGCCGAATACGCAGTTCGCCGGCGTCACGGCCTTCAGCTCGCCCGTTCGATCGTACTCGCCGATGCCGGAGACGGCACCGATCTCGTGAAAGCTATTCTTGTCGATCAGCCTGTCGATGCGCTCCCGAACAGTCAGCCGGCCCTGGTCATGCTGTCGCTTGACCTTGTCAACGCCGCCCATCTCCCGCGCGAAGGCTTCGCGCCGGGCGAGCTCGTCGAGTTCCGGCTTCCAGTTCATTCACTCCCTCCGAACTCATCGGCTTGTTATTGTTGTGCACGGCCATTGCGACCGGTTTGCGCGAGATGCGGTTGTTGAAGGCGTCGCCTTCGGCGCCCTCCATCAAGCTGCCGAGCGAACGGCCGAGCGCCAACATCAGCGGCGCGGCTTCCGCCTGCAGACGCTCCTCGTCATACATCGCCGAGAGCAGACCGATCGTGACCACGACGAAGGTCTGGTACTGCGGCGACCAGATCGGCACCGCGAGGCCATTGATGTGCGGGCTCCACAGGCCGCAAGCCGTGACATAGCCGCGCTCGCGCAGCGACTGCCTGTTGGCCTCGATGCGCGGCCGCAGAATCTTTACAGCCTCGGGCGCTTCGCGCTCCATGTCGTTGATGAAGGCATCACCGACCTCCGGCGCCAGCGCCGCGGTGTAGGCCGCGCCTGCGGCAGTCGAGGCCATCGAGATGCGGCTGCCGGTGCCCTCGTGCAAACCGAGCGCAGAGGGCGAGCGCGCGAACTGGAGATAGACCAGATGGAAGCGATCGGGCACGACGAAGCCGACGGTGCCCGGAAGCTGCTCGGCGACTTCTTGAAGCCGCTGCCGGATCATGCTGCGCAGCTGCGCGCCCTTCATCATCGAGGCGCTCATCGCCACCGCGCTCGGACCGATGCGATACTTCTGGTCACGCGGCAGATAGACCAACTGTCCCATGCGGGTCAGGGTGTGCGTGAGACGCGACACCGTCGAGCGCGGCAGGCCGCAGCGATTTGAAATCTCGAGATTGCCGAGCCGCGCCTCGTGGCCCTCGAAGCATCGCAACACGTCGAACGCGCGCGACACCACCTGGATGACATCACCCTCACCGGCATCGCCAGCGAGCGCACCTTGCCTGCTTAACCGCTCCGAACGTCGTCCCATGATCCCTACCGGTTTGTTCCGCTGTGCGGAATTAAATTCCACTTGCAGACGACGCTACCTCAGGCGTTTTGCGACGACAACAAAAAGGCGATGGCATGCCAGAAATTAAGATTGTCACCGAGGTCGCCGGTCGCATCTGCGCAACTCCCGTGCAAGTTGGAGGAACCGTCGCCGATGGCGGCGACGTGTGGTCGTCGAAGCCATGAAGATGAAGATACCGGTGTCCTCGCCTGCGTCGGGCACGCTCACATCGCTGCTCGTGAAGATCGATCATCTCGCTGCCGAAGGCCAGGCGATCGCGATCGTCGCGAGGTAGTCGCATAATCAATCGATTCCGCGACAATCTGCCTTCTTGCTGCATGCACGGACCGACGTTGTCATTGCCCGACCACGGTGACGTGATCTGTTTTAAACAAAGAAAGAAACTCTTCGCGGCCGAAGCGAGGACATCGGGAGGAAAATATGCGTCGTGGGCTGATCATGCTCGCGCCTGCCATGGTTGCGGGCTCATTTGCGTCTACTAGCTATGCATTCGCCGACGAGGCCAAGTTGCCGGCGACATTGACGTTCACCGCCTATGACACCGGCACCGCGGGCTTCAACATCGCAGTCGGCGTCGGCAAGATGATGAAGGACAAGTTCGGCACCGACGTGCGCGTGCTTCCCGCCGGCAACGACGTCGCCCGGCTTGCGCCGCTCCGCGCCAAGCGTGCGGCGTCGTCTGCGATGGGATCTGGCACCTATTTCGCGCAGGAAGGCGTGTTCGAGTTCGGCGCGAGGGAATGGGGCCCGCAAGCGCTTCAGATCATGCTCTCCAGCGTCGATTGCAATTGCGGTTCGCTTGGCGTCGCAGCCGACACAGGCGTGAAAGATCTGAAAGACCTGAAAGGCAAGCGCGTCGGCTTCGTCGTCGGCTCGCCCGCGCTGAACCAGAACTCGCTCGCGGTGCTCGCTTTCGCGGGGCTGACGCAGAAGGACGTCAAGGTCGTCGAGTTCGCCAGCTACGGCGCGATGTGGAAGGGCCTCGTCAACAACGACACCGATGCCGCGTTCGGCACCACCATCACCGGCCCCGCCAAGGAAGCCGAGACCTCGCCGCGCGGCCTGATCTGGCCGCCGCTGCCGGCCGGCGACAAGGACGGCTGGGCACGGATGCACAAGGTCGGCTCGTTCTTCTTCCCGCAGCTTGCGACCTGCGGCGCCGGCATCTCGCCCGAGAAACCAATCGAGCTCGGCAACTACCCCTACCCGATCTTCGTCGCCTATGCTTCGCAACCGGCCGACCAGGTCTATGCGATGACCAAGGCGATGATCGTGAACTACGACGCCTACAAGGATTCCGCACCCGGCGCCGGTGGCCTTGCCGCCGATCGCCAGACCAAGAACTGGGTGGTGCCGGTGCATTCCGGCGCCGTGAAGGCCTTGAAAGAAGCCGGGCAATGGTCCGATGCGCAGGAGGCGTACAACAACAAGCTGTTCAAGCGCCAGGAGGTGCTCGGTGCGGCATGGGCGGAGTACGGCAAATCAAACCCGCCTGCGGATGACAAGGCGTTCCTCGAAGGCTGGATGAAAGCCCGCGCGGTCGCGCTCGCGAAAGCCGGCATGCCGAACGGATTCGAGGACTAGGGCGCGATGGGCTTCGTTGCCACGCACGAGGTGCGCCTCCTCTCCTGCTTGCGGGAGAGGTTGAAGAGCCCGCGGCTCGACCGCTTCAACCGACAACCATTCGCCTAGTCAGTCGTTTGCCAGCCCACGCGCGCGGGGTCGATCATGTCTGCTTCAACCTCCACCGGCCCCGACAGCGAGGCCAAGCGAATTGTGTTCGACGATCCGCACGGCGCCGCCGGCAACATGCAGGAGGCGGAGGTGACGCGTGTCCGCTCGCTTCGCGGCGCCTGGCGCTGGACGTTGGTGACGGCGACTGCCGCCACGATCCTTCTCTGCATCAACCAGCAATTCTCGCTGCGTTTCTTCATCGGCTACACCCAGCTGAACACGGAATATTTCTATCTTCTGATCGCCTTGATGCTGCCGTTCACCTTCCTGATCTTCCCTGGGAGCGAGCGCGCCCCGCTCAACCGCATTCCCTGGTACGACCTCGTCTTCTTCGTTGCGACCATCGCTGCCGCGCTGCTCTTGATGTCGAACGTGCGCAAGGCGGCCGAGGCCGGCTGGGAATTCGGCGGCGCGCCGACCGGCGTGATCGCCGCGGGCCTCGTGATGTGGGTGATGCTGATGGAGGCGCTGCGCCGCACCGGCGGCTGGAGCCTGCTGCTCAGCGTGCTTCCCTTCACTGTCTATCCGCTGTTCGCGGAATCCGCCTGGCTCGGCCCGTTCCGCGGCACGCAGTCGACCCTGGAACAGGCGACCGCCTATCACGTGCTGTCAGGCGAAAGCCTGCTCGGCATTCCCATCCAGGCCTTCGCCGACACCGTGATCGGCTTCCTCGTATTCGGCACCGCGCTGATGATGACCGGCGCCGGAAAATTCTTCATCAACCTCGCCTTCGCGCTGTGCGGCACGTTCCGCGGCGGCGCCGCGAAGGTTTGCATCTTCGCCAGCGGCCTGCTCGGCATGATGTCCGGCTCGATCATCTCCAACGTGCTGACCGCGGGCACCATGACCATTCCCGTGATGAAGAAGAGCGGCTTCCGCGCCTCCTATGCCGGCGCGATCGAGGCCTGCGCTTCGACCGGCGCGGTTCTGGCGCCGCCGGTGATGGGCGCAACCGCCTTCGTGATCGCCCAATTCCTCAATGTCAGCTACGCCGAGGTCGCGGTCGCCGCGATCATACCGGCCGCGCTCTACTACGTCGGTCTGTTCATGCAGGTCGACGCCTATGCTGCGCGTCACGGCCTGAAGGGGATTCCGCGCGCCGAGCTGCCGCGGGTCATGGATACGATCAAGGACGGCTGGTACTACGTCTTCGTGATCGCGCTGTTGATCGTGATGCTGCTCTACTTCAAGCGCGAGAGCCACGCACCTTTCTATGCGACCGCGCTGCTGCTGGTGCTCAACCAGTTCTTCTCCAGGGACACGCGCTGGACGCTGGCGACGATCGGCAAATTCCTGGAGGTCAACGGACGCACCTTCGTCGAGCTGGTCGGGATTCTTGCCGGCTGCGGCCTGCTGATCGGGGCGTTCTCGATGACCGGCGTGGTCTCCAGCCTCGCCAACGATCTGCTGCATATTGCAGGCGACAATGCGTTCCTTCTGCTGGCGATGTGCGCCCTCACCAGCCTGATCCTCGGCCTCGGGCTGACGACGACGGCCTGCTACATCTTCCTCGCCATCCTGGTCGCACCAGCACTTGAAAAGCTCGGGCTCAACAAGATGGCCGTGCATATGTTCATCTTCTACTGGGGCATGCTGTCGTCGATCACGCCGCCGGTCGCGATCGCCTCTTTCGCGGCCGCCGGCATCGCGGGCTCGCCGGCGATGAAGACCGGCTGGGAATCGATGTGGGTCGGCAGCATCATCTATTTCATCCCGTTCTTCTTCGTGCTCAACCCGGCGCTGGTGCTGCAGGGACCGAGCCCCTATCTCGCCGGTCTCGGCCTGATGGGCATGGCCGCCTTCGGCACGCTCTTCATCTGCGGCGGCATCCAGGGCTACCAGCCGTTCGTCGGCGATCTCCGCCGCGCAGGCGTATTGGAATGGCCGATCCGCGTTCTGCTGGTGACCGGCGGCTTCGTCGTGGCCACCCCCGGCGGCGGGATCATGCCGCTGTCGCAGATGCAGGTGACGCTGCTCGGGCTTGCCGTGCTGGTGCCCACTTTCCTCGTTGCCCTGCTGCTGGTTCGCAGACAGACCGTGGTGCCGGACGGGTTGCGCATGCCTTGATTGCGTTGCACAAGGGAGGCGATGACAGCGCAACCGCCCGCCTCGGCCTGGACCCGCTCGAAGCCGCCCTTGCTGCGGTTTCTCGACACATGCCTCAATGAATTCTCCGCGGAGACCTCCGGCCATGTCGCGGATTACATTCCCGAACTGAGCAAGGCCGACCCTGCCTATTTTGGCATCAGCCTCGCAACGCTCGACGGCCATGTCTACGAAGTCGGCGACTCCAGGGTGCCCTTCACCATCCAGTCGATGTCGAAGCCTTTCGTGTTCGCGCTGGCGCTCGACCTGCTCGGCGCAGGCCATGTCGAGAGCGCGATCGGCGTCGAGCCCTCGGGCGATCCCTTCAACTCGATCCGGCTAAACTCGGAAAACCATCCGTTCAATCCGATGGTCAATGCCGGCGCGATCGCCTGCACCGGGCTGATCCATGCGAGCAGGGGTGCCGAGGCATTCGAGCAGATCCGGCTCGCGCTGAGCCGTTTTGCCGGGCGCGACCTCGCCGTCGACGAGGCCGTCTACACCTCGGAGAGCCAGACCGGCGATCGCAACCGCGCCATCGCCTATCTGCTCAAGACCAATGCCGTGATCTCGGACAATGTTGCCGGCGTGCTCGACGTCTATTTCCGGCAATGCGCGGTGTTGGTGACCGCGCGCGACATCGCGATCATGGCGGCGACGCTCGCCAATCGCGGCGTCAATCCCGTGACGGGCGAGCAGGTGCTGAGCGCATACGCGATCTCGCGCACGCTGTCGGTGATGACGTCGTCGGGCATGTACGACTATGCCGGCGAGTGGATCTATCGCATCGGCATCCCAGCCAAGAGCGGCGTCGGCGGCGGCATTCTGGCGGCGCTCCCTGCCCGCCTCGGGCTCGGCAGCTATTCGCCGAAGCTCGACAAGCACGGCAACAGCGTGCGCGGCATCAAGGTCTGCGAGGCGCTGTCCTCGCACTACGACCTGCACATGCTCAACCGCAGCGACGACGCCCGCAACGCGGTCATCGCCGACTACGACATCGGCAAGAGCCCGTCACGTCGCGTCCGCCGCCAGCAGGAACGCGACATCCTCGCCGCCCACGAGCAGGCAGTGCGCGTGATCGAGCTGGTCGGCGTGCTGTCGCTGTCGGCGGTCGACTATGTGACGCGCCGGCTCGCGGGACAGGCCCGACCGCAAATCGTCGTGTTCGACCTGCACCGCGTCACCTCCACCACGCGCGCCGGCGCGCGGCTGATCGCGGAGGCTTTTGAGGAGCTCGCAGCGCTGAACGTCACCGTGGTCCTGTCGGGCGTCAGGCGCGCCTCCAGGGAATGGGACAGCTTGAGAGAGTGGACCGCGGAGCTGAAGAACGTCCGCGACTTCTATCTGCTCGATACCGCGATCGAATGGGCCGAAGACCAGATCGTCTACCGTTACGGCGGCTCGATCGACTTTCACGAGACCACGGATCTATCCGAACAACCGCTGCTCGACGGCCTCGGCGCCGAAGAGCTGACCGATCTCGCCTCGATCTGCACCGTCAGAACCTATCAGTCCGGCGCCAAGATCCTCACCACGGGCGATCCTGCCGATGCGCTGTTCTTCCTGCGCAGCGGCGCGGTGCATGTCACCCTGCCCGACGGCATCCGCCTGGCGACGCTGACCGCCGGCATGGCCTTCGGCGAGATGGCGCTGATCGAGACCACCCGCTCCGCCGACGTGTTCGCGGACATGGCGGCGACGGCGTTCGAGGTTCCGCTGAAGGATTTCGAGCGCTTTCGCAAACAGCACCCGCGCGCGAGCGAACGCATCATGCGCAACCTGGCGCAGCTGCTGGCCGACCGGCTGATCGTCGCCAACACCAAGGTGGATATCCTGACATCGACGTGAGCGAATGAGGTTCTTCATCTCACCCCGACGGGAGAGATGATCCCGTTCCCAACGCGTACCTTGCTTTACCGACTTGCCGCCTCGCTGATCCGACGCTTGATCTTGGCGGCGCTGGCCTTCAGCAATTCGGATGGCTGCTGTCCGGTTGCGGCGCACAGGCAGGCCCAGTAGTAGATGACGTCGCCGAGCTCTTCGACGAGACCGGCCTTGTCGAGCCAGTCGTCACGCAAGAGCTTCTTGATGTGTTCGGCGACCTCGCCCGCTTCACCGGCAAGGCCAAGCCCGAGATAGGACAGTCGCTCGTTCGAGGGATGCTCATCGACTTTCGCAATAGTCGCGGCCCAGGCCGCATATTCATCGATCGTCATGACCCTCCCTCATAGCTCGCGCGTGATCAGCCCACCACGTCGGTGACGGGCTGGAGATCGATCTCAAACGTCTCCAGGAACTTCGACGTCATGATGTAGAAGCCCACCGACAACTGGAGCTCGACGAGCGCGGCCGGCGTCAGCTTCGACGCGATCGCCTTGAAGGTCGCGTCCGTCGGCTTCTTCAGCTTGACGGTCTCGTCGGTGAAGGCGAGCGCCGCGCGCTGGGTCTCGTCGAAGCAGTCAGCTGCCTGCCAGTTTTCCAGCGCCTCGTTCTGCGCCTCGGTGACGCCGACATTCCTGCCGATGCGCTTGTGCGCGACGATCTCGTATGGCGCTTCGCACAAAATGCCGGTGCGCGTGATCGCGAGCTCGCGCACGACGGGATCCAGTTCGCCCTTGTGCCTGATGGCGCCGCCGAGCCGGCAGTACTGTTCAAAATAGCTCGGCGAATGCGCCATCATCCGGAAGATGTTGGCGTTGCGATTTTTGTCGAGGATTTCGCGGGTGCGGTCGGACGCCCTGGAGGGATCGCTGTAGTCGATGCGGGCCATGATTTACCTTGAGTTTTTCCTGAGATTTTTCTTGCGATTTTGATGCTTGTTGTCGTTACCGGAATAAGTTCCCAAAAACTGTATTCTTGCGGAGACGCAGGAGCAACATCATCGAGTCAAATTGCCGCCGCATTGCTGATCGACCTTGGTACAGTCGATATTCGCCGCGTGGGGACACATGGTGGCGAATGCTCGATGTGGGGTGTTCCGAGTAGAAACAATTGGCCGTCGGGTGCGCAGAGCGCGCAACGATGAGTCACGCCCAAGTCTAGGGAGAAAACGGCATGAAGGAAGCCTCCAAGGGGGCGGCCTCGGAAGCGCTCGCGCACATGCTGGCGGTGATGGCAATGCTCGTCATCGCCAGCATCCTGTTCTACGCGCGTTAGTTGAGTTCTTGAGTTTTCGTCATTCCGGGGTGGCCCTCGCACAGGCCAGGCCCAGAATACCCGTTCCAGGCTCGGTCCCTCCGGACCGCCCCCGAATGGCGAAATCCCCTCAGGCTTCCTTCGTGAAGAACGGCACGAGCTTACCGGCAAAGGGTTTGAAGCTCACCTTGACCGCATCGCCAATGGCAAGATCATGGTCGCCATGGGCCATCATGCGAAAACCCTCGGCGCAATCGACCAGCAGGATGTTGTAGGGCACGTGGGCGCGCGTCTCAGGCGTGGCGGCTCGGCAGACCAGCGAGGTCGCATAGACCTTGCCCTTGCCACTGGCGCGTGCCTCGCGCGGAGCTGCGGCCCCGCACGCGGCGCAGAAGGCGCGATGGAAATACTGCACGTGGCCGCATGCGGCGCAGGTCTGGTAGGTGATGGCCTGTTCGCCCTTGGTCCAGTCCGCGATTCGTTCGCTCATCGCACCTGCTCCAGAAACATGCTGACATGGGACGACAGCACGCCGCCGTCGCCATGCAACAGCGCAATCGAGGCGTCCCGCACCTGACGATTCGCCGCCCGCCCCGTCATCTGCAAATGCGCCTCGACCAGATGCGCCATGGCGCCACCGACGCCACAATGGCCGTAGCTGAGCAGGCCACCATGGGTGTTGAGCGGCATCGCGCCGTCGCGGCTGAAATGGCCTGCACGCACACGAGCGGCCGCCTCGCCGCGGCCGGCCAGGCCGAGGTCTTCCAGCAGCATGGCAAGCGTGATGGTAAAGCTGTCGTAGATCGCGGCATAACGCACGTCGGAGATCGCAAGGCCGGTGGCTTCCTTCGCGCGGGCGATCGAGATTTCCGCGCCGAGCTCGCTCAGTGCCGGCGCGGCCGTGACGTGCTGATGGGTGTGGGCCTGGGCGCAGCCGCGAATGCGAACACCGGCCTCGCCGGTCAGCTCGCGGCTGATGACGAAGGCCGCGCCGCCATCGGACACCGGGCAGCAGTCGAGCAGTTTCAACGGCATCGCCACCGGCTTCGAGGCCATGACGTCGGCAACCGTGATGGGATCGCGGAATTGCGCACCGGGATGGGTGCAGGCGTGCGCGCGCATCAGCACCGCGAATTCGGCAAGGTCCTCTTCGGTCACGCCGTATTGGTGCATGTAGCGCGTGGCGACCAGGCCGTAATAGGCGGGAATGGTCGGCCCGAGCGGCACCTCGTAGTCGGGATGGCCGACCTGTGCCAGCGCCTGGATCGAGGCGTCGCGGCTCTGCCCGGTGAGACGGTTCTCACCGGCGACGACGAGCACGTTGCGGCAGACACCCGATGCGACGAGGTGATGCGCCAGCATGGTCATTGCAAGGCCGGTGGCACCACCGACCTGTACGGCATGGGCGTAGGACGGGCGGATACCAAAATGCTCGGCGAACACCGTCGCCAGCATGATGTGCGGCGAGACGGTGGAATAGCCGCAAAGGATCCCGTCGATTTCCGCCCGCTTCAGCCCGGCATCGTCGAGCGCTTCTTGCGCGGCCTCGCTCATCAGGTCGAGCGAGGATGAGCCTTCGTGCTTGCCATAAGATGTGAGGCCGACGCCGGTGATGAAGCTCATCTCGCTACCTCTCCGCTGTCATGAGACATTCGTTCTCATTACTGCTTGCCCTACTCCTGCGCCGAGCGCGTGACGCCGTCGCGCACCATGGCGGCAATCTCGTCGGAAGAATATCCGATCTCACGCAGGATCTCCGCGCCGTGCTCGTTGAGCCGTGGCGCCAGGCGCACCGGTTCGGCCCCGGTTTCCGACCAGGTCGCCGTCACTTTCATGCTGCGGATCGGGCCTTCGGTCGGATGGTTGACGACCGGGAAGAAGCCGGTCGCCTCGAGGTGCTCGTCGTGCAGGATCGAGGCAAGATCGTGCATCGGCATCACGGGCACGTCGGCCTTGGTCAGCAGCGTGATCCACTCCGTCGTGGTGCGCGTCTCGAAGATGCGCGCGAGCTCGGCATAGACGACGTCGATATTGGCCGCGCGGCCGGCAAAGGTCGCGAATTTGGGATCGGCGCGCAGGTCGTCGCGCCCTGTGGCCTTGAAGAAGTTCTCCCACTGCTTGTCGTTGTAGACGATCACGCTGAGATAGCCGTCCGAGGTCTTGTAGGGTCGACGGTCGCGCGAGAGGTGGCGGGCATAGCCGCCCTTGTCGAGCGGCGGCTCATAGGTGAGCCCGCCCATGTGGTCGCCCATGACGAAGCCGGCCATGGTCTCGAACATCGGGATGTCGACGCGCTGGCCGCGGCCGGTGCGGTCACGATGCACGAGGCTGGCGCAGATCGCACCGACGGCGGTGAGGCCGACGATGCGATCGACCAGCGCGTTCGGCACGTAGCGCGGCACGCCGTCGCCGGTCTGCGCCATCAGCGCGGGCAGCGCGGTGGCGCCCTGGATCAGATCGTCGTAAGCGGGCTTTGCGGCATAGGGCCCGTCCTGGCCGAAGCCGAACACCCCGGCATAGACGAGGCGCGGGTTGATTGCGGAGACGACGTCGTAACCGAGCTGAAGCCGCGCCATCGCCTGCGGACGGACGTTGTAGACGAGCACGTCGGCGTCCTGCAGCAGCCGCAACACGGCGTCGCGGCCGGCGGGCTTCTTCAGATCGAGGCAGATCGAGCGCTTGCTGCGGTTGGTGTTGAGGAACACCGGGCCCATGCCGGTGTGCCGCATCGGGCCGATCAGGCGGGTGACGTCTCCGTCGAGCGATTCCACCTTGATCACGTCGGCACCGTAGTCGCCGAGCATCTGGGTCGCGTAAGGCCCCATCAGCACGGTGGTCATGTCGACGACCTTGATGCCCTTCAGCGGCCCCATCCGTTCGCTCCCGATTGCGCGGGCTCAACTCGGCACCGCGATTTCGGTCCAGCTAAGGGTAGTCACGCCGGGCGCGCAAGGGCGGCCGGGGTATGGCCGCATGCGCAGGCCGACGCGACCGCTATTTCTTCTGGCGGGATTCGCGGATCTTCATGAGACGGTCGAGCTCGTCGTTCTGCTGGTTGATGCGATCGGCGATACGCGACTCGTTCTGCTCGCCGGAGGCGGCGGCGGCCTGCTCGATCAGCTGGCGGATGTTGTCCTCGAGGATCGCGATGCGATCGTTGAGGGCGTCCAGCGACAGTGAGTCTTCGTAGTCAGTGCTCATGATGCATTCCCTGCAAATCAATCAGGAGCATTAAGGCGAACCGGAACCGGCCCACCATGATCTAGCGCAAGAAAAAGGTGGGCACGGCGCATGGCGCCCCTGCCCACCCGACGCAAGCTTACTTCAGCGGCTCCAGCACGGAGACGTAGTTGGCAACGGCAGCGCCGCCCATGTTGAAGATGCCGCCGAGCTTGGCGTTCTTGAGCTGCATGCCTTCGGGCGCCTGGCCGGCGAGTTGCATCGCGGTCATCACATGCATGGAGACGCCGGTGGCGCCGATCGGGTGGCCCTTGGCCTTCAGCCCGCCGGACGGATTGACCGGCAGCTTGCCGTCCTTGAGGGTCCAGCCTTCCTTGATGGCGCGAGCGCCCTGCCCCTTCGGCGTCAGGCCCATCGCTTCGTACTCGATCAACTCGGCGACGGTGAAGCAGTCATGGGTCTCGACGAAGGAGAGATCGCTCAGCGTCACGCCCGCCTTCTCCAGCGCGCGCTGCCAGGCGACCGTGCAGCCTTCGAACTGGAGGATGTCGCGCTTGGACATCGGCAGGAAATCCTGGGCATGCGCGGTGGCGCGGAAGCCGATCGACTTGCTCATGCCCTTGGCGGTCTCGGCATCGGCCAGCACCAACGCAGCCGCGCCGTCGGAGACCAGCGAGCAATCGGTGCGCTTCAGGGGACCTGCCACATAAGGGTTCTTCTCGCTCTCGGCGCGGCAGAAGTCGAAGCCGAAATCCTTGCGCATCTGGGCGAAAGGATTGGCGACGCCGTTCTTGTGGTTCTTGGCCGCGATCAGCGCCAGCGCATCGGACTGGTCGCCGTATTTCTGGAAATAGGAGCTGGCGATCTTGCCGAACACGCCGGCGAAGCCGCCGACCGTGTCGCCGTCCTCGGGCAGATAGGACGCCTTGAGCAGGTTCTTGCCGATCTCGGGGCCCGGCGTGCGGGTCATCTGCTCGACGCCGACGACCAGCACGATCTTGGCCGCGCCTGCGGCGATCGCGCGCAGGCCCTGGTGCACCGCGGCCGAGCCGGTGGCGCAGGCGTTCTCGACGCGGGTCGCCGGCTTGAAGCGCAGCTTCGGGTCGGCCTGGAGCACCAGCGAGGCGGTAAAATCCTGCGCCGAGAAGCCGGCGTTGAAATGGCCGAGCACGATCTCGTCGACGTCGGAGGCCGAAATGCCGGCATCGGCCATCGCCTCGTTGGCGACGCGGGTGACGAGGCTTTCGACGGTTTCGGTGTCGAACTTGCCGAACGGCGTATGCGCCCATCCGACGATGCTGGCAGTCATGGTCTTGTCTCCCTGGCGGTCTCTTGCTGACCTAAGTCTTAGCTCAGGGATGGCAAGACTTCACGCGGCTTTCAACGCCTGGAGGGTGCGCTGGCAGATGGCAGTTATGCCGGCCCAGTTCCCGGCCCTGATCTCCGCCGTCGGGCACAACCAGGAACCGCCCACCGCAACGACGTTGGGCTCGGCGAGCCAGGTCGCCGCATTGGCCTCGCCCACCCCGCCGGTCGGGCAGAACCGCACGTTCGGGAACGGGCCGCCCAGCGCGCGCAGGCCCTTGATGCCGCCGGCCTGCTCGGCCGGGAAGAACTTTGCGACGTCGAAGCCGTAGGACAGCGCCATCATCAGTTCGGACGCCGTGGCGATACCCGGGGCGAACGGCAAGGAGCTGTGCGTGGCGGCCTTGAGCAAATCCGGGGTCAGGCCCGGGCTGATGCCGAATGCGACACCGAGCTTCTCGACGCGGGTGAAGTCGGCCGGATTGAGAATGGTACCGATGCCGACCACGGCGTCGGGGACCTCGGACATGATCGCCCTCGCCGCCTCGATCGCGACAGGGGTGCGCAGGGTAACCTCAAGCGTGCGGACCCCGCCGGCCACCAGGGCTTGCGCCAGCGGTACGGCATCCTGGATCCTCTCGATGGTGAGCACGGGAATGACAGTCGCGGCCTTGAACAGGGCGACGAGGTGGTTCTGTTGGGCAGCAGTGGGCATCTTGGGATCTTTTCGTTCATTTGGTCGCTTGACGCGTGGGCGCCAGCCGGTGCCGCTTCTTCGGCGGCATGGCATAGCCCGGAATGATGGCGCCGGAATAGCAGATCACGAGGCTGGCGAGGCGATGCCCTGACTGGGCCGCCTCGACCGGATCGGCTCCCCCGAGCCGCGCCGCGATATAGGCCGCCGCAAAGCTGTCGCCGGCCGCAGTGGTGTCGACCACGGGCCTTGTCATGGGTTCGGCGCGGACCTCACTGGTGCCGGCCGGGAAGCGTAAGAGGCTGACGGGCTCGGCAAGACGGAACACCAGCTCGGGCGTCGGGATGCGCACCATCAATTGATCGGGGCTCTCGCCGGGATAGAGCGCGAGGAGGTCCTCGGCCGAGGTCAGCACAATGTCGGCAGCCGCAAAGGCCGCCGCGAACACGTCGCGCGCGACATCGCGATCGGGCCAGCCGCGTGCGCGGAAATTGGTGTCGAACACGAAGCGCGTGCCGAGCAGGCGCGCGCGCTTGATTGCCGCAAACAAACGCTCCCGTCCGGCCGCGTCGTAGATCGAGAGCGTGATCGCGGAGAGATAGACGATGTCGTAGCTCGTCAGCGAGTTGAGCAGTTCGTCGGTCTCCGGCAGGCTCATCAGCTGCCGCGCCGCTGCGCTGTCGCGCCAGTGGAAGAACTGGCGCTCGCCATTGGCATCGAGCTGGATCATGTAGAGACCGGGCAGCTTGCCCGGCAGCCGCACGACGCGTCGCGTGCCGACGCCCTCGGCATTCCAGGCCGCGATCATCTCCTCGCTCATGCCGTCGTCGCCGAGCGCGGTGAGATAGTCGACCTTGACCTCGAGCCGCGCCAGATACACCGCCGTGTTGAGGGTGTCGCCGCCGAAGCCGCGCGAGAACAGGCCGTGCCCGGCGGAATGGCTACTCTGAGCCTGCCGGAGCTCGACCATGCATTCACCGATGCAAGCGACGCTCGCCATCGTCATATCCACGCTGTTCATCTCACACGATCAGGCGACGAAATTGCCGCCGAGCTCGTCCTCGATGTGAATGCGGATGATATCGTCGAAGGTCTTTTCAGCCGTCGTGAAACCGAGCTCGAGCGACCGCTTGGCGTTGAAGTTGCGCGGCCAGCCGCCGACGATGCCGACGATGAAGGGATCGGGCTCGTGCTTGATGCGGGCAGCAACCTTTTCGCCCGCAACGCGCCTCAAGGCTGCGATTTGCTCGCCGACAGTTGCCGACAGGCCCGGCATCGTGAGATTGCGGCGCGGACCGACCGCGGCAAGGTCCATGGTGCCGGCATGCAGCAGGAAGCCGACAGCCGAGCGCGGCGTGGCGTGCCAGTGGCGGACATCCTCGGAGACCGGGAGCACCGCTTCCTTGCCGGCCAGCGGCTCGCGCAGGATGTTTGAGAAGAACCCCGACGCCGCCTTGTTGGGCAGGCCCGGCCGGATGCAGATGGTCGGCAGACGGATGCCGATGCCGTCGAGGAAGCCGCGGCGCGAATAGTCGGCCAGCAGGAGTTCTCCGATCGCCTTCTGGGTGCCGTAGCTGAGCAGCGGGGTATGGAAGAACTCGTCGCCGATGGCGTCGGGGAACGGCGCGCCGAACACCGCGATCGAGGAGGTGAACACCACACGCGGCTTGTAGCCGCCGCCGACGAGCCTGATCGCATCGAGCAGCATCCGCGTGCCGTCGAGATTGATGCGGTACCCCTTGTCGAAATCGAGCTCGGCCTCGCCCGAGACGATGGCGGCGAGATGAAAGATCACGTCGGGACGGCCGGCGATCAGCTTTTCGGCCGCGCCGGGCACGGCGAAATCGCCCGAGACCGTTTCGACGGGGAAACCGGCCTTCTCCGGCTTCTTGGGCTCGACCACGTCGTGCATGGTCAATTTGGTGATGTCGTTCTTGCCGAGCCGGCCGTCGCGCAACAGACGTTCGCACAATTTGCGGCCGACCATGCCTGCGGCACCCAGAACCAGAATGTGCAAGAGCCTACTCCTTCTTACGTATTGGCCGGAACGCGCCGCTCTTGAAATGTTGGCGCGTTCTCAGGCAGGCCCCGCGATCATTCCTTTACGGCGCCGGTCATCGCCGACACATAGTACTCTACGAAGAAGGAATAAAGGATAACTACGGGGACCGAGCCGGTCAGGGCCGCCGCCATCAGGGCGCCCCAATGATAGACGTCGCCGTTGACGAGCTCGGTAATGGCGCCGACGGGGATCGTCTTGTTCTCCGAAGAGGAGATGAAGGTGAGCGCGTAGATGAACTCGTTCCAGGACAAGGTGAAGGCGAAGATGCCGGCCGAAATCACCCCCGGCAGCGACAGCGGCAGCGTGATCTTGACCAGAATCTGAAGCCGCGTCGCCCCGTCGATCAGGGCGCATTCCTCCAGCTCATAGGGAATGGTGCGGAAATAGCCCATCAGGAGCCAGGTGCAGAACGGGATCAGGAAGGTCGGATAGGTCAGGATCAGCGCCAGATTGCCGTCGAACAGACCGAGCTGGAACACGATCGCCGCCAGCGGAATGAACAGGATCGAGGGCGGCACGAGGTAGCCGAGGAAGATCGCAAGGCCGACATAGCGCGAGCCGGTATAGCGCAGGCGTTCAATCGCATAGGCCGCGCAGACACTCGCGAACAGCGAAATGAAGGTCGACGACACCGACACGATCACCGTGTTCCACATCCACAGCGGATAGTCGGTGTCGAAGAACAGCTTCTTGATGTGCTCCAGCGTCGGATGCGCGATCAGGAACGGATTGTACTTCTCGTAGTCGTACATCTCCGCGTCGGGTTTGAACGTCGTCACCGCCATCCAGTAGAACGGAAACAGCAGGAAGACGATGATCAGGCCGAGCGGGAGGTAAACCCGGAGAAACTTCTTCGGGAAGCTCTCCAGATAGTCCATTCCGACGCTTTGGTCTTCCATGGTCGTCATGGTCAGTCCCTCCCGCCCTGCTGCCAGCGTGAGCGCTGAAGCCCGAAGAAGCTAAGCAGGATCGCGGCAACCAGGAACGGGATCATCGCATTCGAGATCGCCGCGCCCTCGCCGAGATTGCCGCCGGTGATGGCACGCTGGAACGACAGCGTCGCCATCAGATGCGTGGCGTTGATCGGCCCGCCGCGCGTGATGGTGTAGATCAGCTGGAAGTCGGTGAACGTCATCAGCACCGAGAAGGTCATCACGACGGCGATGATCGGCGACAGCATCGGCAGCGTGATGTGGCGGAATCGCTGCAAGTTGGTGGCGCCGTCGAGATTGGCGGCCTCGTAGAGCGAGGGCGAGATCGTCTGCAACCCCGCCAGCAGCGTGATCGCCACAAACGGCACGCCGCGCCAGATATTGGCAAGCACGACCGACCAGCGCGCATTCCAGGGCTCGCCGAGGAATTCGATGTAGCTCGTGATCAGGCCGGCCTTGATCAGCACCCAGGAGATGATCGAGAACTGGCTGTCATAGATCCACCAGAACGCGATCGCCGACAGCACGGTCGGCACCACGAAGGGCAACAGCACGATGGCGCGGACCATCGACTTGAACGGCAGCCGCTCGTTGAGCAGCAGGGCCAGATAGAGTCCGATCGCGAATTTCACGATGCTCGCGAACACCGTGTAGAAGATGGTGTTGAACACCGAGAGCCAGAACACGCTGTCCTTGGACAGCGAGACGAAGTTCTGGAAACCGATGAAGCGGCCGACGCCGCCGATCTTGGTGTCGGTCATGCCGAGCCAGAAGCCGAGCGCCAACGGGTAAGCCAGAAACAGGATCAGGATGGCGATCGCCGGCACCATGAACATGGCGCCGAGAAAATTCCGGCTTTCGAAAGCCCTGCTCCACAGGCTGCTGCGCTTGAGCTGCACCGCGACGGGCTCGGCAATGACTGCCATGTCGGATTCCCCTAGAGAACGACGACGGCGGCGCCCAGCAAAGTGGACGCCGCCGTGCGTGCGGATCAGACCTGGTAGTAGCGCTTGGCACGCTCAGCAGCGCGCTTGGCTGCTTCCTGCGGCGTGGCCGAGCCGGAGGCGGCTTCAGCGAACATGTCGACCACGACGAAGTCGCCCATTACGGCGGCCGAGGCGTAGCCGAGATCGCCGGCATAACCGTTGTCGCGGCAGCGCTTCAGGCAGTCGCGATACGGCGTGATCTTGGGATCGGAGGTCCACACCGGGTTGTTGTTGTAGGCCGGGAGCGGCGGCGAGACGTAGCCGTTGGAGGCGACCTCCCACGCGTCGTAGTTCTCCTTGTCCATCATGAACTTGATGTATTCCTTGACCGCCTTCGGATACTTCGAGTGCTTGTAGCCGTAGTAGACGAGGACGTTCTGCTGCTCGGTCGCCACGCCCACGGGGCCGATCGGCATCGGCGCGTGGTCCATGTCCTTGGCGATCTCCTGCTGCTTCGGATCAGGCGAGGTCTTGCCCACGGTCCAGATCGAGATGCCGTTCAAGGTGAGGCTGAGCTCGCCGTTGAGGAACGCCTTGTTGTTGTTCGAGTCGTTCCACGACAACACGCCCGGAATGAAGGTCGCATAGAGCTGCTTGACGTATTCGATCGCGGCGATCGTCTCGGGCGAGTCGATAACGACCTCGTTCTTCTCGTTGACGACCTTGCCGCCGAACGCCCACAGAGCCCACTGGCACCAGCCGTTGGCATCGCCCGTGGCATGACCGAGCGCGAAGCCGGCCGGCGTATTGTTCTTCTTCAGCGCCTGGCAGAGCTTGAGGAAGCCGTCGGTATCCTTGGGAAACTGCTCGAAGCCTGCCGCCTTCATATGGCTGATGCGGTAGTTGAGGCAGCCGCCAGTCGCGCCTTGCGGAATGGCGATCCAGCTGTCGCCCTTCCTGCCGTAGCGCTCCGCCACCGGGTACCAGCCGCCATACTGCGCGCCGAGATAGGTGGCGACGTCGGTCACGTCAATCAGCTTCTCGGGGAATTTGAAGGGATCGTCGAGCGTACCGATGATGAGGTCGGGACCGGCACCGACATTGGCGGCGACCGCCGCCTTCGGCCGGATATCCTCCCAGCTCTCGGCCTCGAGCTTCACCTTGATGCCGGTCTTCTCGGAGAACTTCTTGGTCTGCTCCGCGAACTTGTCGAACTCGGCCTGGATGAACTGCTTCCAGCGCAGCACGCGGATGGAGGCATTCGGCTCCGGCGTGTTGGTCCACTCCGCCGCACGGACGGGGACGATACCTGGGCCAGCCAGCAACGCTGCACCGCCCAGGCCGGCTTTAAGCACACTTCGCCTGTCGAAATCGCTCATCATTCTCTCCCTGATTTTTTGATTGTATTTGGTCGTTCTGAAGTCGCTACAGACGTTTGCCTGTCGCCTCGTCAAACAGGTGAACCACGGTCGGATCCGGCTTCAACTTGACCTTGTCGCCCGGATTGAACTGGTGGCGCTCGCGGAAGACCGCGACGACCTGCTCGCCACCGACCTTCGCAAACACCTGCGTCTCCGAGCCGGTCGGCTCGACCACGACGATCTCGGCGTCGGCGCCGTCGTCGGCAATCGTGAAATGCTCGGGACGGACGCCGTAAACCACGGGCTTGCCGTCCGAGGCAGCCGGCGCGCTCTTGAGCGGCAGCTTGACGCCGTTCGGTCCCTCGAAGGTCGCAACGCCGTTGACGCGGATGTGCCCCTTCAGGAAATTCATGGCCGGCGAGCCAATGAAGCCGGCGACGAACTGGTTTTCCGGCCTGTCATAGAGTTCGAGCGGCGTGCCCATCTGCTCGACGATTCCGTCATGCATCACGACGATCTTGTCGGCCATGGTCATGGCCTCGATCTGGTCGTGGGTGACGTAGACGGTCGTGGTCTTGAGCCGCTGGTGCAGCTCCTTGATCTCCGTGCGCATGGCTACGCGCAGCTTGGCGTCGAGATTCGACAAGGGCTCGTCGAACAGGAACACCTGCGGATCGCGCACGATGGCACGGCCCATGGCGACGCGCTGGCGCTGACCGCCCGAAAGCTGACGCGGATAACGATCGAGCAGCGGCGACAGCGCGAGGATTTCGGCGGCGCGCTTGACGCGCTTGCCGATCTCGTCCGAGCCGGCATTCCGCAGCTTCAGCGAGAAGCCCATGTTCTCGGCGACGGTCATGTGCGGATAGAGCGCGTAGTTCTGGAACACCATCGCAATGTCCCGCTCCTTCGGCTGGACATTGTTGACGACGCGGTCGCCGATCGAAATCGTGCCCGACGTGATGTTCTCGAGACCGGCGAGCATGCGCAGAAGCGTCGACTTGCCGCAACCGGAAGGGCCAACCAGGACGACGAACTGGCCGTCCTCGATCGGGATCGACACGCCGTGCAGGACTTCAAAATTGCCGAACGATTTCCGCACGTCGCGGATTTGCACAGACGACATCTAGCTCCCTCCTCAGACCCGACGACGCAAACCTGGCGCCGCCACCGTCTTGTTTTTTCTGAACTTCGCCGACCCGAAGCCCCTCTTTAACAGGCGACATTGTCAGCAGTTTGCGCGGCTTTGGCAATTTCTCTTTGGTTAGTCGTTGCTGGTAGCGCTGTCAACGTTCCTTTGTTTGCGGGAGTGACTGTGTTAAGAGCAACAAATGGGTCGAAAGCGCACCAAGTCTGGCAAGATTCGGTTGGCGGAAGTGGCCGAGCTGGCCGGCGTCAGCCCGATTACCGCATCCCGCTTCTTCCGGAATCCCGAGGCGCTGTCGGTCGCCAAGCGGACGCGGGTCGAAAGCGCGGCGCGGGAGCTCGGCTATGTGCCCAACCTTGCGGCACGCGCGCTGGCCTCGCAGCGCACCGAGGTGATCGGTGTCTTGATTCCGTCACTGACCAACAACGTGTTTTCGGACGTGCTGCGCGGCATCTATGACGCCTCCGAAGGCAGCCGCTACTCGATCCAGCTCTCCAACACACGCTACAGCATTCTCCAGGAGGAGAAATTGCTGCGGCTGTTTCTGGCGCAGAAGCCGGCGGGACTCATCGTCACAGGCATCGACCAGACCGCGGAATCGCGCGCGATGCTGGAGGCGGCCGACTGCCCGATCGTGCAGATCATGGAAATCGGTCCCAACCCGGTCGACATGATGATCGGCTTTTCCCATTATGATGCAGCACGCGCGGCAATTGCCCATTTGTTCGCGCAGGGTCATCGCAGAATCGGCTTCGTCGGCGCCCGCATGGACCCCCGGGTCCAGCGCCGGCTCGACGGCTATGCCGCCGCCGTGAAAGACGCCGGCCTGTTCGACCAGAGGTTGATCGTGACGACGGCAACGCCGACTTCGGTGACGCTCGGCGGTGCGCTGTTCGCCGATCTGCTCGCGCGCGAGCCCGATATCGACGCGGTCTTCTGCGCCAATGACGACCTCGCGCTCGGCGTTCTCTTCGAATGCCGTCGCCGGGAGATCGCTGTCCCCGATCAGATCGCGATAGTCGGCTTCAACGACCTCGAATTCATGGCCTCTTCGGTGCCGACGCTCACGAGCGTAAGGACCAATCGTTACGAGATGGGCAGCACTGCTGCCGCGATGCTGATCGAGGCGATCGAAGGCAAGCGCCCCGAGGAGCCCGTGCTGGATCTCGGCTTTACCGTGATCGAGCGGCAGAGCTCGCAGACACAGCGGTCGGCAGCCAGCCCTCGCGCACCGGAATGGGTGCCAGCCGTACAAAATGATAGCGTTACCAACGACCCATGAGTAGTATCGCAATCGTGAGGAAACGTTCGCCAGCAGGCGGGCCGTCAAGACATGCTCGCGCTGCCGGGCATCGCACCGACCGACATCCGGGACGTCGATCCGTGCGTTTGCATTGAAGGAGAATCCAGTGACAAAAAAGCCAACCAATGGGCACGCGCCTGCCGGCAACGGCGCCCGCCGCCACCTTCGCTCGCAGGACTGGTTCAACAACCCGCATAATCCGGGCATGACCGCGCTCTATATGGAGCGCTATCTGAACTTCGGCCTCACCCGCGCCGAGCTCCAGTCCGGCAAGCCGATCATCGGCATCGCGCAGACCGGCAACGACCTCTCCCCTTGCAATCGTCACCATATCGAGCTGGCCCATCGCGTCCGCGAAGGCATCCGCGAGGCCGGCGGCATTGCGATGGAATTCCCGACCCACCCGATCCAGGAGACCGGCAAGCGCCCGACCGCGGCGCTCGACCGCAACCTCGCCTATCTCGGCCTGGTCGAGGTCCTCTACGGCTATCCGCTCGACGGCGTGGTCCTCACCACCGGCTGCGACAAGACCACACCCGCCTTGATGATGGCGGCGGCGACCGTCAACCTGCCGGCGATCGTGCTGTCGGGTGGCCCGATGCTCAATGGTTGGCACAATGGCGAGCGCACCGGCTCCGGCACCATCGTCTGGAAGTCGCGCGAGCGGCTTGCTGCCGGCGAGATCGACTATGAAGAGTTCATGGAGATCGTGGCGTCCTCGGCGCCTTCGGTCGGCCATTGCAACACCATGGGCACGGCCTCGACCATGAATGGCCTCGCCGAAGCGCTCGGCTTCTCGCTGCCGGGCTGCGCGGCGATCCCCGCCCCCTACCGTGAGCGCGGCCAGATCGCCTACGAGACCGGAAAACGCGC
This sequence comes from Bradyrhizobium sp. CCBAU 53338, assembly GCF_015291665.1. Classification (NCBI taxonomy): domain Bacteria; kingdom Pseudomonadati; phylum Pseudomonadota; class Alphaproteobacteria; order Hyphomicrobiales; family Nitrobacteraceae; genus Bradyrhizobium; species Bradyrhizobium sp. CCBAU 53338. Next base: position 4,620,804 of record NZ_CP030048.1, read on the forward strand.
CGTCGAGATGGTCTGGGAAGATCTCAAGCCTTCGGACATCCTGACCCGCAAGGCGTTCGAGAACTGCATCGTCATCAATTCGGCGATCGGCGGCTCGACCAACGCGCCGATCCACATCAACGCGCTCGCCCGCCATATCGGCGTGGAACTGTCGATCGACGACTGGCAGAAGTTCGGCCACGACGTGCCGCTCTTGGTCAACATGCAGCCGGCCGGCTTCTATCTCGGCGAGGAATTCCACCGCGCCGGCGGCGTGCCGGCGGTGGTGCGCGAACTGATGAAGCACAAGCGCATCCACGAGGATGCGATCACCGTCAACGGCCGCGGCATCGGCGAGAACTGCAAGAACGCGGCCCAGCCCGACAACGACGTGATCTGGACTTACGACAAGCCGCTGGTGAAGGACGCCGGCTTCCTGGTGCTGAGGGGCAATCTGTTCGATTCCGCGATCATGAAGACGAGCGTGATCTCCAAGGAATTCCGCGATCGCTATCTCAACAACCCGAAGGATCTGAACGCCTTCGAGGGCCGCGCCGTCGTGTTCGAAGGCCCGGAGGACTATCACGAGCGGATCGACGATGCCTCGCTCGACATCGATGAGCACTGCGTGCTGTTCATCCGCGGCACCGGCCCGATCGGCTACCCCGGTGGCGCCGAGGTCGTGAACATGCAGCCGCCGGCGGCGCTGATCAAACGCGGCATCCTGTCCCTGCCCTGCATCGGCGACGGCCGCCAGTCCGGCACCTCGGGCTCGCCGTCGATCCTCAACGCCTCGCCGGAAGCCGCCGCCAACGGCGGGCTCGCGATCCTGAAGACCGGCGACAAGGTGCGTATCGACCTCAACAAGGGCAGCGCCAACATCCTGATCTCGGACGAGGAGCTGAAGAAGCGCCATGCCGGGCTCAAGGCCGCCGGCGGCTTCAAGCATCCGCCGAACCAGACGCCTTGGCAGGAGATCTATCGCAACACCGTCGGCCAGCAATCGACCGGCGCCTGCATGGAGCTCGCCACGCGCTACCAGAACGTCGCCTCGGCGTTTGGCGTGCCGCGGGATAATCACTAGCAACAACTGTCATTCCGGGGCGCGACGACGTCGCGAGCCCGGAATCCATAACCACCATCGTGATTATGGATTCCGGGCTCGCGCCAAGAGGCGCGCCCCGGGATGACGAACTCAAAGGAGAACAAGAACATGGCAGACCGCCTCAAGGGAAAGCGCGCCGTCATCACGGCTGCTGCGGCAGGCATCGGGCGCGCATGCGCGCTCGCGTTCGCGCGTGAGGGCGCAACCGTCATCGCCACCGACATCAACGAGGCCGGCATCGCCGGCCTGACCAAGGAAGGCATCGCCGAGGTCGCCAAGCTCGACGTCCGCAACACCGCCGACGTCAACGCCTTCGCCAAGCGCGTCGGCAAGATCGACATCCTGCTCAACGCGGCCGGTTTCGTCCACCACGGCACTATCCTGGAGTGCTCGGAAGAGGATTTTGACTTTTCGTTCGACCTCAACGTCAAGTCGATGCACCGGACCATCAAGGCGTTCCTGCCCGACATGCTCGCGGGCGGCGGCGGCAGCATCGTCAACATCTCGTCCTGCGCGGCGCTGCGGCCGCCAGCGAACCGCTACGTCTACAGCTCGTCGAAAGCCGCGGTGTCGCTGCTGACGCGTGCGGTCGCGCTCGACTTCATCACCAAGGGCATCCGCTGCAATTCGATCTGCCCGGGCACCGTCGAGACCCCCTCGATGCTCGATCGCGCTGCCGCGCAAGGCCCCCAGGGCAAGGAGATGTTCATCTCCCGCCAGAAAATGGGCCGGCTCGGCACCGCCGACGAAATCGCCAACATGGCGATCTATCTCGGCAGCGACGAGAGCGCCTTCACCACCGGTGTCGACCTCGTCGTCGACGGCGGCTACATGCTCTGACGCCCAAGGGTTCGGACAGGATCACATCTCATGAACAAGATTGATCTCAACGGCCGCGTCGCCGTCGTCACCGGCGGCGCGCAGGGCTTCGGCCGCGCCATCGCCGAGCGCTTCGTCGCCTCCGGCGCCAAGGTCGCGATCTGGGACTTTGACTCGATGCTGGCCGAGAAGACGGCGAAAGAGATCGGCGACAACGTCCGGGTATTCAAGGTCGACGTCACCGACACGGCGGGTGTCGAGCAGGCCCGCGATGCGACGCTCAAAGCCTTCGGCAAGATCGACATCCTTGTCAACAACGCCGGCATCGCCGGCGTCAACAAGCCGGTCTGGGAGACCGATCTCGAGGAATGGCGCAAGGTGCTGCGCATCAACCTCGACGGTCCCTTCATCGTCTGCAAGGCCATCGTGCCCGTGATGCTCGAGCAGAAATACGGACGCATCGTGAACATCGCCTCGATCGCCGGCAAGGAAGGCAATCCGAACGCCTCGCACTATTCAGCGTCCAAGGCCGGCCTGATCGCGCTGACGAAGTCGCTCGGCAAGGAGCTCGCCGCGCATGACATTCTCGTGAATGCGGTGACGCCGGCGGCGGCCAAGACCGCGATCTTCGACCAGATGACGCAGCAGCATATCGATTTCATGTTGTCGAAAATCCCCAAGGCCCGCTTCGTGCTGGTGGAGGAGCTCGCCGCGATGGTGAGCTGGCTTGCATCCGAAGACTGCGCGTTCTCGACCGGCGCCGTTTTCGACATCTCCGGCGGACGCGCAACCTATTGAGACTGCCATGATCCGGCAAGGTGGATGTCTGTGCGGCGCGGTGCGGTTCAAGGCGGAGGGCGAGCCGCTGAACGTGCGCATCTGCCATTGTCGCATGTGCCAGAAGGCGATGGGCTCACCTTATTTCGCCCGCGCCCAGTTCGACCAGAAAGCCTTGAGCGTCGAGGGTGACACCGGTCGATACGCATCGTCCGAAAACATCGATCGCGTGTTCTGCAAGACATGCGGCACGCGGCTGTTCTCCTGGCGACGCAACGGCACGCTGGCGGGCGTCGCGCTCGCGACCTTCGACGACCGCAACGCGTTCGCGCCGACAGAGCACATATGGGTCTCGGAAAAGCTCGCCTGGGTGAAGCTCGACGACGGCCTGAAGCAATATCAGGGGACGATTCCGGCCTGACGCCGATCATTTGCAGCGTGGCAATTCGGAACCGGCCACCCTATGCTGGCCTGAAGCGTTGCTGCACCGCCGGTTTGGCCAGGTCGTCTGCAAGGCAACAGGCAGAACCGGGACAGCCGACGTGAACATTTCCTTCTATGACCTCTCGGTGTGGGTGCTGCCGCTGGTGCTCGCCATCACCCTCCACGAGGCCGCGCACGGCTTCGTCGCGCACCGGCTCGGCGACAACACCGCCTGGCAGCTCGGCCGCGTCAGCTTCAATCCGCTCCGCCACATCGATCCGTTCGGCACCCTGATCCTGCCGGCGATGCTGCTGTTTGCGCATTCGCCGTTCCTGTTCGGCTATGCCAAGCCGGTGCCGGTGAATTTTCGCAACCTCAACAATCCCAGGCTGGACATGGTCTGGGTTGCCCTGGCCGGTCCCATCACCAACATCCTGCTGGCGTTGTTGGCCGGTCTCGCGCTCCACGCCTTACCTTTGGCGCCGGCGGGCTCGGCGCAATGGATCTTCGACAACCTCAAGAATGCGCTGCTGATCAACGCCGTGCTGGCGGTCTTCAACATGATGCCGATCCCACCGCTCGACGGCGGGCGGGTCGCGGTCGGGCTGCTGCCCCGGCCGCTTGCTCTGCCTCTGGCGCGGCTCGAGCCGTTCGGCATGATGATCCTGATCGCGCTGTTGATCCTGCTGCCGCTGGCCGGTTCCCGGTTCGGTCTAAATCTTGATGTTATTTCAGCAATACTGCGAACGTTGACCGGTTATGTGATTCAAGCTGTTCTCTTAGCTACAGGCAATGCGTAGTTGAATCCGTACCCCGCCACAGACACTTGAAGACAAAGCCGAAGGGCCAGAGGCCAACTTGGTCAAAGCTGCCGATATGCTGATCGCGCGACGCGCCGACACCCGTGCCCGCGCCGATTTCGCCACCTGGAAGATGATGGCGAAGCTCAACGGGCTGTCGGCGCTGCCTCCGGACGCACAGGGCTTCCTCGACGGCTACAAGAAGCTGCTGGAGCGGATGAGCGAGGACGAGGCCTCCGAGGCCACCATCGCCGAGGTCTACAAATCCTACTATCTGGAGATGGGCGGCGGTGGGAACCCGCCCGACGTCCGCACCCGGCCAGCCGAACCGGGGACGGACAATGTTACCGCCTTCCGGCGCCCCGCGCCCAAGGCGAAGAAGGCCGCGATGTTCGGGGCGACCATGTTCGGCGGAACCGAGAAGCGGCCCCTCCCGGTGGCCCTGATCTTCGCCTGCCTGGTCGTGGTCTACGTCTCGATCAAGTTCTACTGGCGCTGACGGCCGGCTATTTCGCCGGCTTCTTGAAATTCACCGGCAGGCTGAAGGCGAACTGATCTTCCGTGAGTTCTGCCGGCGGCGCCGGGACGGGATCCGAGCGGCGCACCATCGAGATGGCTTCATTGTCGAAGGCGGGGTCGCCCGAGGATTGCGACACATCGACGGACACGACATTGCCGCGACGGTTCAGGACCAGGCTGAGCTTGACCGTCGTCGTCTTGCTCTTGTCCTTGGGATAGCGCTTGTGCAACTCGAAATAGGCGCTGATGCGCTTGCCCCATTCGGCCGTCAGCTTGCGGATATCCTTGCCGATGCCCTGATGCGGGGCAGCCGCCTTCTCGTCCTCGCGCGCGTTCTCGTTCAGCGCCTGCCGCGCCGATTCCTGGGCGTTCGGCATCTCCTCGACGGCCTGGGTTTCGACCTTGGCCACCTTCGTGGTCTCCTCGACCGGCTTCTTGGAGTCGTTCTCGGTGACGAGGCGATCCGGGTCCTCGGCCTCTTGAGGGATTTCCTTCGGCAGGTCGGTTTCTTTCACCTCGGCCTGCTGCTGCATCTGCTGCGGCTGGTACTGCGAGGCCTCGCTGTCCGGCCCCGGCGGCAGATCCGTCTCGGGGAGCTTTGGCGAGGTCATTTCGACGGCGTATTCCGCGCCGTTGGCACCGAGGCCATCGTCACCGTCATCGGGGCGGAGGTTGGCGAGCGCCAGCGCGGCCCCGCCAAGATGCAGGCCAACCGCCACCACGGCGGCCAGGATCCACAACGGCCGCGAGGATTTTGCCTCGAACACAGGGTCGGTCATCGCGCCGCCATCAGGGTTGGACTGCCCCTTGCGCCGGCCCCGCCGCCGCAGGAGGTGCCTCGAGCGCCACCAGCTTGATCCGAGAATAGCCGCCGGCGCGGAGGATTTCCATGACGCCCATCAACTCGCCGTAAGGCACGACCTTGTCGGCGCGCAGGAACACGTATTTGTCCTTGCTCATGTCGGCGAGTGCGTCGAGCGAGCTGACGAGATCGGCGCGCTTGACCGCATTTTCGCCGATCGCCAGCGTCAGATCGGGCTTGATGCTGACATAGGTCGGCTTGTCCGGCTTTTTCTGCGGCGTCGCGCTCGAGGTCGGCAAATCGATCGGCAGATCGACCGTCGACAACGGTGCCGCGACCATGAAGATGATCAGCAGCACCAGAATGACGTCGATGAACGGCGTGACGTTGATGTCATGCGTTTCCGAGAAATCGTCGTCGTCATCGTTGTCGGTGAGCGAAACAGCCATGGCCTACTCCGCCGCGCGCGAATGCGCGCTGCCGTGGCTGCGATCGAGATCGCGCGACAACAGCCGAGCTGCCGCCCCCGAGGCGCGGCTGACGAGTTCGAGATAGCCCTTCGTGACGCGCGAGAAGTGATTGTAGATGATGACGGCAGGGATTGCCGCGACGAGGCCGATGGCGGTGGCGAGCAGCGCCTCGGCGATGCCGGGGGCGACGACAGCAAGATTGGTCGTCTGCGACTTCGAAATGCCGATAAAACTGTTCATGATACCCCACACGGTGCCGAACAGGCCGACGAAGGGCGACGTCGAGCCGATGGTCGCGAGGAAGCCCATGCCGATGCGGATGCGGCGCTGTTCGGCTCGCATGATCTCGGCGAAGCTCGACGCCGCACGCTCCTTGATGCCGATGTCGCTGGAGAGCCCGGCCGACATCCGTGCCTCACGCAGTGCCGCTGCGAGGAAGGACGGAAGGATGCCCTGCTTGGTGCCGAGCGCCATCTGCGCTTCCGCGAGCGAGCGCACCTCGGCAATCTTCTTCAGCGCCGAGCGCAGCTTGGCCGACGCGACCGACAGCTCGATCGACTTCGCGATGAAGACAGTCCAGGTCACGAGCGAAGCGAAAGCAAGCCCGATCATCACCGCCTTCACGATGACGTCCGCCGACATGAACATCACCCAGGGCGACAATTCCTTCATGGCCGGCGCGATGCCGGCCTTCGGAGCCGCCTCGGATGCCGGGGCCACGGCAACGTTAGTCGCAGGCGCACCGGGCGTCGCGGCGACAGGCGCAGCAGCGGGAGCCGTCGTCGATGGTGCAGGCGCGGCAACCGCGCTTGGTTGCACCGTGGCAGCGGGAGCGGCCGGCGCCGGCTGGGCCGCCACAGGCGCCGATGCGGCCGCAGGTCGGGCCGGCGCGACCGGCTGGGTTTGTGTTTGGGCAGAAACGGGGACTGCGAGCCAGGTGGCCGTCAGCAGCACGGCTGCAGCGAGGCTAGCTCGGAAAGATGTGATCTTCATACTTCGGCCCAGGTGCGAATGAGATTGTGATAGATACCCGTCAATTTGACCGTTTCGGGATCGTCACGCCCGAGCCGTGTCACCAGCGCCTGAATGGCGGTGTCGAGGTCGAAGATCATGCTGCGGGCTTGATCGTCCCGTATCATGCTCTGGAGCCAGAAGAAAGACGCAACCCGCGCCCCCCTGCTCACCGGAGTGACCAGATGCAGGCTGGTCGAGGGATAGAGCACGCAGTCCCCGGCTGGCAACTTGACTTCGTGCGAGCCGTAGGTGTCCTCGATCACAAGTTCGCCACCGTCGTAATCCTCGGGCTCGCTGAGGAACAGCGTGACCGACAGATCGGTGCGGATGCGGAGGCCGGTCAGGCGGTCGCCGCGGATCGCGTTGTCGACATGCAGGCCGAAATGGTGGCCGCTGCTGGCCGCATAGCGGTTGAACAGCGGCGGAAAGATCTGGAGCGGGATGGCCGCTGCCAGAAATCGCGGGTTCGCGGTCAACGCCGAGATGATGCGATTGCCGAGCTTGCGCGCGACCTCGCTGTCTGGCGGCAATTGTTCGTTGCGCTTGACCATCGCCGACTGCGCGCCCGCCGTGGAGCGGCCGTCTTCCCATTCGGCGGCGTCCATGACGCGGCGGAACTCCGTTACGTCATCCTTGCTCAGGACGCCTTCTATGCATGTCAGCATGGCACCTCGTCGTTACTCCATCAGTAGCGTGCAGAGATCGTCAGATAGGCGGCACGTCCCGGTGCTTCCAGCACGAAGGGTGCAGCGCTCTGGTACAATGCGTCGTAATAGCGCTTGTCGAAGATGTTGTTCACATACACCTTCAGCCGCCAGTTCTTGTTGATCTTCGCTTCCGCGAATGCATCGAAGCGCCAATAGCTCGGAATCGACGTGCCCTGGTTGGCCGCAAGCAAGGTGCCGCCGTAGATCTTCGAGCGGTACACCGCCTGCCCGCCAAGCTCCCAGGTGTCGTTGAACTGGTACTTCGTGAGCATGCTGAAGGACTGATGTGCGATGTTGGCGAGCGGCAGCCCGACATTCGACGCAAAGAGCGTCGAATTGGCGGGCGGTGCCAGCGATTTCGTGACCTCCGATTGCATCAGCACGAGGCCGCCGAACACGCTCCACTTGTCCGTGATCTTTCCGCCCACGCCGAGATCGATGCCGCGGACACGATAGGCCGCGCCAGCGGTGACGCAGGAGACGGTGGTTGCCGGAGCGACGGGCGCATAGGTGCAGCCCAGCGCCGCAGCGGCGGCCGCGCTGCCGACATTCTGCGCCTCGCGCGCGTTCTCCTTGGTCGTCTGGAACAGCGCAGCTGTCAGAAGGAGGTGACGGTCGAACAGCTCCCACTTGGTGCCGAGTTCGATCGCCTTGTTCTTCTCGGGCCCGAAGATCTGGTTGTTGCCTCCGGCGAGGTTCGGATTGATGCCGCCATAGGCCGTGCTGGTGCCGTCGAACTCGGAGCCCACCGGGTTGGCTGAAGTCGCATAGGCCACATAGACGCTGCCATTCGGCAGCGGCTTCAGCGTGAGGCCGAGGTTGAAATCCGGGACCAGGAACTCCGCCGACTGCTGACCGAAGGCGCCGGCCGCCGTGTAGGCCGACGTCTTGATGCTGTAATCGTCATAGCGGAAGCCGCCATTGAGGATCAGGACGTCGCGATAATTCGCGCTGTCCACCACGTAGCCGCTGACGGTATCAATCTTGATCTTGGTCGGTCTGCCCGTCAGGCCTGACGGGATCCCGAACGGAATGTCTGTATACTGCGGCCAGAAGACACTGACACCGGGCAGCGAACCAGTACCGGTGAAACTTGTCGTTCCGGTCGTGATCTCGGAGCCAAGCCCCGTGTAGCTGTCGATCGACGATCGCTCGTTGTTGTATTCAATGCCTGCAAGCAGCGTGTGCTTGAAGCCGGTGTAGTCGTCGAACTTGTACGTCGCCTCGGTCTGATTGGCGAACACATCCGTGGCTTGGTATCGGCTCTGGGGGTTGGCAGAAAGCGTCCACAATGCCGGACTGTTGCTGGTGATGACCGGCGATTCCGGCAGGGTACCTATGTAGTTCTGCGTCGAGTGCGATTCCCGAATCTTGTTTGTCAGCGACAGATCTGGCGTGATCTGGATCTCGGCATTGATGGTACCGATGTCCTGGCCGGTCCTGTAGAAGTCGCGATTGACGAAGCCGTAGAAATTGTTGCGGTTGACGCCGAAGTCGGGGAACGGCCCGCCGGCAGTGCTCGCCGTGCTTGGCCGATAATAGGGCACGCCGAAATCCGGAATACCGGTCAGTTCGGTGTGGACGTAGTTTGTCGTGATCTTGATGGCGTCGGTCGGCTTCCAGGTGGTCGCGACAAACGCGCCGTCGCGGTTGTCCTTGATGCGGTCCCTTCCCGCAACGTCCGCATCCTGGAACAGGCCGCCGGCACGAACGGCCAGCGTCGGCGAGATCACCTGGTTGACGTCGAGGGTCACACGCTTGGTCTGGTCCGTGCCAAACGTGGTGTCCATGTCGTAGAAACTCTTTTCCGTCGTGGCCTGCTTGGTCACGATGTTGATCGCGCCACCTGCGGTACCGCGACCGGAGAAGGACGAGGCCGGGCCACGCAGGATCTCGACCTGCTCGGTGAAGAAATTCTCGCGGACGCTGACACCGGCGTCGCGCACACCGTCGATGAAGATGTCGTTGCGCGCGTCGAAACCGCGGATGAAGAAGCGGTCGCCAAAGGCGTTGCCGCCCTCGCCCGAGCCGAGCGTGACGCCGGCCGTGCTCAGAATCGCCTGCTTCAACGACGTGGCGCCCTTGTCTTCCAGAACCTCTTTCGACAGCACCGTCACCGACCTCGGCGTGTCGACCAGCTTCTCCGGAAACTTGCCGCTGGCCTGCACGTGATCGACCTTGTAGGGCGCGGCGGGATCCGCATAGGGATTGCGATCGGCAGCCGGTGCATTCGCATCGACGATGGGGGCACTCGCGGCCTGTTGACGTTGCTGGGCGGCACGGCGCAGCGCGTTTCGGGCGCGGACCTGGTCGGACGTCGGTTTCGCCGTGGTGGACCGCGGCCGCTCCTTCGGCGCGTCGACGTTCACGGGTGGTAGAGATGTTTGCTGGGCCTGGGCTCCACTCGAGACAGATGCGACCGCAATCAGGCTGGCAACCGTCGAAACAGTCTTGCCGGTCGCGGCCTCGAAATTGCCGCCCGATGCTCGCCGTGCCGCGCTCGAACGCAACGACCGCGGAGTCCTCGCCGTACCCATCCTACGCCCCATTCCGTTTCTGCAATGTGTCGCATTGCGACAATGCGACACATTGGTCGTATCGAGCGCAGCAATGAGGGTCAACGAAGTCACGGCTACAGCAACTTTGAATCGATCCAGATCAAAACGATTCTAAACTCGAGTTTGAAATGGTTCTAAACTTGATCTTGTAAGCGTTCTAAACTGGAGCCGATGTTCGTCCTTGCGATGCAGATTGTCCGCGCATCGCGATCGGTCCTTCGGAAGCTGCGGGACGCCTGCCGTGGCAGGCATCCCCGATTTGAAGCGGCGCAATCAGAACTTCATCAGAACTTGGCCGTCGTGATGATGTAGAACGCGCGCCCCGGCGCGACCGCGACGAACGGCACCGCGCTGCGATAGAGCGTGTCGTAATAGAGCTTGTTGGTGAGGTTCTGCGCGTAGAACTTCATCGTCCAGTTCTTGTCGATCTTCTTCTCGACGAACGCATCGAAACGCCAATAGCTCGGCAGAAGGTTGCCGGTGTTCGCCGCGAAGGTGCCGCCATAGACCTTCGAGCGGTACACCGCCTGGCCACCGACTTCCCAATCGCCGTCGAACTTGTATTTGGTCAGCATGCTGAACGACTGGTGCGCGACGTTGGCGAGCTGAAGGCCGATGTTGGACGCAATGTTGCTCTGTGTGACCTTGGACTGCATCAGCACCAGGCCGCCGAACACGCTCCAGCGATCGGTGATCCTGCCCTCGGCCTCGATGTCGATGCCCTGGATGCGGTAGGCCGCGTTCGAGGTGAGCACGCCCGAAGCGTTCGTCTCGCGTGCATTGTCCTTGGTGGTCTGGAACAGCGCCGCTGTGACCAGCAGATGACGATCGGCGAGCTCCCATTTGGTGCCGAATTCGGCCGCCTTGTTGCGCTCGGGCCCGAGCAGGACGGCGGTGTTGGCGGGAACGCCGCCGTAGTCGGTACCGGTCGCGTCGAGCTCCGAGCCGAACGGATTGGCCGAGGTCGCATAGGCCGCATAGATGCTGCCGATCGACGTCGGCTTGTAGACCAGGCCGACATTGTAGTTGACCAGATCGGAGTTCATTTTCAGATAGGCCGAATTGGTCGACGAGCTCATGTTGTAGCCGTCGTAGCGGACGCCACCGTTCAGGATGATGGTGTCCTGCCAGTTCGCGGTGTCCATCACGTAGATGCTGCTGGTGTTGACGCCATAGCGCGTCGGATTGCCCGTCAGCGACGGCGTCCCGAAGGGAGCGTAGGTGTATTGCGGCGAGTAGAGATTGACCCCCGAAACGGCGCCGTTGCTGGTAAACCCCGCGCCCGCCAATTCCGACGAGAGACCCGCATAGCGGTCGATCGAGACGTTCTCGTTGGTGTATTCGACACCGAACACCGCGGTGTGCTTGACCCCGCCGGTATCGAGCTTGAACGTGGCCTCGTTCTGGTTCGCCCACACGTCCACGGTCTGGTAGCGGCTCTGCGCGCTCGCCGTCGTGGTCCATAGCAGCGGGTTGGAATTGGTCGTGACCGGGTTCTGCGGCAGCGTGCCGATGTAGTTGAGCAGCGAATGCTCGCCGCGTACCTTGCTGGTCAGAGTGATGGCTTCGTTGACCTTGTACTCCGCCGTCCCGGTGCCGAAATCCTGCCGCGCGGTCTGGAAATCGCGGTTGAGGAAGCCGTACCAGGTCTCGCGCGGAATGCCGGCCGACGTCACCGGCACGTTGCCTTGCTTGTAATAGGGCACGCCGAAATCGGGATAGCCGCTGAGATCGGTGTGGACGTAGTTCGTCGTGATCTTGATGTCGTTGGTCGGGGTGTACTTGGTCGACAGGAAGGTGCCCCAGCGATCGTCGGTCACGTAGTTGCGGCCGGCGACATTGGCATCCTGGAACAGACCTCCGGTGCGCACCGAGAAGGTCGGGTCGACGACCTGGTTGACGTCAAGCGTGATGCGCTTGGTCATGTCGGTGCCGAACTCGGTGTCCATTCGCTTGAAGTTGACGTCGCCGGCCTGCTTGGTGACGATGTTGATGGCGCCGCCGGCGGTGCCGCGACCGGCATAGGACGACGCCGGGCCGCGCAGGATCTCGATCTGCTCGGTGAAGAAATTCTCGCGGATCGACACGGCGGGATCGCGGATGCCGTCGATGAAGACGTCGTTGCGCGCGTCGAAGCCGCGGATGAAGAAACGGTCGCCGAAGGCGTTGCCGCCTTCGCCCGACCCCAGCGTCACGCCCGCGGTCGAGCGCCCGATCTCCTTCAGCGTCGTCGCGTTCTTGTCCTCGAGCACTTCCTTGCTGAGCACCGTGATCGTCTTAGGCGTGTTGAGCATCGGCTCGGGAAACTTGCCGGAAGCCTGGACGTGATCGACCTTGTAGGGCGCGGCCGGATCGGCATAGGGATTGCGATCGACGGCGCCGGCCGGGGCCGGCGCCGCAGCAGCGGCCTGCTGCGCCTGCTGGCGCTGCGCAGCACGCCGAAGCGCGTCGCGCGCACGCACCTGCTCCGGTGTCGGCTTCGAGGCTGACGGGCGCGGACGCTCGACAGGGGCATCGACGTTCACCGGCGGCAGGCTCGACTGCTGCGCCTGCGCACCGCTCGACACCGAGGCCACCGCGATCAGACCAGCGACGACTGAGGTCGCCTTGCCGGAATTGCCATCGAGCTTCTCTTCAACCGAATTTCTTGCCGCGATCGCACGCAGCGATCGCGGAGCCACCACGAGCCCCATTCCAACACACCCCATTCCAAATTCGTCGATACGCAACATGCGCGACGAACGATGAGGCGGTGCTATCGACCGCAAAAAATCAGGTCAATGCAACGAGGGCCGCAAGAGCGCTTGAATACGTCTAGATCAAATCGATTCTAAACTTCGATTTTGGAATCGCTGAAATGTAGCGCGACACATTGATGCAGATAGACATCGAAGCGCTTGCCTTCCCGCAACATCTCGCGCAGCCGTCAGTCGCCGCTCGGCGGCTTCATCAGCGAGAACAATTCGTCGACGGTGCGCTGCGCCGTCGCGCGGACGCGATCGGTATCGTCCATGCCGGCGATGTTGACGCCGTTGACGACGGCCTTGATCTCGTCGCGGAAGTCGGTGAGGAAACGCAAGGGATCGCGCTGCTCGTTGGCGACGCGCGCGATCAGCCCCGTGATCAAGATCTGGCACGCGATCAGCTTACCGTTCAATTCGTCCATTCCGCACTCCTGATGTGGCGGCGCTGATATGGACGAGGCTGATTTTGCTGACAACCGAAACGCCGCCTGGCCGGTTTAGAACCGTTCTCGCGAGCCTGGTTCGCTCGCCTCGCGGCCAGGCGCCGCCTCCACCTCTCGTTGCCTCGCCCACGCCGCCCGCGAGCACTGCCTATCTTTTGCACGCTCTTTGCTCGTCAGGGAAAAATGCAGCACTGCACACCGCTGCGTCACCCGCCTGCCTACGGGGTGCAAAGCTTTCCAATTGTTTAGGTTTCTCAACGGATAGTGCTGTTTACACTGGAACTTGGCGTGTATTATACAAGCTGTGCTGGAACCCTTTGATAGCCCCGCAATTCGTTGTTTCGGGCATACAAGCCGATACGCTCACATATGAAAAAGTCGCGGCCGATCCTGTGGATTGTCATCATCGCAGCCGTGGCCGGGGGCGGCTATTACGGCTGGAAGCGATTCTCGGCCTCCGAAGCCGGGAAAACCCAGACCGCCCTGAAGGGTGCGCCGCGAGCCCCCGCGGTGCCCGTCAGCATCGCTCCGGTTCAGAAGGTCGACTTCCCGGTCTACCTCACCGGTCTTGGCACCGTTCAGGGCTTCAACACCGTCCAGGTCCGCACGCGTGTCGACGGCCAGATCGACAAGGTCGCCTTCACCGAAGGCCAGATGGTCAAGCAAGGCGATCTCCTGGTCGAGATCGACCCGCGCCCGTTCCAGGCCGCCCTCGATCAGGCCAAGGCCAAGAAGGCGCAGGACGAAGCCAGTCTCGCCAACGCCAATCTCGATCTCCAGCGCTATACCAAGCTCGGTGAATTCGCGACGCGGCAGCAGACCGATACGCAACGTTCCACCGTTGCCCAGCTCACCGCCCAGATCGCCGCCGACGAAGCCGCGATCGCCAACGCCCAGACCCAGCTCGACTACACCCAGGTCAAGTCGCCGATCACCGGCGTCGCCGGCCTGCGCCAGGTCGACATCGGCAACATCGTCAACGCCTCGAGCCAGACCGGCGTCGTCAGCATCGCGCAGGTCGAGCCGATCACGGTGATCTTCACCGCACCGGAAGATCAGCTGCCCTATATCAGCGAGGGCCAGAAGTCCGGTGAGCTCAAGGTGATCGCGTTCACCACCGACGGCAAGAAGACGCTTGCGCAGGGCAAGCTTGCCGTCATCAACAACCAGGTCGACACGACCAGCGGGACGATCAGGCTCAAGGCAGTGTTCGACAACAAGGAACACACGCTGTGGCCGGGACAATCGGTATCGACCCGCCTCTTGGTGCGGACGCTGAAAGACGCGACCATCGTTCCCGATGACGCGGTCCAGCATTCGACCAACGGCCTCTACGCTTATACCGTCGGCCAGGACAACAAGGCCGAGGTGCACAAGATCAAGGTCAGCTACTCCATCGACGGACGTTCGGTCGTCGATGAGGGATTGAGCCCCGGCCAGCAAGTAATCACCGGCGGTCAGTACAAGGTGCAGCCCGGCAGTCTCGTCTCGACGACTGTCGCGAGTTCGGATCCGGTCCAGAAAAACAAGGTTCAGCAGGAATGACCGAAGGCGGGATTTCGGCACCTTTCATCCGTTATCCCATCGGCACGTCGCTGCTGATGGCCGGCATTCTTTTTGTCGGCCTCGTTGCCTATCCCCTGCTGCCGGTCGCGCCGCTGCCGCAGGTGGACTTCCCGACCATCCAGATCACGGCCAACCTGCCGGGCGGCAGCCCGGAGACGATGGCCTCGTCGGTTGCGCAGCCGCTGGAGCGCCAGTTCGCCCAGATTCCCGGTATCGCGCAGATGACCTCGACGAGCTATCTGGGCACCGCCTCGATCACCATCCAGTTCGACCTCAACCGCAGCATCGACGGCGCCGCCAACGACGTGCAGGGCGCCATTAACGCCGCCAGCGGCCAGCTGCCGAAGAGCCTGCCGTCGCCGCCGACCTACCGCAAGGTCAATCCCGCCGACGCCCCGATCCTGCTCTTGTCGGCGACATCGGAGACGCTGCCGCTGACCAGCGTCAGCGACGCGGTCGATGCCCAGCTTGCGCAGCAGATCAGCCAGCTCTCGGGGGTAGCGCAGGTCTTCATCGGCGGCCAGCAGAAGCCCTCGGTGCGCGTGCAGATCGATCCGGGCAAGCTCGTCGCCAAGGGCCTGTCGCTGGAGGACGTCCGCAGCGCGATCGGCATCACCACCGTCGACAGCCCCAAGGGCAACATCGACGGCGACAAGCGCGCTTACACGATCTATGCGAACGACCAGCTGACCCAGTCCAAGGACTGGAACGACGTCATCATCGCGTACCGCAACGGCGGTCCCTTGCGGATCAAGGACATCGGTCAGGCGGTCACCGGACCCGAGGACGCCAAGCAGGCCGCCTGGGCCAACGGCAAGCGCGGCGTCTTCCTGGTCGTGTTCAAGCAGCCGGGTGCCAACGTCATCGAGACCGTCGACCGGATCAAGGCGACCCTGCCCCGGCTCGTGGCGGCGATCCCGCCGGCGATCAAGATCGAGGTCATCAGCGACCGCACCACGACCATCCGCGCCGCGGTCGAGGACGTGCAGTACACGCTGCTCCTGACCATCGCCCTCGTGGTCATGGTCATCTTCGTCTTCCTGCGCAGCTTCTGGGCGACCGTCATTCCCACCGTCACGGTTCCGCTGGCGCTGCTGGGCGCCTGCGCGCTGATGTGGGTGTTCGGCTATTCGCTCGACAATCTCTCGCTGATGGCGCTGACGATCGCCGTCGGCTTCGTGGTCGACGACGCCATCGTGATGCTCGAGAACATCACGCGCTACATCGAGGAAGGCGAAAAGCCGCTCGCCGCAGCCTTCAGAGGCTCGAAGGAAATCGGCTTCACCATCGTCTCGATCTCGATCTCGCTGGTCGCGGTGCTGATCCCGCTGCTCCTGATGGGCGGCATCATCGGGCGCCTGTTCCGCGAATTCGCGGTCGTGCTGGCGATGACGATCTTCGTATCGATGTTCGTGTCGCTGACCCTGACGCCGATGATGGCATCTCGCTTCCTTCGCGCCCATGGCGAGGTCACCCACGGCAAGTTCTACCGGTGGAGCGAGAGCGCCTTCGACGCGATGCTGCGCGGCTACGAATATGTGCTCGACCACGCGCTGAGCTGGAAGCGAACGACGCTCTTCATCTTCTTTGCGACACTCGCACTGTCGATCTACCTCTTCGTCCTGATTCCGAAGGGCTTCTTCCCGCAACAGGACGTGGGCCTGATCACCGCCACGTCGGAAGCCTCGCAGGACATCTCCTTCAAGGAAATGGTCAAGCGCCAGGAGCAACTCGGCAAGATCATCCTGGCCGATCCGGACGTCGCCAGCGTCGCCATGTCGATCGGCGGCAGCGGCCGAGCCGGCAACAACGGCAACCTCTTCATCACGCTGAAGCCTCGCGACCAGCGCAAGGCTTCGGCCCAGCAGATCATCGGGCGGCTGCGCCCGCAGTTCGACAAGGTCGAGGGCGCCCGCCTCTACATGCAGGCAGCGCAGGACGTTCGCCTCGGCGGCCGTCCGACCCGCACCCAGTTTGAATTCACCTTGCAGGACGCCGATCTCGGCGAGCTCAACGAATGGGCGCCGAAGATTCTCGCCAAGATGCAGACGCTGCCGGAGCTGCGCGACGTCGCGACCGACCAGCAGACCCAGGGCACCACGGTCCAGCTCAAGATCAACCGCGACACCGCCTCGCGCTACGGCATCCAGCCGCAGCTGATCGACGACACGCTCTATGACGCGTTCGGCCAGCGCCAGGTCGCCCAGTACTTTACACAGCTCAACAGCTATCACGTGATCCTGGAGATCCTGCCGGAGATGCAGGGCAACCTCGATTCACTGAACAAACTTTACCTGAAGTCGCCGCTCACCGGCGATCAGGTGCCGCTGTCGACCTTTGCGACCTGGACCACTGACCCGGTCCGCCCGCTTTCGATCAGCCATCAGGGCCAGTTCCCAGCGATCACGATCAGCTTCAACCTCGCGCAGGGTGTGGCGCTGGGCCAGGCCACCCAGTCCGTACAAAAGGCGATGGCCGATCTCGGCGCACCGGCGACGCTGAACTCGAGCTTCCAGGGCACCGCGCAGGCGTTCCAGCAATCACTCGGCACCGTGCCGCTGTTGATCCTCGCGGCGCTGGTCGTGGTCTATCTGATCCTCGGCATCCTCTACGAGAGCTACATCCACCCCATCACGATTCTGTCGACCCTGCCCTCGGCCGGCGTCGGCGCATTGCTCATCCTGATGGCGGCCGGGTTCGACTTCAGCCTCATCGCACTGATCGGCATCATTCTGCTGATCGGCATCGTCAAGAAGAACGGCATCATGATGGTCGACTTCGCCATCGCGGCCGAACGCGATCAGAACAAGACGCCGGAGGAATCGATCCGCCAGGCCGCGCTGCTGCGCTTCCGTCCGATCATGATGACGACGATGGCAGCATTGCTCGGCGGCGTACCGCTGATGCTCGGCCACGGCACCGGCGCCGAGATCCGCCAGCCGCTCGGCTACGCCATGGTCGGCGGCCTGATCGTCAGCCAGGCGCTGACGCTGTTCACCACGCCGGTGGTTTATCTCTATCTCGACAAGTTCTCGAACCTGTTCAAGGGCAGCTCCGGCGAGGACGAGCACGAGACGACCGGGCACGGCACCGTCAAGGAAGCCGCCGAGTAAGCTTGCGCCGCGGCTGCCGCGACGCTACAGCGGGGGCCCTCGGTTCACGCCAACGCGGTCTTGCCATGTCCATGCAATCCAGACTTGTCGCTCTTGCCGCTGCTGCCCTGCTATCGACGGGCATCGCGCATGCCCAGCAGGGCGCCAAGAAGAACGCAGCTCCTCCCGCCCCGGCCGCGCAGCCCGCGCCGGCGCCGACCCAGCCGCAGGCCGAGGGCACGCCTCCGCAACAACCCGGCTGGATCGCGCGCTGCACCAGCGCAAGTCGCGAGGCGCCCCTCGAATGCGCGATCGAGCAGAACGCGGTCCTGACAAAGACCGGCCAGACCATCGTCCTCGTCAATGTCCGCATCGCCCCCGACACCCGCACGCCGGTCGCGCTGCTCCAGCTGCCGCTCGGCCTCAACCTGCCGCTGGGCGCCAAACTCCAGGTCGACGAGGGCAAGACGGTCGATCTCCAGATCCAGACCTGCGAGAATCGCGGCTGCTACGCCTCGACGCCCATTGCGCCCGACCTGCTCGCTTCCTTGCGCACGGGCAAGCAGTTGAAGGTCTCCTTCCAGAACATGGCGAAGGAAACGATCGCAATCCCGATGCCGCTGAACGACTTCGCGGCGGCGTACGACAAGATCAAATAGCGCAGCTCCCGCTTCGCTACTGTCGCGCCATCTGCGCGTTGCCGACGGCCTCGCCGTCGAGCCTTTGGTCGTTGTGCATCGTGACCGTTACACGCAGCAGCCGCCCCTCGAACTCGAACGGCGACTCGTAGTGCGACACCGGGCTGCCGCGATCGCGGCCGATGTCGAGGCCCGACCACGAGATCAGCGTGTGGAAGCCGAGCTGGGTCTGGAGCGAGCCGGCCGGCTCGCCGTCGATCAGCAGCGTGTAGTCGGTGACGCCGGTGCGCGAGCCCTTGGCCGGCGGCTCCTTGCGCACGAGACGCTCGACGTGAACGCCGAGCCGCCGGGCGCCAGGCGGCACCTTGCGGTCGGAGCGCACGATCTGGTGGCTGCCGCCGATGTTGAGGTCGTGCACGAGGTAACCGTCCTTGACGTAGAGGCTGTAGCCAGACGTTGCATCGCCATGCGAGATCAGCACGCCGTCGGCACTCGCCTCCTCTATCTCGACATGCGCCTCGATCGTGTAGCTGCGGCTGCGCACGTCCGGCGCAACGTCGGTCGGCACATGGCCCATGCCATGGTGAAAAACGAAATGGTGGCGCGCACCGTGGAAGCGCGCCGCATTCTCGGCGAAGCGCGGCCCGAAGCGATCGTCGAGCGGCAGCACGTTGTGCTTCTCGGCCTCGCCCCACCACGCCGCGATCATCTCAGCGAGCCGCTCCGGCTCCTTCACCGCAAGATCGTCGGTCTCGGAGAAATCGCGATCGAGATGAAACAGCTCCCATTTGTCGTTCTCGAACGGCGTGCCCGGCGGATGGTAGGCGACGGCCTTCCAGCCGCCCTGCCAGAGGCCGCGATGGCCGAACATCTCGAAATACTGTGCTGAAGTCTTCGACGGCGCCGAGGCATCGGTGATCGAGCCAGCAAAGCTTTCGCCTTCGAGCGGCATCTGCGGGCAACCGGCGATCGTCGACGGTGCATCGATCCCGATCAACTCCAGCAGCGTCGGTGTCAGGTCGCAGGCGTGCACGAACTGATGGCGCAGCTCGCCTTTGGCTGCAATGCGCTTCGGCCAGTTGATGACGAAGGGATCGCGGATGCCGCCGCCATGGGTGTTCTGCTTGTAGCGGCGCAGAGGCGTGTTGGACGCCATGGCCCAGCCGTGCGGGAAATTGCTGTGGGTGTCGGGCCCGCCGATATCGTCGATGCGGGCGAGCTTCTCCGCGATCGGTTCCGGCTTGAAGTTGAACGGCCCCATCGCGTTGACGAAGCCGAGTGGGCCGCCCTCCTGGCTCGCACCATTGTCGGACATCACGATGATCACGGTGTTGTCGCGAATGCTGGCCGTCTCCAGGAATGCGACCAGACGCGCAAGATGCCGATCGGAATGGTCGAGCATGCCGGCAAAGGCCGCCTGCAGCCGCGTGAAGACCCGGCGCTCGTCGATGGAATGATCCTCCCACGCCTTCACGCCGTCGTTGCGCGCCGGCATCCGCGTCTCCGGCGGCACCAGCCCCATCGCCTTCTGACGTCCCAGCCGCCGCTCGCGCTCGACGTCCCAGCCGTGCACGAATTCGGCGTCGTAGCTTCGGATGATATCCGCCGGTGCCTGATGCGGCGCGTGGCAGGCGCCCAGCGCGACCCAGGTCAGCCACGGGACGTCAGGGCGATCGGCCTGGTGATCGCCGATGAAGCGGATCGCCTGGTCGATTAGATCCTCGGTCAGATGATAGCCGTCGGCATAGGTGCCGGGAGGATCGATGTGCGTGTTGTCGGAGACGAGCTCGGGCGCGTATTGGTCGGTCTCGGCATCGAGGAAGCCGTAGAAGCGGTCGAAGCCGCGTCCCAGCGGCCAGCCGTCGAACGGTCCCGTGGCGCCACTCTCGGTCAGCGGCGTGACGTGCCATTTGCCGACCATGTAATTGCGATAGCCGTGCACGCGCAGCATCTCGGCGAGCGTCCCCGCCTCGCGCGCGATCTTGCCGCGATACCCAGGATAGCCGGAATCGAAATTGGCGAGGCACCCGACGCCGACCGAATGATGGTTGCGCCCGGTCAGCAATGCGGCGCGCGTCGTCGAGCACATCGCGGTGGTATGGAAGCCGGAATAGCGCAGGCCTTCCGCGGCAAGCTTGTCGATGGTCGGCGTCCTGATCGTCGAGCCGTAGCAGCCGAAGTCGGAAAAGCCGACATCGTCGAACAGCACGACGAGAATGTTCGGCGCGCCCGCGGGCGGCCTCACGGCCTCCGGCCACCAGGGTTTTGACTCCGCAACCGTCTTGCCGACGGTGCCGCGGAACGGCATGCCGCTGCCTGCGCTCATCTGTTTCTCCCTGCACGTTCCATCGCGGTTGACCCGCGGCGCGTTCGATCTTGAATTATAATCCGAATTATGATTATGATTTAAACCGAATGCAAGCACGACCACGTCCATCATCCGACGAGCCCGGCTCTCTCGATCTGCCGGGCGTCGCCCCGTCACGCCAGAAGCGCAGCCGCGAAATGACGCTGGCGCTTCTGCGCACCGGCGCCGACATGCTGCGAACGCGAAGCCTTGCCGAGCTCTCGATCGAGACGCTCTGCACCGAGGTCGGTGTCACCGTCGGCGCCTTCTACAGCCGCTTCGAGAGCAAGGAGGCCTATTTCAACGCACTGATGGCGCTGGCCGCACGCGACGGCGAGCAACGCCTCGGCGAGATCAAGCGGCCCTCACCCGCGACCAATCTCGACAAGCTCTGCCCCATCATCGTCAGCGGCATCGTCGCCTGGATGCGCCGCCACGAGGGCGTGCTGCGCGCCGCGCTCCAGCATGACGACACCCGCCCGGACAAATGGACGCCCTTCAAGGCGCTGGCCAAGGCGACCACGGAACGCGCCACCCCTCTCCTGCTGCCCGCCATGGGCAAGGGACACGCGGCAGCAAGGACTCGCGCCATCGCGTTCGGCTTGCAGGTTGTGCTGGGCACGCTGGTGAACGCGATCCTCAACGATCCCGGACCGTTGTCGCTCCGCTCGAAAGAGATGGAAACGCGGCTTGCAGACTGCCTGCTGCTGCTGCTTCAGGCCGAAGCCGCCTAGTCCCGATCACTCGCCCGCAGCAGCGTCGCGAAGCCGCCATAGATCATGCGCTTGCCGTCGAACGGCATGTCGGAACCCTTGAGCCTGGGATCGGCCATCACCTTTGCGTTGACGGCATCGCGGCTCTCCCTGTTACGGTAGACGACCCAGGAAAACACCACGACCTCGTCCTCGCTCGCCATCACCGCGCGCGGAAACGAGGTGAGCGTGCCATAGGGGACGTCATCGCCGATACATTCAACGTAGTCGAGCGCACCATGCCCCATCCAAACCGCGCAGGCCGTCCGCGCCAGCGCCTTGTAGGCCTCGATCTTGTCCTTCGGCACGGCCAGCACGAAACCATCGACATAAGACATCACGGATCTCCTCGGGGTTGTGTGCCCCGAAGGACGATCCAGCGCGTCGCAAGCCGACCGGCGGTGATGATGTTCTGGTGAGGCAAACCGCCGCGAGCCGTCGCGCGGCGGTTGGCCGGACATGAGGCAATTCAGGCCTTAGGAAGCGCCTGGAATTGGCTGGGGAACCTGGATTCGAACCAAGACAAACAGAGTCAGAGTCTGTTGTGCTACCGTTACACCATTCCCCAACGGAATAGTCGAACAAATTCAATATCTTACTGATCTGTCCGACTGTGGCCGGAAGCGCTGACAGCGCAAATCACGGCTCAGGCGTGCAGCCTTCTACCTGCTCGTCCCCGGGCTGGCAAGCGCTGCGGTGGATCGATCGCCCCCTAAAGCGGGATGAGGTTAGGTTGAATCG
This sequence comes from Bradyrhizobium sp. CCBAU 53338, assembly GCF_015291665.1. Classification (NCBI taxonomy): domain Bacteria; kingdom Pseudomonadati; phylum Pseudomonadota; class Alphaproteobacteria; order Hyphomicrobiales; family Nitrobacteraceae; genus Bradyrhizobium; species Bradyrhizobium sp. CCBAU 53338. Next base: position 4,643,100 of record NZ_CP030048.1, read on the forward strand.
ATTTGGGATTCCCAAATCAGTGTGTTTCTGATTCACCATGCTGGCTGGATAGGAGGCCAGCATGGATGGGCAAGCCTTATTCTCTGGATCTTCGCAAGCGCGTGGTGGCGGCAATCGAGGGCGGGATGTCCCGCAATCGAGCCGCCAAGCAGTTTGGGGTGGCGATCAGCACGGCCATCGGCTGGATGAAGCGGGTCGATAAGACCGGCAGCGTCGAGCCTGGCCAGATCGGTGGCTACAAGCCGAAGGCAATTTCGGGCGAGCACGCGATCTGGCTGTCGCAGCGGATCAAGGACGGCGATTTCACCATACGGGGTCTCGTCGCCGAGCTTGGCGGACGCGGCCTGAAGGTCGACTACCACTCGGTGTGGGATTTCGTGCATGCCGAGAAGCTCAGCTTCAAAAAAAGCGTGGCGGCTGGCGAACGCGATCGACCGGAGGTCGCACGGCGGCGAGCCCAGTGGGCAAAGTATCAAGGTCGCGTCGAAGCTGAGCGGCTGGTCTTCATCGACGAGACCTGGACCAGGACCGATATGGCGCCCTTGCGGGGCTGGGCGCCGCGCGGACACAGACTTCACGCCAAGGTTCCCCACGGCCGCTGGAAGACCATGACTTTCCTGGCGGCCCTGCGCCATGACCGGATTGATGCGCCATGGTTCATCGAGGGGCCGATCGATGGCGTGAGCTTTCGCACCTATGTCGAGAAGGTTCTTCTGCCCGTTCTGCGACCCGGCGATATCGTCATCCTGGATAACCTCGGCAGCCACAGGAGCAAAGCAGTGCGCCAGCTCATCCGTTCGGTCGGCGCCAAGCTCTTCTTCCTGCCAAAATACTCGCCCGACCTGAACCCGATCGAACAGGTCTTCGCCAAGCTCAAGCACCTCGTCCGCAAAGCTGCCGCGCGAACCGTCGACACCGTCTGCGCCGCAATCGGCCACGCACTCGATGCCTTCACATCCGAGGAATGCGCCAACTACCTGAAAAACTCAGGCTATCGAACTTAATGCCATCATGCTTTAGTCCATTTTGATATTCGCCGCCTCGATCACCTTCTTCCACCGCTCCGTTTCGGAGGCGATGTAGGCGGCGAACGGCTCGGAATCCACGGCGACGGCGGTAGCACCGAGTTCGGCCATCTTCTGCACCGTGTCGGGCTGCTGCATGTAGGCGCGGATCTCGGCCGAGAGCCTTTCGACGATCGGCTTCGGCGTCGCAGCAGGAACGAAGAAGCCGTGCCAGGCGACAGCCTCGAAGCCCGGCAGGAATTCGGCTACCGCCGGCACGTCCGGGTCGAAGGCGGCGCGCTTCGGTGTAGCGGTTGCCAGCATCGCGAGCTGGCCGGTCTTCACCTGCGGCAGCAGCAACGGCACGTTGTCGAAGGCGAGATCGATCTGGCCGCTGAGGAGATCCGTCAGCATCTGGCTCGAGCCCTTGTAGGGCACGTGCACCATCTTGGTGCCGGTCATCTGCTGAAACAGTTCGCCGGCAAGATGCTGCGAGGTGCCGACACCCGCCGAGCCGAACGAGACCTTGTCCGGATTCGCCTTGAGGTAGGCGATCAGCTCCGGCACGGTCCGCGCCTTGATCTTGTTTGGATTGACGACGAGCACGTTGGGCACGACGCTGATCTGAGCGACCGGCGCGAGATCCCTACCCGGCCGATAGCTGAGCTTCGCACCGTAAAGCGACGGGTTGATCGCCAGCGCCGAGGTGCTGGCAAGGCCGAGCGTGATGCCATCAGGGGCAGACTTTGCCAGCCGCGTCACGCCGAGGATCGAGCCGGCACCGCCGACATTCTCGACCACGAACGGCTTGCCGAGCTTCATCTGCAGATGGTTGGAGACCATGCGCGCAAAGATGTCAGCGGTGCCGCCGGCGGCAAATGGCACGATCACCGTCACCTGCTTGGACGGATAGCCGTCCTGCGCATGCGCGGGAGACATCGCCAGCAGAATTGCGGACGCAAGACCAAGCCACATCGATCTCATCGAAGTTTCCTCTACCTTTGGTATTGTTGATTGGTTGCCGCAAGCGCGCGGCGGAGGTTAAAACGCGAGCTCGTACATGCCGAGAATCGCGTCCCGGCTCAGGTCCCGCGGATTGTTGTCGAGCAGGCGGCGGATGGCGTGCGCCTCGTCGGCCATCACGCCGAGATCGTTCCTGGGCACGCCGAGCGCCGACAGCCGCATCTCGACGCCGAGGTTCTTGCAGAACGCGTAGGTCGCATCGAATGCAGATTTCGGATCGTTCTGCTCTTGAAGACCAAGCGCTCCGAGCACCGCGACCGTCTTTTCCTCGACCGCGGGCATGTTGAACGCCAGCGTGTGCGGAAAGATCATCGCGCAGGCCAAGCCATGGGCGATGTGATGACGCGTGCCGAGCGGATAAGCCACCGCGTGGCCAGCGGTGGTGTTCACCGGCCCCAGGCAATAGCCGCCATAGAGCGAGGCCAGCGAAAGACCGGCGCGAGCCTCGCGATCGCCGCCATCGGTCACCGCGCGCTCGAGATAGCGCCCGACCAGTCGCGCGCCTTCGAGCGCGTAGAGGTCGATCGTCGGATGCGCCTTGCGGCTGGTAAAGGCCTCGACGCAGTGCGCCAGCGCATCGACGCCGGTAGCAGCGGTGATCTCCTTCGGCACGGTGATCGTCAGATCTGGGTCGACGATGGCGATATCGGCCAGCATGAAGCGGCTCTGCACCGCCTGCTTGTTCTGGCTGACGGGATCGGTGACGAGCGCGCGGGTGCCGGCCTCGCTGCCGGTGCCCGACGTGGTCGGGATCTGCATCAGCGCGACGCTGCGGCCGACGACCTTCTCCGGTCCGACGATGTCGGCAAAGGCGACGTCCCCGGTGCACATCACCGCGACCAGCTTGGCGAGATCCATGGCGCTGCCGCCGCCGAAGCCGACGACGAGATCCGGCTTGGCCTCTTTCGCCATCGCCACCGCCTTCTCGAGATTGGGCAGATCCGGCTCCGGCTTGACCTCGCCGAACAGCTTGACTGCGCCCGGCAGCGCCAGCGCATCGACGCGGCGTGCATTGAAGGGGTCGGAAATGACAAGCGGCCGCTTGGCACCGATCCGCTCAGCGAAGCGTGCGGCAGCCGTGATCGTGCCGTTGCCGAACTCGAGGATGGTCGGACGGAGGATTTCGATGGGCGTGAAGGCGTTGGTCATCGTGGGCTCGGTCTCGTTACATGGAAGCGCCGGCGGCCAAGCGCTCGGCATAGTCGATGGCCTCGATCAGGCTGTGCTCGTTGGCGATGCCCTTGCCGGCGATGTCGAAGGCGGTGCCGTGGTCGACGGAGGTCCGGATGATCGGCAGGCCCAGCGTGATGTTGACGCCGGAGAGCTCCTGCCAACGGCCTGTGGCGGGATCGACCTGGAAGCCGAGCAGTTTTACGGGAATGTGCCCCTGATCGTGATACATCGCGACGGCCGCATCGTACTGGCCGGCGCGCAGCTTGACGAAGATGGTGTCGCCGGGCACGGGACCGACGACGTCGAGACCGTCGGCGACCGCCCTGGCAATCGTGGGCGCCGAGACGTCGATATCCTGCCGGCCGAACAAACCGCCTTCACCCGCATGCGGATTGAGCGCGGCGATCGCGATCTTGGGTTTTGCAATGCCGAGACGGCGCAGCGCATCGTTGGTGAGATCGATCACCATGCGCAGCCGCTCCGGCGTCAGACGCTTCGGCACGTCCTCCAGCGCCACATGGGTCGAGACGTGGCTGACGCGCATGTTGCCGTGGGCGAGCAGCATCACCGAGCCGCGCACGCCGGTGAGATGCGCCAGCATCTCGGTATGGCCGGGGAAATGATAGCCGGCCTTGTTGAGCGCTTCCTTGTTGAGCGGGGCTGTGACGATCGCCGCGGTGCGACCGGCCTGCGTCAGGCGCACGCCCTGCTCGATCGCCTTGTACGCAAAGCGGCCGCCATCGGCGCTCAGCACGCCGGGCTTGATCGGATCGCCCTCGGCGTCGGCCTGCAGGTAGCAGAGATTGGGCCAGTTGCGATCGTCGGCGGTGACTTGCGGGATCGCGACATTGGCGCCGAGCGCCGCCCTGGCGCCGTCCAGCGCAGTACCGCTGCCGATGATCAGCAATCGCAGATCGCCGGAGGCGATCCGGTCCTTCAATCCGACGCAAGCCTTGACGATGATCTCCGGCCCGATCCCGGCGGGATCGCCCATGGTGATGGCAAGATGACGAGAGGTCATGTCGGACTCTCCATATTGAGCAGATGATTGTCCCGGAGCAGATCGCGCCAGAGGTCGCGCGCGCCGAATGCTCCGGATTTCGAGATGACATCGACGCCGGCCCAACGGCCACCTTGCAACGTCGAGCGCGGCAGGCCCGGCACGATGCGCCCCGTCACCTCAAGCGCATGGGCGCCGAGGGCAAGGCATACGGCCTTGAGCGTCTCGCCGCCAGCAACGATCAGGGTTCCGGGTGGATCGAGCGCCGCGGTCAGCGTCGTCAACTCGCGCGCGATCCGCTGCGCTGCTTCGGAACGCGACAGGCCATCGGAAAGTCTAAAATTGACGAGGGCCACATCATCGTCGGCCAGCTTGCGCTGAACGGTCGCGCCGCCCTCGCCCTCAGCCAGCGCGAGCGTTGCCTCGCCGCAGGCCGCGAGCTGGGATGCCGTGGCGGGCTGGTCGGAGCCGAACAGCCCGAGCACCGGCCGTTTCAGGTCAGGCGACGTATCGGCCCGATGATTGCGGGCGAGCGCGCCGGCGAGGCCGCCGCTGCCGCACCAGAGCACTGGTCCCGGCATGCGTCGTCCCATCTCGACGACGCGATCGAGACAGACGTCGCTCTCGGCGTCGAACACCTGGACGCCGCCCTGCGTCAACGTATCGGCATCGGCCAGTCGCGCCACGATGCCGTCCAGCTTCAATTGATCGAGTAGATTGTCGCCGACCCGATGCCAATCGCCCTGCTGCGTCCGCGCGAAATGTTGACCACCGACAGTGCGACGGCCCTGATAGTCGAAAGCAGGCGCAACGACACATGACGCCCAGTGGCCGGTGGCCAGGCAGGCGCCGAGCTCGGCGGCCCATGCGCCGCGGAGCAGGCTGTCCACTTTTTTGTAGGCGATTTCTCCCTCGGGCAGCAGCGGCGCCAGCCGGGCAACGATCTCGACACTCTCGGCTTTCGAACGCTCGCGGGTGCCACTGTCGATCGCCAGGCTCCCAGAGCCTGACGCCACAGGCCCATCCGCCCAGATCACGTCGAACGGTCCAGACAGCCCGACGAACTCCGCTGCGGTGTCGAGCGCACCGGTGAGATCATCGGCAAGCATGCGGACGCACGTCATCGTCATGCCGCTCCCACGCCAAAGATCTTGCCGGGGTTCATCAGACCGTGCGGATCGAGCAACTGCTTGATGCCGCGCATCAACTCGATGTCGAGGGGATCGGCGACGCGGGCGAGCCGGCCGCGATTGGTGATGCCGACGCCGTGCTCGGCGCTGATCGCCCCGCCCTGCGCCGCGGTCTCGTCGTCGACGATCTCGTTGATTTGCGCTACCAGCGCGGCCGCCGCTTTCGGATCCTGGCAGCGCGCACGATCGATCAGGGCGATCACGTGGATATTGCCGTCACCGATATGGCCGTGCATCACGACGTTCGCATGCGGCACGGCCGACTTGATCCGGGCTTCGACATTGGTGACGAAAGCCGCCTGTCGCTCCAGCGGCACCACGCTGTCATGCGAGACGACATAGCCGCTGCGCTTGTTGCCCTCGGATACGCTGTGCCTGACGGCCCAGATCGCCTTCGCCTGCGCGAGATTGGAGGCGAGGATGGCGTCTTCAGCGAGCCCAGCCTCCATGGCGTCCGCAAGCACCGCAGCAAGCGGTTCATTGAGGTCGACGCCCGCCAGCGTGTCGGTCAGTTCGACGATCAGATACCACGGCGTCGTCAGCGCAAAGGGAATCGTGACATCAGGCACGGTCGCGGCGATCACCTCGATCTGCGACCGCGACATGATCTCGAGGCTGCCGAGCCGGTCACCGACCGCACCGCGCAGGCGCGCCATGATCTCGAGCGCCCGCCCGGCGCTCCGCAATTTGAGCAGCGCCAGCGCCGAGCTGCGGGGCTGCGCGAACAGTTTCAGCACCGCCGCAGTAATGATGCCGAGCGTGCCTTCCGCGCCGATGAAGAGCTGCTTGAGTGCATAACCCGTATTGTCCTTGCGCAGCGCGCGCAGGCCATTGAAGACGCGGCCATCAGGGAGCACGACCTCGAGGCCAAGCACGAGATCGCGCGTCGGCCCATAGCGAAGCACGGCCGTGCCGCCGGCATTGGTCGAGATGTTGCCGCCGATCTGGCAGGAGCCCTCGGCACCCAGGCTCAAGGGAAAATAGCGATCGACGTCGCGGGCCGCGGCCTGCACGTCCGCGAGGATGCAGCCGGCCTCAACCGTGATCGTGTTGGCGAGCGGGCTGACGTCGCGCAACGCTCGCATACGATCCAGCCGGATCACGACATTGCAGGCAGCATCGTCGGGCGTTGCCGCTCCGCACATGCCGGTGTTGCCACCCTGCGGCACGATCGCGAGCCGCTTTTCCGCGCAATATCTGACCACGGATGCGACCTCGGCCGTCGAGCCGGGCTTCACCACCGCAACTGCGCGGCCGTGATAGCGCCCGCGCCAATCCGTCACATAGGGGTCCTGCTCCGGCCCGGACGCGATGACATGCTTGTCGCCGACGATCGCGGCGAGCCCGGCCAACGCATCCTGAAAAGAGTCGGACATCGGATCGCCTCGTCGTCCGCCGCGGCCTTAAGCGGCCGCCGCAAATGCCGCGGCACTCGCCAGCAGCTCTGTCCGTTGAGCCGCCGGCAGGATCTCCAGCGGCGGCCGCAGGCGCTCCCAACCCGCGTGGCCGGTGCGCGCGGCGACCAGGGCCTTCAGGGACGGCATCTGCGCGAAACGCGAAACGAGTTCGCGCGCCGTCACGATGCGCGCCTGCGCGGCCTTCAACGCCGCGTCCTCGTCGCTGTCGCGGAAATGCTTGAAGACATAGGCAAGATCGCGCGCGACGAGATTCGAGGTCGCGGTGATGCAGCCCGCGCCGCCCTTGCGGAGCAGCGGAAGCAGCAGCGGGTCGGCGCCGGTCAGCACCGAAAAGCCCTCGAAGCGCTCGACCATCGCGGTCATGTTGGCGAAATCGCCCGAGGAGTCCTTGATGCCGACGATGGTCGACGGATAGGCCTTGCGCAGCCGTTCGATCAGTGCATGCGAGATCGGCTGCATCGACATCTGGGGAATGTGATAGAGCACGATCTTGAGGCGCGCATCGCCGATGCGCTGGATGATCTCGCTGTAAGCCGCGTAAACGCCGTCGTCGCTGACGTTCTTGTAGTAGAACGGCGGCAGCATCACCACGGTCTCGACGCCGACCGACAAGGCATGGCGCGTCAGCGCAATGGTCTCGGTGAACGCGGCAACGCCGGTGCCCGGCAGCAGCTGCTTCGGCTTGATGCCGCCCGCGATCACGGCCTCGAGCAACGCCGTGCGTTCGGCGACCGAGAAGGAATTCGCCTCCCCCGTGGTGCCGAGCATCGCGATGGCGTCGCAGCCTTCGTCCAGGAGGTAGCGGCAATGCGCGATGAAGCGCGCATGATCGGGTGCGAGTCCGGCGTCGAGCGGCGTCAGCGCGGCGGAGAACACGCCATGTGGGTGCAAGGACTGGGGGTGCAGCGAGGATGTCGACAAAGCTTCCTCCGATCGTCAGATCGATATTGTTCGGAATGCGAACATTTGTTATATTCTGATCCGTTGGTAAGAGCAGGCTGCCGCCGCGTCAAGGGCTGCGGCTGTCATGGCAGGACATACAGGCATGGCCAAGGTCGAAAAGAAGGCTGCAAAGCGCGCACCGGAATCTACCCCGAAAAACGCGGGAGACAAGAATCCCAAGAATTTCGTCGCCTCCGTCGGCAAGGCCTTCGCCGTGCTCAGGAGTTTCACCAGCGAGACCTTTGAACTGACGCTGAGTGAAGTTGCCGCACGCGCCGATCTCGACCGCGGCACGGCGTTCCGGCTAATCCAGACCTTGATCGAACTCGGCTATCTCCAGGCGGTGCCGCAGAGCCGCCGGTTCCGTCTCGGCGTCGCCTGCCTCGACCTCGGTTACACCGTGTTGTCGCGCGGATCGCTGCGCAGCATCGTCGAACCCCTGTTGCGCGACCTCGTGCCCGAGGTCGGCGATGCGGCCTCGCTCGGCATTCTCGATGGCGGCGACGTGATCTATCTCGCGCGCGTCGGCGCCGGCCTCGACCGTCACAAGATGGACCGTCGGCCGGGCACGCGCATCCCCGCCTACAGCGCCGCGCTCGGCCATGCCATGCTGGCGCATCTTCAAAGGGACGATCAGATCCAGCGGCTGGAGTCGCGGCCCCGCGTCAAATTGTCGGAGCGAACGCTCACCGATCTCGATGCCCTGCTCGCCCGGCTCGACCAGGTTAAGAGGAAGGGCCATGCCGTTTCCGACGGCGAGAATGCCTATGGCCTGCGCACGCTTGCGACACCGATCCTCGATGCCCGGGGCTTCGTGATCGCGGGATTGAGCGTCACGGTGGACGCGATGCGCATGGACATGCCGACCTTTCGCGACCAGGCACTGCCAAGGCTGATGCAGCTGACAGGCACGGTGCAGGAGCTCGCGATCAAATCGGGCCTGTCGAGCTGAGCGTTTCCAGCCGCAGCGCGCCCCTTACGGCTTCTAGGAACGAGCATCGTAAACAACGCGCCGCCTAAACAACGATACGATCGAAGTCGGCGGCGATCCGGACGTTCGGAAAGATCGTTGCCGCCTCGGCCAGAATCTCGTCGTCCTCATAGCGGCCCGACAGGTGCGTCAGCATGAGCTGCCGGACGTTGGTCTCGGCCGCGAACCTGGCCGCTTCCGCTGCGGTGAGATGGCCGTAATCCCGCGCGGTCGGCGCGTCGCGAGCCAGGAATGTCGCCTCGATCACCAGCAGGTCGGCGTCCGCGACGTGGCTGGCGAGTCCCTCGGTCGTCTCGGTGTCGCCGATCACGACCACCTTCTTGCCGCCGCTTGGCGGCCCCAGAACATCCTCCGGATCGATCGTCCGGCCGCCTTCGATCGTGATGGACCGCCCCGCGGCCAGCTCACCGCGCACGGGACCATCAGGCACACCAAACGCAGCCAGGCGATCGGACAACAGGTGGCGGCGCGCACGTTTCTGGAAAGAGAATCCAAAACTGTCGGTGTCGCGGTGGCGAACCGGAAAGCAGTCGATGGTGAAATCGCCGGCGTCGATGACCTGTCCTTCCGAGAGCGGGGCGAACTGCACCGAAATCGGCGCCCGCCCCTCACCCCACAGACCTGCCAGCATGCGGATGACGAGGTCGAGCGTGCCAGGCCCGCCATGGATGGTCATCATTTCGGACGTCTGTCGCAGTCCCAATGTCGAGAACAGGCCGGGGATGCCGAGCACATGATCGAGATGACCATGCGTCAGCAGGATGCGATCAAGCCGCCGAAAGCCCGCGCCACTCCGCAGCAGCTGGCGCTGCGTGCCCTCGCCGCAATCGATCAGCATACGCCCAACCGCGGCCTCCAGGAGGAGCGCCGGATGGTTGCGCTCTGCGGATGGAACGCTGGCCGAGGTGCCGAGAAATGTCAGGGCGAACATTGCCTACTCTGGTGCGAGGTCGCAGGGTTGATCCGCCCTTATAGCTGCTATTGGCTACCCGGCCCGTATCTGGAAGACCGGACAACGATCGCATTGGCCGGGCTGATCGAACGCGAGTTCGGCGGCTTCGTGCCGCCGCCGTCACTGCCGGCACGCTAACGGAGGCCCGTGACGCTACTGCGTCCTGTCAGCCGACTGCGCCTCGACCGCCTGCACCGCGACGCTTGCGACCTGCCGCAGCGCTTCGCGGTCGCAGCCAGAAGATGCCATCACGCCCATGCCGACCGACACCGCCGAGACATACCGCGCAAGTGCTGCGGGATCCGACGTCGGCTTGAGATCGCCTTCCGCCTTGGCGCGAACAAAACGATCGCGGAGCTGGTCTTCGTTCTGGGCGCGGCGCGATGCGAGCTCGAAGGGGACGTTCTCGGAGCCGGTGCCGCAGGCGATGCCCCCCTGTACTAGCAGGCAGCCGGGCGGATTGGCGGGATCGGTCTGCTTTTCGGCGATGCCCATCAGCATTCGTTCGGCGACCTCGCGGGCGGTGGATGCGGCCACCACCTCATCCATCCAGGCACCGCGCAATTTGGTGTAGCGGTCGAGCGCGGCCTTCAGCAGGCCTTCCTTGTTGCCGAAGCAGGCGTAAAGGCTCGGCGGGTTGATGCCCATGGCCTCCGTGAGCTGGGCAATCGTGGCGCCCTCGTAGCCATGGCGCCAAAATACTTCCATCGCCTGATCAAGCGCGATTTCAGTATCGAATTCGCGGGGGCGTCCCATGCCCATCTGCCTGTCTCCTTGGACCAGCGTCATCCCTCAGCCAACGCCTAATCCTATCTATTTGTTCTGTCTTTCTTTTCTGTTCCGCCTTCCCATTCTTGCGGTAAGCGGCTACAATTTTCTTAGCGAACAGTACATAAGTATCTTGCGCTGCGGTATCCAGCTCCACATCTGTAGTGAACACTACATATCTGGAGCGCGCAAATGCCCCCCTCCCAAAAGACCTCTCGGCCCCGCCGTATCCGCCGTCTTCTCGGCGGCGTTGCGATCGTTGGCGCCCTCGCCGTGGCCGGTTCGATCGCGACCGGCCACTACTTCCGTTCAGCCCAGGCGACTGCGGCCGCGGCCGAGCAGGCCGTCTCCGTGACGGTTGCGATGATCGAGCCAAAGCAGACCGTGTTGTGGGACGACTTCTCGGGCCGGCTTGAAGCCATCCAACGCGTCGAGCTTCGTCCGCGCGTGGCCGGCGCAATCCTGTCGACCAACTTTACCGAGGGGGCTCTGGTGAAGGCGGGTGACGTCCTGTTCAAGATCGACCCCGCGCCTTACGAGGCCGAGGTCGACAAGGCGAACGCGCAGCTTGAAGCCGCGAAAGCGCGCGTGGTCTTTACCCAGAGCGAACTCGAGCGCGGCGCGCAGTTGGTCGGCAACGCCGTGGTCACGCGGCGCGACTACGATCAGCGCGACAACGCCAATCGCGAAGCCATCGCCAATGTGAAGGCGGCCGAAGCGACGCTGCAGACCGCCAGGCTCAATCTCGACTACACCGAAGTGCGCGCGCCCGTCGACGGCCGCGTCGGCAGGATCGAAGTCACCGTCGGCAATCTCGTCGCCGCCGGCACCGCCTCCCCGGTGCTGACCTCGCTGGTGTCGGTCAATCCGATCTACGCCTCGTTCGATGCGGATGAAGAGGTAGTGCTGCGCGCGCTGAACTCGATTGCGGATGCTTCCGGCAAGCGCGGCAATCTCGACCAGATCCCGGTGGAGATGGCGACATCAGGCGGTCTCTCGGCCAAGGGTCACATCCAGCTCATCGACAACCAGGTCAACGGCTCGAGCGGCACCATCCGTGTCCGCGCGGTATTTCCCAACGACGACGGGCGTCTCATCCCCGGCCAGTTCGCCCGCGTACGGATGGGCCAGCCGAAGCAACAGACGCTGGTGATGATCGACGAGCGCGCGATCGGCACCGACCAGGACAAGAAGTTCGTGATGGCCGTTGGCGACGACAGCCGTGCGGTCTACCGGCCGATTACGCTCGGTAGCTCCGTCGACGGCCTGCGCATCGTGACGGCAGGCCTGAAGTCCGGCGACCGGATCGTCGTCAACGGCCTCCAGCGCGTGCGCCCGGGCGCCCTCCTCAAGACCGAGGTGGCAACGATGGGCGCACGCGGACAGCAGGCCTCAAACCACAGCAACCAGGACGTGGTGCAGCGCTAGTGACTTCGTTCCGGGCTACGCAGAGTGTGCCCGGAACAACGACGACCTAACGACCAAGACATCGCATCCCAATTCCGGGCACGCAGCAGGTCTGCGTCCCGGCTCACGGGAGAGCTGTCTCTCTTGCAGGGGCAAAGCCATGAATCTCTCGAAGTTCTTCATTGATCGTCCGATTTTCGCCGGCGTGCTGTCGGTGCTGATTTTCCTCGCGGGGCTGATCTCGCTGTTCGCGATGCCGATCTCGGAATATCCCGATGTCGTGCCGCCCTCCGTCGTGGTGCGCGCGACCTATCCCGGCGCCAATCCCAAGGTGATAGCGGAGACGGTGGCGACGCCGATCGAGGAGCAGATCAACGGCGTCGAGAACATGCTCTACATGTCGAGCCAGGCGACAACCGACGGCGCGATGACGCTGACGGTGACGTTCCGCCTCGGCACCGATCCCGACAAGGCGACGCAGCTGGTGCAGAACCGCGTGCAGCAGGCCGAGCCGCGCCTGCCGGCGGTGGTGCGCCAGCTCGGCATCATCACCAAGAAATCGTCGCCCGACCTCACCATGGTCGTCCACTTGCTGTCACCGAACAACCGCTACGACATGACGTACTTGCGCAACTACGCGGTGCTCAACGTTAGGGATCGCCTGGCGCGGATCGACGGCGTCGGCGATGTCCAGCTCTATGGCGCGGGCGACTATTCGATGCGGGTCTGGGTCGATCCGCAGAAGGCGGCCGAGCACGGCCTGACCGCCAGCGATATCGTCAAGGCCATTCAGGCGCAGAACGTCGAGGCCGCCGCCGGCGTGGTCGGCTCGTCGCCGAACGTCAAGGGCATCGACCTGCAGCTGTCGGTCAATGCCGAGGGGCGCCTCGCCAACGAAGAGCAGTTCGGCGACATCGTGGTCAAGACAGGCACGCGAGGCGAAGTTGTGCGGCTGCGCGACGTCGCGCGTATCGAGCTCGGCGCGTCCGAGTACGGCCTGCGCTCGCTGCTCGACAACAAGCAGGCGGTGGCGATCCCGATTTTCCAGGCGCCGGGCTCCAACGCGCTCGAGATTTCCGACCACGTCCGCGCCACCATGGCCGAGATCAAGAAGAACATGCCGGAGGGCGTGTCCTATCAGATCGTCTACGATCCGACCCAGTTCGTGCGCTCCTCCATCGAGGCCGTGATCCACACGCTGCTGGAGGCCGTCGCGCTGGTGGTACTGGTGGTGATCCTGTTCCTGCAGACCTGGCGCGCGTCGATCATCCCGCTGCTCGCCGTGCCGGTGTCGATCGTCGGCACCTTCGCCGTGATGCACGTGTTCGGCTTCTCCATCAACGCGCTCAGCCTGTTCGGCCTCGTGCTCGCCATCGGCATCGTCGTCGACGACGCTATCGTCGTGGTCGAGAACGTCGAACGCAACATCGAGGGCGGGCTGTCGCCGCGCGATGCCACATATCAGGCGATGCGCGAGGTCTCGGGGCCGATCATCGCGATCGCGATGGTGCTGATCGCGGTGTTCGTGCCGCTCGCCTTCATCTCCGGCCTCACCGGACAATTCTACAAGCAATTCGCGCTGACGATTGCGATCTCGACCGTAATCTCCGCCGTCAACTCGCTGACGCTGTCGCCGGCTTTGTCGGCCCTGCTGCTGAAGGGCCATCATGAACCGAAGGACCGGTTGACGATCATCCTTGAAAAGGGCTTCGGCTGGTTCTTCCGCCGCTTCAATCACGCCTTCACCTATTCCTCGGAGAACTACAGCGGCACCGTTACCAAGGTGATTTCGGGCAAAGCCGCCGTAATGGGTCTCTATGTGGTGCTGGTCGGCATCACCGCCTTCCTGTTCCATCAGGTGCCGAGCGGGTTCGTGCCGGGCCAGGACAAGCAATACCTCGTTGGATTCGCCCGCTTGCCCGATGGCGCGACGCTCGACCGCTCCGAGGAGGTGATCCGCAGGATGAGCGACATCGCACTGACCCAGCCCGGTGTCGAGAGTTCGGTCGCCTTCCCGGGCCTGTCGATCTCCGGCTTCACCAACTCGTCCAACGCCGGCATCGTGTTCTCGACGCTGAAGCCGTTCGACGAGCGCAAGGGCATGGCGCTGAGCGGGAACGCGATCGCGGCGGACCTCAACAAGAAATACGCCGGCATCCAGGAAGCCTTCATCGCCATGTTCCCGCCACCGCCGGTCAACGGCCTCGGCACCATCGGCGGTTTCAAGCTGCAGATAGAGGACCGCGCTGGCCTCGGTTATGAGGCGTTGAACGAGGCCACCAAGGCGTTCATGGCAGCGATGCAGAAGGCGCCGGAGATCGCTGGCGTGTTCTCGAGCTTCCAGGTCAACGTGCCCCAGCTGTTCGCCGATATCGATCGCACCAAGGCGCTCCAGCTCGGTGTGCCCGTGACCGAGGTCTTCAACACGCTCCAGATTTATCTCGGCTCCTACTACGTCAACGACTTCAACAAGTTTGGCCGCACCTACTCCGTCTATGTCCAGGCCGACGCGCCGTTCCGCGCCCGCGCCGACGACATCAGGCAGTTGAAGGTGCGTTCGTCCTCCGGCGACATGGTGCCGCTGTCGGCGCTGCTCACGATCCGCCAGAGCGCGGGGCCGGAGCGCGCGATCCGCTACAACGGCTTCTTGTCCTCCGACATCAATGCGGCGGCGGCGCCGGGCTACTCGTCCGGCCAGGCGCAGGAGGCAGCTACGCGCATTGCCGCGGAGGTGCTGCCGCCGGGCTTTGCCTTCGAATGGACCGACCTGACCTATCAGGAGTTCATCGCCGGCAATTCCGGCCTGTGGGTCTTCCCGCTGGCGATTCTGCTCGTGTTCCTGGTGCTGGCCGCGCTCTATGAGAGCCTGACCCTGCCGCTGTCGATCATCATGATCGTGCCGATGGGCCTGCTGGCTGCGATGTTCGGCGTCTGGCTCTCGAAGGGCGACAACAACGTCTTCACCCAGATCGGCTTGATCGTGCTCGTGGGCCTCTCGGCCAAAAACGCGATCCTGATCGTCGAATTCGCGCGCGAGCTCGAATTCGCCGGCCGCACGCCGATCCGGGCCGCGATTGAGGCGAGCCGCTTGCGGCTTCGGCCGATCCTGATGACGTCGATGGCGTTCATCATGGGCGTGCTGCCGCTGGTGCTCTCGACCGGTGCCGGCTCGGAGATGCGGCGCGCGATGGGCGTTGCGGTGTTCTCCGGCATGATCGGCGTCACCGTGTTCGGCCTGTTCCTGACGCCGGTGTTCTATGTGCTGCTGCGAACCGTAACCGGCATGAAGCCGCTGGTGCATCATGGCAGCGACATCAGTGCGGCACCGGTTCAGGGCACCGGGCACTAGGTCAAAGAAGACCCCATCGCGTTGCGCGCGCGGCGGGGGCAAACGATCGTATCGCGCGTCGACCTATTTCCGGTTCTCCTCACGGAACTTCAGCGCGGCGAGCGCCTTACCCGCGCCGCGGCACGATCGCGATCGGGGTGAAGGTGTAAACCTCCTCGCCGTTCTGGTTGAACATGGTCCATTTCACCAGCGCGATGCCTTGCGGCTTCGACTTCGACGGCGTCAGGCTCATGACCTCGCCGACCAGATGCAGGCGGTCGTTCGGCCGCACCGGGATCGTCCAGCGCAGCCCATCGACGCCGGCGCCGATCAGCGGGTGAGGTCCGAACGGACGGGTCTGGATCGCAAGGTTCATGGCAATCGCCGCGGTGTGCCATCCCGATGCAGCCAGGCCGTTGAACAGGGTCGCCTTGGCCGCCTCGTGGTCGAGATGCATCGGCTGCGGGTCGAACTCGGCGGCAAACCGTTTGATATCGGCCTCGGTGACCACGACCTCAGGGGATTTGAAACCCATGCCGACGGTGAGATCGTCGAACCAGGCGACCTGTGCCATGATTTTACCTCGAAATGTGACGCGCCGTGCGTCCATTGCGCACGGCCAAAAGGACGGATCAGTCATCGGATGTAGCGGCTCGGCCGCTCGCAGGCCAGGTCCCGGTTCCCCGCGAAACCCCTTTCCCAAATCGACGAAACACCCCTGAAACAGAGGACCGGTTAACTGACCGTCAAAATCATACAGGGACGTGCGTCATGCAATTCATTCTCGACCTGATCAGCGAATATGCCCGTTGCCAGCATCTCGTCGCCCAACCGCTTGGGGAGGACGAACAATGATCGAGTTGATCTCAGCCCTCCTCGTCCTTTGCAGCATCGGCGTCTTCGCAGCGCATGCGCTGGACGCCTATCGGACCACGCACTCCTGACCAGCGCCGGCGCCGCTAGAACGGTCGCCGGTAAAAGTGCTCCGAATGCGTTGCCGGTGGAAACCGGTTGGCGAGTGCGAGCGCGCCTTTCTCGTCCGTCTCGAGTGCGATCTTCTGCGCCAGCATCACGTCGCCCGGCACGAGGAAACCCGAGGGGACGAAGCACCACCCCATCGTCGCATTTCCGGCATCGTCGATCTCGTGGACATTGGCGGCGGTGCCGTAGTGAATGCGATAGCGCTTGCCGCTATCGCACCCGATGACATCAAAATGCCGGTGCTGCGCGAATTGGGCGCGCTGCTCTTCGGACAGCCATTCAGACAACAGCCGTCGGCCGCGCGCCTCGGGCGTATTCTCGCCGAAGAAGCGGCGGTAGAGCTCGCGGAGCGCGTGCAGACGCGCTCGCGCGGGCGCGCGAAGCCTGAAGACCGCGATCATCGGCCGTTCAGATCAGCCGCCGACCAGGCGGGGATAGAACAGCGTTTCGTGCGCGGTCGGGTCGAACGATTTGATACGCGTGACTTCGCCGGGCCCGGTCCGGTACGCCGCGGTAAAGCCCGCGCCGGTCAACTCCCGAAAGCGCTGTTCGGCCCGCGCCAACGCTTCGGCATTTTCGGGATCAAACTCGTGGCGTGTATCGCCAGTCTGATCCATCACGATCTGGGTAGCCATGTTGAGTTCTCCTCATGCCCAGCCCTGAACTTGATCTAAGCAAACCTCGTGCCGTCGGTTCCTGAAAGCAACAACTTTCTCTGACAAACAAGTCACGCCTTGCGGAGCGCCTCAGCGTACCGCGGCCGCCCCACCCCCGTCGATCTGCCGGCCCATCAGCGCAATGGCCTTCTGATAGACGCCCGCCGCATTCCAGGCCTGAATGGCGGCGAAATTCGGCTCGCCCGGCTGGTAACCGGCTCCCGCCCGCCAGCCATTGGCCTTCAGGAAATTCGCGGTCGAGCTCAGCGCGTTGGCGGCAACGTCGAGATTGCCGGTGCCATAGGCCAGGATGTTCTTGGGCATGAACTGGGTCTGGCCGACCTCACCATGCATGGAGCCGCGGGTTGCCCCCGACAGCACGCCGCGGTCGACCAGCTTCAGCGCCGCATAGAGCTGCTCGGTGAAGAATTCAGGACGCCGGCAGTCATAGGCCAGCGTCGCGATCGACGAGAGCATGTTCTGGTTACCGCGCTGGCTGCCGAAACCGGTCTCCATGCCCCAGATCGCGATCAACGGCCCCGGCGGCACGCCATAGCGCTGCTCGATCGAGGCGAACATCGCCGCCTGCGATTGCTTCAGCGACCGGCCGCGCGCGACGATCGTGGTGGCGCCGCGCTTGGCCAGGAACTGGTCGAGGGACAGCGAGAAACTGTGCTGGCTGCGATCAGCATTGATGGTGGCGCTGGCGTAACCGGTCTGCATCAAGGCCGAGATCGCGGTCTGGCCGATGCCCTTGCCCTGCGCCTCGGCGCTGAACTCGCGCTTCCAGGCCTCGAAGCCGCCGGGCCCATTGCCGCATTGCGCTGCATCGGCGCCGGGCATCAGGGACAACAGTAGCGCGGCCGCGCCGATCATCGCCGTCGCAACGGTCCTGCCCTCAGTCATTCCTGCCTATCCTTCTCTCAAATTGCGCGATCGGCTCGCGCGCTGCATGATCCTACGTCAGGCGCGCCCGCTCAAGCCCCGACCGATGCAATCAATGCAAGCAATGCGCTTGACATGAATTAAAGGCTTATCGTCCCCTCTCGGTTCCGAGCAGGAAATCCACCATGATGCCCTGGTGCTGCCGATACATGTCGGTCCCGGTCGCGGTGACGCAGCCGCGCTTGCGGGCTTCGGCGATGAACGGCGATATCTCGGGCTTGGTGATAACACAGCCGCAATAGGCCGATGGCGCCAGCCTGATAACATCGACCGGCAGCGGATCGCCATCCTTCATTCCGGCCGGCGTGGCATTGGCGACGAAATCGAAGCCTGTCGGGTCGGATGTGCCCGCCCGCACGGGCGCTTTGCCGAGCCCGTTGAGCCGGCCGATCAGCGCGCCGCGGCGCTCGGTTGCGCTGTCGTGAATGGCAAGCGCGCTCACACCGGCCTCGACCAGGGCCAGCGCGATGGCCGAGCCTGCCCCACCCGCCCCGACGAGCAGCGCCCGCATCCCCTTGGGATCGATCCCTTTCGCCCGCGCCGCTCCGATGAAACCGAGACCGTCCACCATGTCGCCGTGCCACGAACCGTCGGCCTGCCGGCGCATCAAATTAACGGTGCGCAGGAAGTGCGCTCGATCGGTCGCGCCGGCGCAGGCCTGATAGCAGGCGAATTTGTGCGGGATGGTCACGACGATGCCGTCGAGGTTCTTCAACCGGCTCGCGACCGAGAGAAAATCGGCCAGATCGGCGGTCGCGACCTGAACCGGAACGAGAATGGCATCATGACCACGCGCCGCGAACTCCGCGGAAACACCCGCAGGCGAGCGCACCTG
The DNA here is from genome assembly GCF_015291665.1 of Bradyrhizobium sp. CCBAU 53338. NCBI lineage: Bacteria > Pseudomonadati > Pseudomonadota > Alphaproteobacteria > Hyphomicrobiales > Nitrobacteraceae > Bradyrhizobium > Bradyrhizobium sp. CCBAU 53338. The sequence continues at coordinate 4,661,713 of NZ_CP030048.1, forward strand.
CGCGATGGGATCACCGACGATGACGTAGAGCCGCGTCGCGCCCGTAGGAGCCGGCATCATGTCGTTCATGCCGAGACCGAAGCGCCGTCGCTCATCGCATCCGCACCATAAGTCAGCTCCAATCCGTCCAGATTGCCCTCACTCCGCCATTTGCCGAGCAGGCGCAGGAACGCCATTGGCCCGCGCCAATATTGGCTGTTACGCGCCGCGATCGGATCGAACACGCCTTCATTGTTGTAGTAGCCGGGCGTGCATTCGGCCAGATAAGCCTGGCGGCCGACCGCTGCCTTCACGACCTCGTCGACCCACGCGTTCTCGGCGGCGAGCGTCGGCTCCAAGGTCCTCGCGCCACGCTTCCGAGCCTCGGCGATCACATAGGCGATGTGCTGCGATTGCTCGTCGATGATGTGTGGAAAATTTGCGCTCTGGCCGGCCTGCACCGTCACGATCAGGAAGCAGTTCGGGAAGCCACGGGTGTAGAAGCCGTGCATCGTCTTGACGCCATCGCGCCATCGCTCGGACAGGCTCATGCCGTCGCGGCCATAGAGCTCAAACCCCATACGGCGCGCATAGTCGGTGCCGACCTCGAAACCACTGGCGTAGATCAGGCAGTCGAGCTCGTAGGCTTTGCCGTCGACGACGACCGCATTCTCGGTAATGCGATCGACGCCTCTGCCCTTGGTGTCGACGAGATGCACGTTGGGACGATTGAAGGTGTCGAGATATTCGTCGTGAAAACACGGCCGCTTGCAGAACGCCTTGTACCAGGGTTTGAGCGCGGCCGCGGCCGCCTCGTCCTTCACGACCGCATCGACGCGGGCCCGGATCTCCTCCATCTTGCGATAGTCGGCCTGCTCGATCACCTTCAGCGCCTCTTCCATCGAGGTCACCGGCTGCGGCTGGCGGCGCGGCGCCAGCAGGATCTCGCCGAGCAGGCCCGTCCAGCCGTCCTGCACGAGATCCTGCTCGAACGGCTCGCCCGAGATCACCGCGGTAAAATTGTCCATCCGCTCGCGCTGCCAGCCGGACTTGAGGCTGTCCGCCCAGGCATGGTCCGTCGGACGGTCGTCGCGCACGCCGATCGCGGAGGGCGTGCGCTGGAAAACATAGAGCTCCTTCGCCGAACGGCCGAGATGCGGCACGCATTGCACGGCGGTGGCGCCGGTGCCGATGATGCCTACGCGCTTGCCGGCAAGTCCGGTCAGACCACCTTCGGCGGTGCCGCCGGTGTACGCATAGTCCCAGCGGCTGGTGTGGAAGCTGTGACCTTTGAAGCTCTCGATGCCGGGAATGCCCGGCAGCTTCGGCCGGCTGAGTGGACCGCCTGCGAGGATCACGAAGCGCGCCTGGATGCGATCGCCCCGATCGGTCTCGACCAGCCAGCGTCCCTCCTGCTCATGCCATTCCATGCGTGAGATGACGGTCTGAAACAGCGCGCGATCATAAAGACCGAAGTGACGGCCGATGCGGCGCGAGTGTTCGTAGATCTCGGGAGCGCGCGCATATTTGCGCACCGGCATGTAGCCGGTTTCTTCCAGCAGCGGCAGATAGATGTAGCTCTCGGTATCGCAGGCCGCACCAGGATAGCGATTCCAGTACCAGGTGCCGCCGAAATCGGCAGCCTTTTCCACGATGCGGAAATCGGTAATTCCGGCCGCGCGCAGGCGCGCGCCACACAGCAAGCCGCCGAAACCGCCACCGACGATCAGCACTTCAGTTTCTTCGGCAATCGGCGCGCGTGCAAAACCGGGAGCGGCCCAGGGATCGTCGAGGTAGCGCGCAAAGCCGCCCGTCGCCTCGACATATTGCGCCTTGCCTTCGGAGCGCAAACGCAGGTCGCGCTCGTCGCGATAGCGCGCACGCAAGGCCTCGACGTCGATGCTAGGCGCGCCGGCTGTACCGGTCTTGTGTCTTTCCGCTGACATCGATCTCCTCCACGGCGGCACTGCTTCGGTCTGCGATTTGCGTCAGTTAGCCCTGAAAAAGTGACGCACGCAATCACGTCCGCCGCCTTTTTACGTGGACGTCGCGCGACGTTCGGCTACCTTGCACGCAAGCGCGAACGCGTCATGCAACGACATGATCTTAAGGCGCACGGCCTTTTCGGAGGGGACAATGCAGGGATTGATGATGGACATGCCGCTGCTGATCAGCGGCCTGATCCAATACGCAGCCGACTATCATGGCGAGGCGGAGATCGTCGCGCGCGAGATCGAGGGCGACATCCATCGCTACACCTATGCCGACGCGCATCCGCGCATTAAACGCATGGCGCTGGCGCTCGATCGGCTCGGCATGAAACAAGGCGACCGCGTCGGCACGCTGGCCTGGAATACGCATCGTCACTTCGAAATGTTCTATGCGGCGCCAGGGATGGGCTATGTGCTGCACACCGTCAATCCGCGGCTGTTTCCCGAACAGCTCGTCTACATCATCAACCACGCCGAAGACCGAATCCTCTTCGTCGATCGCGCCACGCTGCCGATCGTCGAGGCGATCGCGCCGCAGCTGAAGACCGTCGAAGCCTATGTGATGATGTCATCGCGCGAACGCATGCCCGAGACGAAGCTTGCGAACGTACACTGCTACGAGGAGTTGCTGGAGAAGGAGAGCGACGCAGGCTTCGCCTGGCCGGAGTTCGACGAGAAATCAGCTTCCACCATCTGCTACACCTCGGGCACGACGGGGAATCCCAAGGGCGTGATCTATTCGCACCGCGCCGCCATCCTGCAGACCATGACCTGCTGCAACTTCGATTTCATTCCCGGGCATCTCGAAGGGGTGCGTGAGGTCATGATGCCGATGGCGCCGCTGTTCCACGGCAACGGCTGGAATATGCCGTTTACTGCGCCCTATACCGGCTCGAAACTGGTGCTGCCCGGCCGCAACTACGAGCCCGACAAGCTCTATGAACTGCTGGAGGGCGAGAAGGTGACGCTCTCGGCGGGTGTGCCTAGCTTCTGGCTCATCCTGCTCGACTGGCTCGGCCGAACCGGCAAAAAGTTCTCGACGCTGCGTGCAACGCTGTCCTCGGGCTCGGCGCCGCCGCGCGCGATGGTCGAGAAGCTCAAGCGCGACTTTGCCGTCGACTATATCCAGGCCTGGGGCATGACGGAGGCGCTGGGCTGCTCGATGCCGGGCTTGCGGCCGGGCTCGGAGCATCTCAGCGAAACCGAGATCTTCGACCGGCGGCAGGTCTCGGGCCGCGCCTGCTTCGGCACGACCTTGCGCATCGTCGACGACGGCGGCAATGAGCTGCCGCGCGACGGCAAGACCGTCGGCCATCTGCGCGCCCGCGGCCCCTGGGTCGCCTCCGGCTACATGAAGCTCGACGAAGGCCTCGACAGCGACGGCTGGCTGATCACCGGCGACATGGCCGTGATCGACCAGCACGGCCATGTGACGCTCACCGACCGCTCCAAGGACGTGATCAAGTCGGGCGGCGAGTGGATCTCCTCGATTCAGCTCGAGGACATCGCGCTTTCCCACCCCGACGTGCTGCAGGCGGCCGTGGTCGCCATCGCGCACGAGAAGTGGCAGGAACGCCCTCTCCTTCTCGTCGTCCGCAAGAAGGGCGCGACCGTGGACGGCAAGACGTTGCTCGACCATATGCGACCCAGGATCGCGAGCTGGTGGATGCCTGATGCAGTCGAATTCCTCGACGAATTCCCGATGACCGGGACCGGCAAGGTGCTCAAATCGGCGTTGCGCGAGAAGTTCAGGGCATATCGCATCGGCTGAGCCGGCACACAACCTCCAAACCTTCGCGCCGTCCACCGATCAAGGAGACGACAAATGATCTATCCGATGTCGCCAAAAGTCGTCGAGCTCAAGCGCAAGCTGGAAAGCTTCATGGATCGGCTCATCTATCCGAACGAGGAACGGTTTTATCGCGAAGCAGAAGAGCTCGGGCCGTGGAAGGTCTATCCCGTCGTCGAGGAGCTGAAGCCGCTCGCGCGCGCGGAAGGCCTGTGGAACCTGTTCCTGCCGGAGTCCAGCCGCGGCGCAGGCCTCACCAATCTCGAATATGCTCCGCTCTGCGAGGTGATGGGCCGCGCGCATCTGGCGCCCGAGGTGTTCAACTGCTCGGCGCCCGACACCGGAAACATGGAGGTGTTGGAGCGCTATGGCTCGGAGAAAGACAAGGAACGCTGGCTGAAGCCGCTGCTCGCGGGCGAAATCCGCTCCTGCTTCGCCATGACCGAACCTGCAGTCGCATCATCCGATGCAACCAACATCGAGAGCTCGATCGTGCGCGACGGCGACCACTACGTGGTCAACGGCCGCAAATGGTACACGACCAACGCGACCGATCCGCGCTGCAAGATCTGCATCTTCATGGGCAAGACCGATCCAGACAATGCGGATCGTCACAAGCAGCAATCCATGATCCTGGTGCCGATGGACACCGCTGGCATCGAGGTGAAGCGGCCCCTGCCCGTATTCGGCTTCTACGGCGTGCCCGACCGTGCCTCGGAGGTCATCTTCACCAACGTCCGCGTGCCGAAGGAAAACATGCTGCTCGGCGAGGGCCGCGGATTCGAGATCGCGCAAGGACGTCTCGGCCCCGGCCGCATCCACCATTGCATGCGCCTGATTGGGCTTGCGGAACGTACGCTGGAAAAGATGTGCCGACGCGTCCGCAGCCGTGTCGCCTTCGGCAAGCCGGTGTCCGAACAGACGGTGACGCAGGAGCGCATCGCCGAGGCCCGCATCATGATCGAGCAGGCCCGGCTGCTGACACTGAACGCCGCTTACGCGATGGACACCGTCGGCAACAAGGTGGCGAAAGCCGAGATCGCGATGATCAAGGTCGCGGTGCCCAACATGGCCTGCCAGATCATCGACTGGGCGATTCAGGCTCATGGTGGCGGCGGCACCTCGAACGATTTCGGCCTGACTCAGGCCTACGCCACCGCACGCCTGCTGCGTCTCGCCGACGGGCCCGACGAGGTGCACAGGAACCAGATCGCGCGGTTCGAGCTGAAGAAATATTCGAACGCATAGAGACGGCTAGTTCAATACCTCGACCGTCGCCGAGCGTCCTGCGACCAGCGATACGTTGTCCGGCACCGGGTCCAGCGCGATGCGTACCGGCACGCGCTGGGCGAGCCGCACCCAGCTGAAGGTCGGATTGACGTTGGCAAGCAGGCTCGCACCCTCGGCACGGTCGCGATCCTCGATGCCGGCGGCGATGCTCTCGACATGGCCGGTGAGCCTGTTCTTCTCGCCCATCAAACGGACCTTGACCTTGTCGCCCACACGGATGCGCGGGAGTTTCGTCTCCTCGAAATAGCCCTCGACATGCAGCGTGTCGCTGTCGACCAGCGCCATCACGCCCTTGCCGGCGGAGACGTACGTGCCGGGCCGCAGATCCATGTTGGTGATCACGCCGTTCACGGAGGCACGCACCTCGCTCCGGTCGAGATTGAGCTGGGCGACCGCACGGTCGGCGACGGCCTGATCGAAGGCCGCCTTGGCCTGGAGCTGGGTGGCGAGCACCTGCTCCTGCTTCTGTTGGGAAACCGCGTCCGTCGTCAATGTGCTGTAGCGTTTCAGATCGGCGTTGGCCTGATCGAGCGTGGCTTGGTGACCAGCCACCGACGCATCGGCCTGCCGCAGCGCCAGCGCGAAGCGCTGCCGGTCGATCCGAAACAGCACGTCGCCGTGATGGACCTTCTGATTGTCCTTCACCAGCACGTCGGTGACGAAGCCGGACACATCGGGCGCGACCTGCACCACGTCGGCGCGCACGCGACCATCACGCGTCCAGGGCGACTCCATGTAATAGACCCACAGCTCGCGGCCGACGCCGAGCGCCGCGACGACGACAAGGACCGTCAGCGCAAGCCGGCCGAGCCAGGCAAAATTCCCTTTCATGAGAGATACTCCGAGAGATAGACGACGCCGCCGAGCAGGCAGATGAAAATGGCGAAATCGAACAGCGCGCGGTGCCAGACCAGCCGGTAGAGGTCGAAGCGCTGCATAAGCCGGCGCAGCAGCGCACTCAGCACATAGGCGACGACGATCCAGAGCAGCAGCGCCGGCACGAACACGCCGTAGATGTCGATCACATATCTCATGCCGCTACACTCGCCTCTGCGCGCGGCCGGTAGGCCGGTGCATCCGGGAACAGGCCGCGGCGGATGCCGACGAGGCCGATCAGGGCGTCTTCGCGCGCGCTGTCATTGGAATCCTTCACCGCCTGGGCCAGCGCCCGATCGAGGCTGGTCAGAAGCTCGCGCGGCATGCCACCGCCCGCGTGATTGCGGCAGGCAATGGCGAGTTGGTCGAGCATGTCGTCGATGACCGAGATGGTCGAAACTGCAAGCCCGTAGCGCGCGCGGCGCAGATCGATGATGTTGATGCCGATGCGAAGCTGCACGAGGCTGTCGGCATCGCGCCGGTCGCTCTCCGACAGGAAAGCGATGCGTTGCACGAGGAGCCCGAGACGGTGCAGCATGAGGCCCGCGAACTCCGCGCGGTCGCGTTTCCCCCGCCGTTCGGCGGCAACCGCAATCGTGATCCAGCTCGACAGCACCAGCCGATTGGCGATCCACTCGGCGCCCACCCCGCGCGCAATCCGCGTGACCAGCTCGGCGATGAGGACCCCGACGAAGAAGGCCACGGCGGAATTGGCGTAGGAGGCGAAATCGGCGATGTAGGTCGATTGCAGCGCCAGCAGCGTCGCGGTATTGGCCGCGAGCGCCATGCCTGTGCCCGCCGTTGCCGGTCGTGCGATCAGGAAACCATAGAGCAGGAAAGTCGGCGCCAGCGCGAGGACCAGTACCTCGATATGAGAGATCGCAGGCACCAGCGCGAACAGGTAGATCGCGACGACGACGATGGCGACCAGCGACCACAGGCCAAAACTGCGGATGAAGCGCGCGGGCTCGTCCTGGGCCGCGAAGAAAGAACAGGCCACCGCCGCCATCATCGGCGCGGAGGCGCCGTCCGGCCAGCCCGTCCCGATCCAGAACGCGCAGCAGATCAGAATGGCCGCGGCCGCGCCCGCCGCCGACCAGAGCGCCATGCCGCGATCGCGGTGGCGCACCGGGGCAGCGCCGGCCTCTGAGTGGAACGCCAAGTCGAGGGTCGAGATGTCGCGGTTCTCGGCGACCGCCTCGGTCAACTCCCGGCAATCGCGCGAGAGATCGACGAGTTCGCGCAGGCGCGACAGCAGGCTGGTGATGATGATCCGTTCCCAGGAAGAATCGTCGTCCAGCACCGACTGCCGCTCCGTGATCATGGCGCGGATCCGCTCGGCCGGCTGCCGCGCACCGACGTCGCTGAGGATCCATTGCGCGAGATCTTCCAACAATCGCTTCAGCTCCGGCTGCCGCCGCAGGGCCTCCTCCCCCAATGCCGCCAGCCGATCCTCCAGCGAGGCGATCACCGGCAGCAGCATCAGCATGCGCAGCCGGATCTCGCCGAGACCGGTCACCGCATTGCGATCGGTCAACCGGTCGTAGGCAAGATGAGTGGAGAGCGTGTCGATTTCGACGATGTCGGTCGCGAGCTTGAGGCGCTTGCCGCGCCGCGTTTCGTTGGTGCCCTCACGCAACAGGACGACCTGGCTGAGGCGGCGCGCGTCCAAAAGCCAGCTGTCGATGCGACCGGCGACGGCCGGCGCAACGCTGCGGGGAAACATGATGGTCGAGACCAGGCTGGCGCAGATGATGCCCAGCGAGATTTCCTCCAGGCGTGCAACTGCGGTGTCGAAGATCGCACCGGGATCGGACACCGAGGGAAAGCCGATCAGGGCGACCGTGTATCCGGCCAGCATGAAGACGTAGCTGCGCGGCGTGCCGTCCAGCAGCGACAGATAGAGGCAGAGCCCGACCCAGAGCGCGATGGCGAGGCACAGAAGCTCGGGCGCGTTGATCAGGTTCGGCACCAGGGCCACCGTCATGGTCGCGCCGGCCAGCGTGCCCATGACGCGGAAGAAGGCCTTCGAGCTGGTCGCGCCCGCGAGCGGCTGCGAGGTGATATAGACGGTCGCCATCGCCCAATAGGGCCGCGGCAGGTCCATGGCGAGCGCAATGACGAGCGCGAGCATCGACGCGGCAAACGTCTTCAGGGCAAAAATCAGGTCCGCATGTCGGACCAGGAACGGCTCATCTGCGCGCATAGCTACTTCGCCTCTGGACCGGCCTTGGCGTCCTGTAACCGGCTGGCCCGTTGTTCGATGCGCTGAAGCGTGTCGAAAGTTATCGCAAGTTCGTCTGCGCCGATATCCTTCAGCAGACTCGCCCGCACGCGCCGCAAGATCCGATTGGTCTCCTCGACCTTGGCCTCGCCGGCTTTGGTGAGGTGGAGCGTTTTGGCACGCCGGTCCGTCGGGTCCTCGCGGCGCTCCACCAGCCCCTCCGCCTGGAGCAGGTCGATCAGCCGCACCAGCGACGGCCCTTCGATGCCGAGCTCGTCGGCCAGCACGCCCTGGCGCACGTTTTCACCCTGGCGCGACAATACCAAGAGTGGAATCGCGGTCGCATAGGATAGGCCGTGATCGGACAGCGCCTGATCCGACTCGCGCCGCCAGATGCGGGCGAGGCGCGTGATCAGCCTGCCGATTTCGCCGTGGATGTAGCCTTGCGAGGGTGCCATGCACATTAGATAGGACACGAACTATTAGCCTACAACTATATAGTCCGGCGTGTTCAGACCGATCACGCAAAAGCGAACGAGGACAATGTGACAATGGGCCCGGGTTCCACGGCAGAGACTCAATCAGTCGCTGATGTCGGGCGCGATTATCAGCGCACCGCGCCTGAGCGGCGCGCCGATCGGTCACCGCTTGTCAGTGCCGTAGGCGCTTGCGATGGCCGCGATCGCGTCAATCGGCGCGGCGCTGCCAGGCAATTTGCTCGACACGCCGCGGGCGCGCTAAGATCAAACTGAGCCTGTTACGTTGCCGTCACCCAACCCCGCGGACTGCTGTAAGCCCACTAGATGACCACCCAGACCGCCTTCGACCTGATCTTCCGCAACACCCTGTTACGATCGTCCCCGATACCCGTCGATATCGGCGTGAAGGCGGGACGTATCGTTGCGATCGAACCAAAACTCGCCTGCGAGGCTATCGAGGTCGACATCGCCGGGCGGCTGGCCTTGCCCGGCTTCGTCGACACCCACATTCATCTCGACAAGGCCTGCCTGCTCGAGCGTTGCGGGCATATCCACGGCACACTCGGCGATGCGATCCGCGCAGTCTCGGCGATGAAGCGGGATTTCAGCACCGACGACGTCCATGCACGCGGCGCCAAGGTGCTCGAGCGCGCCATCGTGCACGGTACGACACGGATGCGCACCCATGTCGAGATCGATCCGCGCATCGGCCTGCGCAGCTTCGAGGCGATCAAGGCGCTCAAGCGCGATTATGCCTGGGCGATCGATCTGTCGCTGTGCGTTTTCCCGCAGGAAGGCCTGACCAACGATCCCGGCGCCGACGAGCTACTGGTCCAGGCCCTGCGTGACGGTGCCGATGCGATCGGCGGCTGCCCCTATACCGACACCGATCCGAACGCGCATCTCGCCCGCATCTTCGACCTCGCCCAGGAGTTCGACTTCGACGTCGACCTCCATCTCGACTTCGATCTCGATCCCTCCTGGTCGCATCTGGACGAGGTCTGCCGGCAGACCGAGCGACGCAACTACGGAGGCCGCGTCGCGATCGGCCATGCCACAAAGCTTTCGGCTATGCCGCCGGAACCGCTGAAGGCGGCGATTGCGCAATTGGCGGGGGCCGGTGTCGCCGTCACCGTGCTGCCGGCGACCGACCTCTATTTGATGGGCCGCGATGCCAGCCACAACGCGCCGCGCGGGTTGACGCTCGCGCACAAGCTCGCCGCGGACGGCATCGTCTGCTCGGTCGCGACCAATAACGTGCTCAATCCCTTCACCCCCTTCGGCGATGCCTCGCTGCTGCGGATGGCGAACTTCTACGCCAATGTCGCCCATGCCGCCGTCGGTGATTTCGACACCTGCCTCGATCTCGTCACCGAGCTGCCGGCGCGGCTGATGAATCTCGACGACTACGGGATTGCAGTCGGCAGGCCCGCCGATTTGGTCGTGCTCGACATCAAGGACAGTCGTTTTGCCATTGCCGAACTGCCTGACATCCTGATGGGGTTCAAAAATGGAAGGCAGACTTTTGAGCGAAAGCCGGCCAAGCTGCTGGCTCCGCGAAACTGAGCAGCTCGCGCAACAACATCAGACCAACGGAGCAACCGGATGGCCTTCGACAAGATCTTCCTGAACGCGCGCTTTGACGGCGGAGCGATGCATCATATCGCGGTCAAGGACGGCCGCATCGCCGCGCTTCTGCCGGCTGACGCGCCCACAGGCGGCGCAGAAACTGTGGACCTCGGCAATGCCCTCGTCGTTCCCGGTTTCGTCGAGGGCCACATCCATCTCGACACCAGCTTCTATGGCGACGCCTGGCGTCCGCATAAACCCTGCACCGCCGGTTTCAACGTGCACGAACGCGTCGCCTTCCAAGCCCAGAACATGGCGGAAGCCGCGCCGATGGATGTGCGGGCACGCAACCAGCTCGATCTCTGCATCGGACACGGCACCACGCAGATGCGCAGTCATGTCATGGTCGACGGCTCGGTCGGCTTGAAATCGCTGGAGACGATCTTGCGTGTGCGGGAGGAATATCGCGACCTGATCGACATCCAGCTCGTCGCCTTCCCCCAGAGCGGCATCTTGACGAGCCCGGGCACACCACAATTGCTGAACGACGCCATCGGACTCGGCGCGAACCTCATCGGCGGGCTCGACCCTGCGAGTTTCGACCGCGACGTCGAGAAGCACCTCGACGTCGTGTTCGGCGTCGCCGAGAAGCACGGCGTCGACGTCGACATTCATCTGCACGACATGGGCACGCTCGGCGCCTTCGAGATCGAGCAGATCGCGGCGCGCACGCGCGCGCTCGGCATGGAAGGCCATGTCGCGATCAGCCACGCTTACGGACTTGGCGATATCACGGCGGATCAGCTCAAGAGCGTCGCCGACATCCTCGCCCGCTCCGGCGTCGCGATCATGACCAATGCGCCGGGCGCCCGGAACTTCCCGCCGATCCTGCCCCTGCGCAACGCCGGCGTCACCGTGTTCAGCGGCAACGACAACATCCGCGATTCCTGGTGGCCCTATGGCGACGGCGACATGCTGCGCCGGGCAACGACACTCGGCTATCGCTCGGGCTTCAACATCGACGAGGAATTGCGCGTCGCATTCGATGTCGTCACCGCATCAGGGGCCAAGGCGTTGCGCCTCGAAGGCTACGGCCTGCGTGTCGGCGCCAAGGCCGATTTCGTGACGCTGGACGCTGAGCACGTTCCTGAGGCCGTGGTCGCGGTGCCGCAGGGCCGCGCTGTGTACAAGGCAGGTATGCTCGTTGCGCTCGACGGTAAGATGGTCGGGAAGCATCGCTGATTGCGGGCCTTTCGAGCCCGATTTGCCGCCAATTCCCGCAGAAATCCCGGACCGGTAAAATCCCGGACCGTAGCTCCCCGCGTTGCGACGCCGGCTGCGCTCATCCTATTTGGACACGCGCACTGACCATCTGCGTTCTCTGGGGAAGTCATGGATATGTTCAGCGCATTCAGCAGCATTGACTACCAGTCGATCCGGGCCAACACGCCCGCGGAGACCGCCGTCAAGCGTTTGAATGGCATCGGCGAAGTGCTCTCCGGCCTCGATATTTCGGCGATCCATTCGCACGACGACTTGGCGCGCGCGCTTTGGACGCTCGACACCGCCGACAAGTGCATTCGCATGATCCTGACCGAGTTCAGGACCGAGTGCACCAAGGACGTTGTCCGCAAGGCCAAGAGCCTGATCGATTTGATCGAAGCCGCCCGCGATGAAGTCTCGGGCTATCGCGATGGCAAAGTGCCCCTGAGCTGAGTGATCGCGCCCGGCGCTAACGTTTGATCCTCGCCAGAATCCGATCCGCCTCGGTGCGCCAATCGGCGCTGCGGGCAAACTCTTTCGTACCCTTCGTGCCGAACAGGCCTTCGTCGGCGAGATCGGCGACCCAGGCTTGGCGTTCGGCGGTGCCCTCCGCCGACCACGGCGTCAGCCCGGCTTCGCGCACGGTTTCGGCAACCTCACGCACCTCTTCGGCGCGACGACGACCATGCTCGATCACGCGCTGGAAGAAATAGGCGCCCTGCTTCTCCCAGTCGATGGCGGGAAAGGTCTCCGCGAGCGACGCCAGAACTGCATCCTCGACGCCATAGGCGCGTGCGGTCGTAAAACTCTCGATGACCATGGCCTCCAGGCCCTTGATCATAATGCTGCGGCACATTTTTACAGCGGAGGACACACCGAGCTTGTCGCTCGCGACCTTGGCCGCAAAGCCGATCGTATTCAGCAGCGGCTCCAGCTCTCTTGCGCCGGGCCCACCGAGCAGCAGCGGCACCTTGATGCGATAAGGCGGCACCGAGGTCATCACCGCGCCCTCGACATAGCGGCCCGCGACGCCGTCGATCAGAGCCGCCGCACGCTGCTTGGCACCTGGAGAAGCCGAATTGAAATCGAGGAACCAGGTGCCCTGGTTGATCGCAGCCGCGCAGGCTTTTGCCACCGGCACGGCCTGGCTCGCGGTGACCGCCGAGATAATGAAATCGGATTTCATCGTCAGCTCGGCATGAGAGGCTGCGAGCATCACGCCGAACTCGGCCGCATGGTCCTTCAGCGCAGCGCCCTGCTCGCCGCCAAGCTTGATGTCGTAGGCGGCGACCTTGACGTCCTGCCGGCGCAGATCCTCGGCCAGGATCCGGCCGACCTCGCCATAGCCAACCAGCCCGATCTGCCAGCGCTTGGGATCCGCCATCAGTTCAGCCCTCGTGTCGTCGCGTCGAACAGCTCCTCGACCGCATAGCGGCGCGGTATCAATCCCTGCTGGAATGCGTAATCGACGATCAGGTCCAGCGGCTTTCGGTTCGCCTCGATCCCGAAGGGCACGAGGTCGGGAATCGCCGCTGGTCCCGCCTGATCCTTGTTCCGCTTGAGTAGATCATAAACGCCCGCGACCACATCGGGACGCGATTTCGCAAGGCGCGCAGTCACGACCACCAGATGATTGACCGGCACGACGCCGCGCCGCGCGTACCATTTCGCGGCCTCCGCGGCAGGATCGGGAAACAGCGACTTCAGCTTGGGATGGTCAGAGGTCTCGCCGAGGACGGCGTTCAGCTCGCCGTCGATCAGCATCTGCAAGACCTTCTTGTCCTTCGGCGCGCGCTCGGTGGTGTCGACATATTCGGCGACGTGCGGATCCTCGAAGGTAACCCAGCGGATCTTGTCGAGATTGACGCCATAGTCGTTGGCGAGGATACCGCGGATCCAGGCGCCCGTCGTCGTCGTGAACGAGCGGATGCCGACACGCTTGCCTTCGAGATCGGACGGCCCGAGCGCCCCGTGCGCCGGGTTGTAGAGCGCGTAGGCATGCTGGAAGCGGCCGAGCATGGTTGCCGGCAGCAGCACCAGCGGCTTGCCGTGCGCCTTCGCCATCAGGTAGGTGACGATCGCCATCTCGCAGACGTCGAAAGCCTGTTCGCGCACCATCGGCTTGAACGCCGTGTTGGTCGGCGTGTACTCGATGAAGTCGAGCTCGAACAGGTCGGAGCGAAGCGCGCCGCTCTTCACCGCCTTGACGTGAGGGTGACTGCCGAGCACGGCCTTCAGCTTGAGACGATCCATCCGCCCGCTCCGCTTGCTGTTCAGACGTCCTCGGGATTGTCGACATAGACGAGCCCGGCCTTCGCCAGAGCCTCGCGCATGCTGTACATGTCGAGGCCCAGTTCGCCCGAGGCGAGGCGCGTGCGCTTGCCGCCCTCGTCGGCGTTACGCTTCTTGGCCTTCTCGGCGACCTCGGCCGCGTAGCGTTTCGGCACCACCACGACACCGTCGTCATCGGCGACGATGATGTCGCCGGGATCGACGTTGACGCCGGCACAGACCACGGGGATGTTGACCGAGCCGAGCGTCGCCTTCACAGTGCCCTTGGCCGAGACCGCGCGCGACCACACCGGAAAATTCATCCCGTGCAGCGCTTTGACGTCGCGGCAGCCGGCATCGATGATCAGCCCCTGCACGCCGCGCGCCTTGAGCGAGGTCGCCAGCAGCTCGCCGAACATGCCGTCGGTATTGTCGGTCGTGCAACCTACCACGAGTATGTCGCCCTTCCTGCACTGCTCGACCGCGACATGGATCATCCAGTTGTCACCCGGCTGAGCCAGCACGGTGACGGCGGGACCGGCAATCGACGCACCGGCCCAGACCGGGCGCAAATACGTCTTCATCAGGCCGAGGCGGCCGTAGGCCTCGTGCACGGTCGAGACGCCGTACTCGGCCATTCCGGCGGGATCGGCGCGCTTGATATTGCGAACGACGACGGGCTTCATGACAATTCCTCCGCAACGGTCGGGAACAGGCGCTGATAGGCCTCGCCATAGGTCATGGGCACGCCGGTGTTGCGGCTGCCCTGAATGCCGCGGTTGAGCGCGACGCGCTCGTAATAGCCCCAGAGATGCTTTTGCGCGGCCAGGATCTGGAACGCCTCGTACTTCTCCTTCCAGACCTCGTCGATCTTGAGCAGCAGGTCCGGCTTGTAATTGCACTGCTCGGGCTGGTGCGGCTCGAACAGGAACACCGGCGGCGCCGAATATTTGTACTGCGCGCCGGGCTTGTGACCCATGGCCTGCGCGACCACGCGGGTCTCCTGGGCGAAATGCGCCGCGTTCGGGTGGTCGAAATTATAGGGATCTTCCAGCGCGTGCGTCAGCACGAAGCTCGGATTGAGCTCGCGGTAGATGTCGACCATGCGGTCGAAATGCGCCTCTGTCAGCTTCAGCGGATAGTCGCCGCAGTCGAAGAACTCGATCTCGGCCCCTAACAGCTTTGCGGCTCGCTCCGCCTCGTCCTTGCGGCCGGCCTTGACGGACTCCAGCGTCGCACCCTTCTCCTTCCAGGCGAACTGGCTCTCGCCGCGCTCGCCGAAGGACATGCACACGATCTTCATGCGATAGCCCTTCTTGGCATGCAGCGCGATGGCGCCACCGGCGCGCCAGACGAAATCGCCGGGATGGGCGGTGATCACGAGACCTGTTTTCATGGGACAAACTCCCTTCTTTCGTTCGTAAGCATTCTAGACCGCCTGCCTCGTGCGGGCAGCCAATTCATCAAGCAGCAGTAGCCGCGGGTTCCTCACCATCGAGCACGCGCTTCAGGCGCTCGCTATCGAGCGCGCCTTCCCATTTGGCAATGGCGATGGTCGCGACCGCGTTCCCGATCAGATTGGTCGGCGTCAACCCCTGCGACATCAGGCGATGGATGCCGAGCACCAGCGCGACACTCGTCACCGGAATCGTCCCTGTGGCCGACAGCGTCGCCGCCAGAACGACAAAGGCCGCGCCCGCGATGCCCGCCGCGCCCTTGGAGGTCACGAGCAGGATCAGCAGCAGCTCGATCTGCTCGGCGAGGCCAAACGGCGTGTTGGTTGCCTGAGCCAAGAACACCGAGGCGGCAGCGAGATACAGACAGGTGCCGTCGAGATTGAAGGAATAGCCGGTCGGGATCACCAGCCCGACCACGCTCCTCTCGCAGCCGGCCTTCTCCAGCTTGGTCAGCATCCGCGGCAACACCGTCTCGGACGACGTCGTAGCGATGCAGATCAAAAGCTCTTCCCAGATGTAGCGGATCAGCTTGAGCAGCGAGAAGCCGCAGAGCCGTGCGACCGGACCGAGCGCCACGATGATGAAGATCGCGCAGGTCAGATAGAAGCCGCCGAGTAGCTTGCCGAGCGAGGCAAGTGATCCCACTCCGAACTTGCCGACGGTAAAGGCAATGGCGCCAAACGCGCCGATCGGCGCGGCCCACATCACGAAGCCGACCACGGCGAACACCATCTTGGCGGCAAGATCGATCAGGCCGACCAGCGGCGCGGCGCGCTCGCCGAGTTGCACCAGTGCAAAGCCACAAAGCACGGAAATGAACAGCACCTGGAGGATGTTGCCCTCGGCAAAGGCGCCGATGAAGGTTCCCGGCACGATGTTCATCAGGAACGGAACGAAGCCTATGACCGCGGTCTGCTTGACATAGGGCTCGACCGCGCTGGCATTGATGCTGGCTGGATCGATGTTCATGCCGGCGCCGGGCTTGAGCACGTTCACCGCGACGAGACCGATGATCAGCGCGATCGTGGTCATGATTTCGAAATAGATGATCGCTTTGACCGCGACGCGCCCAACCCTCGCCATGTCCGCCATATGGGCGATGCCATGCACGACGGTGCAGAAGATGATCGGCGCGATCAGCATCCGGATCGCCTTGATGAAGGCGTCGCCGAGCGGCTGCATCTTCGCACCCGCCTCGGGGCTGACGATCCCGAGCGCGACGCCGGCCGCCATTGCGATGAGCACCTGAATCCAGAGCTCCTTCCACCAGGCGCGCCTGCGCGGCTTGTCGATCGCCATCGCGGTCATCGGTTGAACTCGAACAGGCGCGCGGGATTGTCGACCAGGATCTTCTGCTGGTACTCCGTTTCAGGCGCGAACAGCGGGATCAGATCGACGAGGTCGCCGTCATTCGGCATCACCTTGACATTGGGATGCGGCCAGTCGGTGCCCCAGATGACACGGTCCGGCGCGGTTTCGACGATTTTTCGCGCGAACGGCATCGCGTCCGTGAACGGCGGACCGGCCGAGGAGACCCGCTCCGAGCCGCAGATCTTGACCCAGCATTTCTCGTCGCGCTGCATCAGCCCGATCAGGATCCTGAACGGAAGCTGGTCGAGCCCCTCCGAGGCCTTCACCCGTCCCATATGGTCGATGGTGTAGCTCAGCGGCAGTTTTGCGAGCATGTCGGCATATTCAGGCAGATCGATCGCATCGAAATGCAGGTCGATATGCCAGCCGAGCGGTGCGACCATTGCGATGACGCGATCGAACACGCTCTTGTCGGGGACGCCGCCCAGATGGCGGACGAAATTGAAACGGCAGCCGCGAAAACCGCCCTCGTGCAGCACCCGAAGCCCGCGCTCGGTGATGGTGTCGTCGATATTGGCGACGGCGCGATAGGCGCCGTTGCTCTGCGCGATCGCATCGAGCGCCACCGTGTTGTCAGTGCCGTGCACGCTGGCATTGACGATGACCGCGCGCTCCACGCCGAGCCTGGCGTGCAGCGCTCTGAAATCTTCGAGCGGCGCGTCGGGCGGCGTGTAGGAACGGTCCGGCGCGTAAGGGTATTTCGCACCAGGGCCGAAGATGTGGCAATGCGCGTCGCAGGACAGCTTTGGCAGCTTGAATTTCGGCGTGCGCGTATTCGGATCGGGCGGTGGAATGGTGGGCGTGTACATCATCGTCGTCAGCCGAACTTGAAGAGACGCGCGGGGTTGTCGACCAGCAGCTTCTGCTGGATCGCCTTGTCGGGCGCGTAGAGGGGGATCAGATCAACGATCTCGCCGTCATTCGGCATGATCTTGACGTTGGGATGCGGCCAGTCGGTGCCCCAGATGACGCGATCGGGCGCGTTGTCGATCAGCGCCTTCGCGAACCGAACGGCGTCGTGGAACGGCTTGCCGGCGGCGGACGCGCGTTCGAGGCCGGTGATCTTGACCCAGCACTTCTCGTCCTTCTTCTGGAGGTCGAGCAGCGCCGTGAAGCCGGGATCATCGAGACCTTTCGCGGCCTGAACCGTGCCCATGTGGTCGATCACATAAGGCGTCGGCAGCGCGGCGAGAACAGGCGCGAATTCGGGAACAGTGCCCGGCTCGAAATAGACGTCGATGTGCCAGCCGAGTTCGGCGACCCGGTGCACGATGCGCTGGAACTTGTTCATGTCGCCGACGCCGCCGAGGCGCTTCAAGAAGGCAAAACGGCAGCCGCAGATTCCGCTCTTGTCGAGCGCAGCCAGCTCCTTCTCGGTCATCTCGTCGCTGACATTTGCGATGCCCTTGTAGGCGCCCTCGCTCTGAGCGATCGCATCGGTGACGACGCGATTGTCGGTGCCGTGCACGGTGGCGTTCACGATCACGCAGCGCTCGACGCCGATTTTCTCGTGCACGCTGCGAAATGTCTCCAGCGGAGCGTCAGCCGTGTTGTAGGGACGCTTCTCCGAGAAGGGGTAGCGCGACGCCGGCCCGAAAATGTGGGTGTGGCTGTCGCAGGATTTCGGTGGCAGCTTGAACGACGGCGTCTTGGGGTTTGGGTCCGGCGGTGCGATCGTCGGGATCGACCTCGGTTCAGCCGCCTGCCCGCGCGCTTCGCCCGCGAGCGCGGCGCCGGCCAGTCCGGTCAAGAGATGCAAACACTCCCGCCTGTTCATTTCCTCATCACTCCATCACATGTCCGCTTGCGAGCGGAAGCGCTGTTGCGCGCCTCCGCTCGGGCGGTTTCTTTCAAGTCTTGCTGCTTGCAGGAGTTCGCCGCCGTGCCGGAACGACCTGATCCAGAGCGGGCGCCTGGAACGCTGCAACGGTGGCCTGCACCAGCTGCTCGATCGCCGTTGCGGCGTCGCTGCCGTCGGCCTCGCCGCGCGACAGGCGCGAGACGCGGTCCGGCGTCACGAGCGAATAATAGAGTGCGCCGAGCAGGAAATGGCTGCGCCAGACGATGTCGGTGCGCGGAATGTGCGGCAGGCTCTCGTGAATTGCATCGATGAAGGCGTGGCTGGTGTCGTCGAAGGTCTGCGCGATGATTTTTCGCGCGACCTCGTTGCCTTCGGCGGACATCACGGCGCGGAGCCGCGTGAAGCGCGCCCCGCCCCCTGCAAGATCGCTGCCCGAGGTGAAGGCCGGCACCACATAGGCCCGCACGATCGCTTCCAGCCGGTCCTGGAGATCGCGCACGCGCCTGGCGGCGGCGAGCAGCTCCGAGCGGCGAAGGTTCATCGGCCCGCAATGGCGCCGGTAGATCTCCAGCAGCAGGCCGTCCTTGGTCTTGAAATGATAGGTCACGCTGCCGGGATTGGCGCCGGCGGCCTGCGCGATGTCGCGCACCGAGACGGCGTTGAAGCCGTTGGTGGCGAACAGTTCCTCGGCCGCGGCGAGGATTGCCTCGCGCATGTTCGGCTTGCGGGCCGTTTCCTTGCTGGTGGGCTTGCGTACCATGTGATTTGTACTATCGTACAAAAGATCAGGTCTCGTCAACAAAAACCACGGGCAAGGTCCGGAAGCGGCTCGAAGACCACCGCACGGACCTAACTGCCTTCAGGGAGTGCTGAAATATGCTGGGTTTGAACACGAAGGCTGCCGCTTGGATGCTCGGCGCCGGTCTGATGCTCGCGGGCAGCGTCGCGCAGGCCGCCGACACTTTTCCGAGCAAGCCGGTCCACATCCTCGTGCCTTATGCGGCCGGCGGCGCGGTCGACGTGCTCGCGCGCACGCTCGGCCAGGCTCTCGCAAAAACCTGGGGCCAGCAGCCGGTGATCGACAACCGGCCTGGCGCCGGCGGCATCGTCGCCTCGCAGGCGCTGACGCAGGCCGCCCCCGACGGCTACACGCTGATCCTGGTCGCGAGCGGTCACCCGCTCAACCAGTTCATCTATCCGAGCATGCCTTACGACACCTTCAAGGATTTTACGGCGATCTCGGAAGTCGCCTCCTCGCCGCTTGCGATCGTGGTGGCCAAGGACAGTCCCTACAAGACGCTGGGCGATCTCCTCGCCGCCGCAAAGAAGGAGCCGGACAAGCTCTCCTACGGCATGTCCGGCAACGGCACCTCGGCGCATCTCGCCGGCGAGCTCCTGAAATACATGTCCGGCACCAAGATGGTCGCGATCCCCTACAAGGGCGGCGCACCGGCCCTGACCGCGGTGATCGCAGGCGAAATCCCGCTCAGCATCAATCCACTCGCGGAAGCCATCGGCCAGCTCGAAGGCGGCCCGGTGCGCGCACTCGCGGTGACTTCGGCCGGGCGCTCCAAGGCGCTGCCTGATGTGCCAACCGTCGCGGAGTCCGGCGTATCAGGCTACGACGTCTCGGTCTGGTGGGGCGTGCTTGGGCCGGCAAAAATGCCGCCGGAGATCGTCGCGAAGCTCGAAGCCGACCTGAAGGCGGCGCTGCAGGATCCGGGCGTGCAGTCGACGCTCGGCAAGATCGGCGCAGCCCCGGTCGGCTCCTCCTCCAAGGAGTTTGACGCCTACATGCACGCCGAGGCGACCAAATGGGAGCCGGTGCTGAAGGCCGCCGACATCCGCGCGCAGTGAGGTCTCCAAGCGATGGGCAATAGGGGCCTCGCGCGCCGGTCAATTGTGCGCAGGCGCCCTCGTCTTCTCCGACGACGCAGCACGTCGCAAGAATTCATCATCGTCGCCTCCGCCCTGCGGGATCAGGATCGCGCGTTCGCGTGGCAGGGCTTCCGGCATCTCGTCGCGGATGAAGGCAATCAGCTTCTCGCGCATCTCGCAGCGCAGGTCCCAGGATTGCGGCGCATTCCGTGCGCTGACCAGTGCGCGCAGCTCGATGGTGCGTGAATCCGCGTCTATCACCTGCAGATTGACCACCGCGCCATCCCAGAGCCTTGACTCTTTCACCGCTCCCTCCAGCCAACGACGAATACGCGGCACGTCGGCGCGGTAGTCGACATGCAGCGCGATGACGCCGATCAGGGACGCGGTGTCGCGGGTCCAGTTCTGGAACGGCTTTTCGATGAAATAGGACAGCGGCACCACCATGCGTCGCCAGTCCCATAGGCGGATCACCACATAGGTCGCGGCGATGTCCTCGACCCAGCCCCATTCGTTCTCGATGATGACGGCATCCTCGATGCGGATCGGCTGGGTGATGGCGATCTGCACGCCCGCAATCAGATTGCTGAGCAGCGGCCGCGCGGCGAGACCGACGATGATGCCGGCGGCGCCGGCGGAGGCGAACAGGCTGACGCCGTATTGCCTGACCGAGTCGAACGTCATCAGCGCGGTCGACACCGTGATGATGACGATGATGATGTCGGTAATGCGCTTGAACACGCGGACTTGCGTGACGTGCTTGCGCGCGACGAAATTCTCGGTGACATCGCGAAAATTCTGCAGGTAGCGCGCCGCACTCATATCGACGATGCGGATCGAGATCCAGCCGATCAGCGCGATGAAGGCGACGACGAACAGGCTCGTCAGCGGGGAGCGGAATGCATCGTTCAGCGGTGCAAGCGGCAGGACCAGCGCGACAGCGGCAAGACACAGCGCCAGCTGCGCCGGTCCGGACGTGCGCGCGATGAACACGCCCATCAGCGGAAGCCGGGTTCCGAACGCCCGATTGAGCAGCCAGACCGCGAATCGGTAGAAGGTCAGCGCGAGCAGGATCGCTCCGGCAACGAGGCCGAGGCCGATGATCCATGACGGGATCCACCCGAACATCTTGTCGAGATCGGCCATGAGGGCCTGCCTGGTCATTCACATCCCCGGACTTGTATTCGCATCTCGCGCTCAACGCCTTGCGCCGGGCTTCGCTCCCCCGCTCCGTGCAACGCAGCATTCCGCTGGTGCAACCGTCGGCGGATTGCGCTAGCTTGAGGAACTCATGACCAGACGAACCGGCAGCGCCGATCTTCCTCTCCACACCGGGCGGGTTCCGCCATGGCTGGCGAGCCGCATGGCCTCGCTGGGCGCGATCGTCACGCAGGCGATTGTGCTTCATTACGGCCGCGATGCCTTCATGCAGCGGCTATCGCATCCATTCTGGTTCCAATCGTTCGGCGCCGTGATGGGAATGGACTGGCATTCCTCCGGCATCACGACATCAGTGATCGGCGCGCTGAAGCGCGGGCTCGGGCCACTCCGGGACGAGCTCGGCATCTATGTCTGCGGCGGCCGCGGCCAGCATTCGCGCAAAACACCGGACGAGCTGATGCAACTCGGCGACCGCGTCGGATTCGACGGCGCAAAGCTTACGCGTGCGAGCCGGCTGGTGGCGAAGGTCGACAGTGCCGCCGTGCAGGACGGCTTTGATCTCTATCTGCACGGCTTCTTCGTCACCACCGAGGGCAAGTGGACCGTGGTGCAGCAAGGCATGAACGGCGACAAGCGGCAGGCCCGCCGCTATCACTGGCATTCCGACGCGCTGAAGAGCTTTGTCGATACGCCTCACAGCGCGATCGACGGCCCGCAGCAGGGCGAGATCGTCAATCTCACCGACCATCGCGCCGACGTCTCGCGTAGCGCGCAGCTCGAACTGCTCTCCGATCTCGGCCCCGACCGCATCCTCTCCGAATTCGAGCGGCTCACGGGCGCTGCGCCCGAACCGGCGCAAGCGATGCTGCCGCACCTGATCATGCCCGCGCATCACGACGTGCGGCCGAAGGACGTGTTCGCCCGGCGACTGCACGGCACCCTCGCCGCGGCCGCTGAGCGCGGCCCCGTCGACTTCCCCGAGCTGTTGCTGACGCCGGGCGTCGGCGCCCGCACCGTGCGCTCGCTCGCAATGGTCGCCGAGGTCGTGCACGGTGCGCCCTATCGCTTCAAGGACCCGGCGCGCTTCTCGCTCGCCCATGGCGGCAAGGACCGGCATCCCTACCCCGTTCCGATCAAGGTCTATGACGAGACCATCCGCGTGCTGAAGGGCGCGATCCAGAACGCCAAGCTCGGGCGTGAGGAAGAGATGCAGGCGATCAAGCGCCTCGACGACCAGGCGCGTCGCCTGGAGCGCACGGCGAGCGGACCGTCGGTCGAGGCCTATATCGCGGGCGAACGTGCGGCCTCGCCCGATCTCGACGGCCGCTCGGTGTTCGGCTGGGAGCGCGACCTTGCATCATCAGGTAAGTCGACGGCCTGAAGCGTCGCAGCGACGACGGGGAGCTTCGCGATCATTCTGATGCCCGGTCGCCGACGCCAGCGTATCTCGGACGGAGCGACTGCGAGGCTGAGTTTCGGCCATCGCGTGAAAAGGGCCTGAAGCGCGCAGGCCGCTTCGATGCGCGCGAGCTGGTGGCCCAGGCAGAAATGGATTCCTGTTCCGAACGAGAGGTGGCGGTTCGGCTTGCGCTCAGGATCGAGCCGCTCGGGCTGGTCATGCACTGCCGGGTCCACGTTCGCCGCGGCCAGCATCACCATGACACGATCGCCCTTCTTCAGGCGCACGCCTTCGACCTCGACGTCGCGCCGCACGTAGCGCGGCTTGGAGAATTGAACCGGCGACACGAAGCGCAAGAACTCCTCCACCGCAAGCCCGGCGCGGCTCCAGTCCTGCTCCAGCCAGTCGCGCAAGGCCGGATTCCTGAGCAGTTCGTAGACGGAACCGCTGATGAGATGCGTGGTCGTCTCCGATCCCGCCGCGAGCAGCAGAAACACCATAGACACCATCTCCTCCGGCGTAATTTCACCGCCCTCGCGTTCAACCTGGACCAGCTCGGCAATCAAGCCCTCGCCGCCCTGCACACGCGCGATCTGCAACTGCTGCTCGAGGTAGGCTCGCATCTTGCGGAACGCGAACATCAGGCGGAAGAAGCTGACGAAATTCGTCACCGAGGACATGGCGTTGCCCCAGGCGATGAATTTGGGACGATCCGCCAAGGGCAGACCAAGAAGCTCTGAGATCACCGACAGCGGCAGGATGCGCGCGTAACGCTGGACGAGGTCGGCCGTGCCACCGTTCGCGAACAGTTCCTCGGCTAGGCCGTCGGCAATGGCGCGAATGCGCGGCTCCATCGCAACGATCGCGCGGCGCCGGAACGCCTCGTCAACGATGCTGCGCAGCCTTGTATGATCCGGCTCGTCCATGGTCAGCATGTTGTTGGCGATGGTGCTGACGAACGCCGGCATCCACCAGCGCAGGCCCGCGATGTCACCATCCTCCTTGCGCAGCGTGAAGGTGGTGCTGTCCTTCAGAACTTGTGCGGTGGCGTCATGGGTCGTGGTGATCCAGACGTTGCCGACGAGAGGAAACCGCGTCGCGACCACAGGGCCGGACAGACGCAACGTCGCAATGGTCTTGGGGGGATCGCGAAAGAAGTCCTCGCTGGTGAAATCGAGGCGCGATGTCATGGGATTCCCGGAGCGGTTGGTGGCGTCTCGCTCACATGGTGCATGGTGCCGCCGGCGCAAGGGGCGGAACGTGCGCCTCTCTGACGCGGAGAGACGAGCCTACCCCCGCCCCGGCGAGCGCGGTCCGGTCTTGCGCTGCTGCTGGTTGGTATAGGCGTCCCAATGGCTCCAGCTGCCGTTGCTGAGGCTTTGCAGATCGGTGCCGAGCGGACGTCGCGTGCGCTTGTCATGGTCGGCGATGGCGCGCTCGGACTGCGCAATCTTGCGCTTGAGGTCCGCGATCGCCTTCTGCGTCTGACCGTTGCGCTTCGAGGACGCGATCTCGCCCATCGTGAAGCGCGCAGTCTCCAGCGCCTTCAACTCGGCGCGGTTTTTCTTCAACTGAACCCGGTGCCAGGCGATGTTGCTGTCGCTGTCCGCAACCATGTGGGAACTCCGCTGATTCGCTCCCACAGTGTATCAAGCGCCGAATCGGCGCCGCAACGCCCGCCCGAGGGCGAAAATGCGACCTTAATGCGCAGAAATTCCGCGTTTAGCGCTCGGCAAACGCCTTCTCGACCACGAACTGGGCCGGCTCACCGTGGTTGCCTTCGACAAAACCACGCTCGCCGAGGAGGACGCGGGTGTCGGCGACCAGCGCCGGGCTGCCGCAGATCATGACGCGGTCATGGGCCGCCTCGATCGCCGGCAGGCCGATGTCGTCGAACAGCTTGCCCGAGGTGATGAGGTCGGTGATGCGGCCGCGGTTGCGGAAGGGATCGCGCGTCACGGTCGGGTAGTAGATCAGCTGGTTCTGGATGTATTCGCCGAGCATCTCGTCCTTGGGCAGGTGCTCGGTGATCATCTCGCCATAGGCGAGCTCCTTGACGTGCCGGCAGCCGTGCAGCAGCACGACCTTCTCGAACCGCTCGTAGGTCTCGGGATCCTTGATCACGCTCAGGAACGGCGCGAGGCCCGTGCCGGTGCCGATAAGGTAGAGGTTGCGGCCCGCTTCCAGGTTGTCGATGACAAGCGTGCCGGTGGCCTTGCGGCTGACGATGACCTCATCGCCCTCCTTCAGGTGCTGGAGCCGGGAGGTCAGCGGACCATCGGGCACCTTGATCGAGAAGAACTCGAGGGTGTCCTCGTAATTGGCGCTGGCGACGCTGTAGGCCCGCAGCAGCGGCTTCTCGCCGACCTTGAGCCCGATCATGGTGAACTCGCCGTTGCGGAAGCGGAAGGTCGGGCTGCGGGTGGTCTTGAAGGAGAACAGCGTGTCGGTCCAGTGGTGGACGCTCAAAACGCTTTCCTGATTGAAATTGCTCATCTCACCCTTCCGTTTCGTTTCCAGCGGTTTCCGAGGCGGCCAGCTATGCGTCGTTTGTACACGATCATTCGTATACTAATGAATAATCCTGCTTGATCCCGCGGTCAAGGCTGCCCAAGATCGAAAGCGTTGCAGTTAGAAATTAGGAGCCCTTTCCATGGCGCATGACGCACCCCAGGCCGCCGGACCCTCGAAGCTGGTAATCCGCAATATCGGCCTGATCCTGTCCGGCGCGCTGGAAAAGCCGATCCTGGACGGCGACACCATCGTCGCCGAGAACGGCAAGATCACCGCGATCGGCCGCTTCAAGGACCTCGATACGGAAGGCGCCACCACCATCGTCGATGCCAACGGCACGACGGTGACCCCGGGCCTGATCGACAGCCACGTCCATCCTGTCGCCGGCGACTGGACGCCGCGGCAGAACCAGATCAACTGGATCGACAGCTCGCTCCATGGCGGCATCACCACCATGATCTCGGCCGGCGAAGTGCACATGCCCGGCCGCCCCCGCGACGTCGTCGGGCTGAAGGCGATGGCGATCTTCGCCCAGCGCGCGTTCTGGACGCTTCGTCCGGGCGGCGTGAAGGTTCACGCCGGCGCGCCCGTGATCGAATGCGAGATGGTCGAGGAAGACTTCAAGGAGATGGCCGCCGCCGGCGTCAAGCTGCTCGGCGAAGTCGGCCTTGGCGGCGTCAAGGACGGCCCGACCGCGCGCAAGATGGTCGGCTGGGCGCGCAAATACGGCATCCAGAGCACCATCCACACCGGCGGCCCCTCGATCCCCGGCTCCGGCCTGATCGACAAGGACGTGGTGCTGGAAGCCGACACCGACGTGGTCGGCCACATCAACGGCGGCCACACCGCGCTGCCCGACGACCAGATCCGCTGCATCTGCGAGGGCTGCAAGCGCGGCCTCGAGATCGTTCACAACGGCAATGAGCGCTCGGCGCTCTACACGCTGCGCATCGCACGCGAGATGGGCGATCTGCACCGCGTCATCCTCGGCACCGACGGGCCGGCGGGCTCCGGCGTGCAGCCGCTCGGCATTTTGCGCATGGTCTCGATGCTGTCCTCGATCGGCGAACTGCCGGCCGAGCTCGCGTTCTGCCTTGCCACCGGCAACACCGCGCGAATGCGGCAGCTCGATTGCGGCCTGATCGAGGTCGGCCGCGCCGCCGATTTCGTCATCATGGACAAGGCTCAGCACTCGCCCGGCAAGAACATCCTGGAGAGCGTTCAGCTCGGCGATCTCCCCGGCATCGGCATGACCATCATCGACGGCATCGTGCGGACGCAGCGCAGCCGCAACACGCCGCCGGCGGGAAGAGTGCCGGAAGTGGTGGGGAAGTAGGCGCCGCAAACACAGCCGTCATTCCGGGCTCGCGACTTCGTCGCGCCCCGGAATGACGGCTTCAATTCATCGCAGCTTGTTCAACAGCGCCATCAGCAGCTCGCGCTCCTTGGCGTCGAGCGGCGCCAGCGTCTCGCGCGTGATCGCGATCGCATTCGGCGCGAGCTTTTCGGCAAGCTGCTGACCGGCGCGCGTCAGGCTCACCAGGAGGCGCCGTCCATCCTCTGGATCCTGGCTCGTCTCGGTCAGGCCGCGCGCCGTCAGGCGATCGATCACGCCCTTGATGGTGGCGACGTCCATCGCGGTCAGACGTCCGAGCTGGTTCTGCGAGCACGGCCCGGTCTCGGCGAGCTTCGACAGCGCGGCCCACTGCGTCGGCGTCAGGTTGGTGCCGATGTCGCGGGAGAAGATCGCGCTGTGGCGCTGCCAGACCTGGCGCAGGATGAAGCCGACCTGCTCGTCGAGCACGTAAGGAGGCTTGCCTTGCTTGACGCTTTTCTTCGCCGTGACGCTTCTTGCCATTCCTACGCTGCCCTTCCCTTTGCCCTCACAACGACAGATGCGCGTCGCGGATATCCGGACGCGCGTCGAGTTCGGCCATCGTGCCGCCAAAACAGATGCGACCGCGCTCGATGATATAGGCACGATCGGAAATCAGCCGCGCAAAATGCAAATTCTGCTCGGAGACGACGATGCTGACGCCCTCCTTCTTCATGGTCAGGATGGCGTCGACCATCTGCTCCACGATCTTTGGCGACAGGCCCTCCGAGGGCTCGTCGAGCAGCACCAGCGACGGATTGCCCATCAACGTGCGCGCGATGGTCAGCATCTGCTGCTCGCCGCCGCTCATGCGGCCGCCGGGGCGGCCCTTCATCTCGCCGAGATTGGGAAACAGCGTGAACAGTTTTTCGCGCGTCCAGTATGGCGCGTTCGGCCGCTTCGGCTGGCGGCCGACCTCTAGATTCTCTTCGACCGTCAGGTCCGTGAAGATGCGTCGCTCCTCCGGCACATAGCCGAGCCCCTCGCGCACGATCTCGTGCGTCGGTTTCGTCGAGACGTCCTTGCCCTCGAACGTGATGCGGCCGGTCCGCTGCGCCACGAGA
Organism: Bradyrhizobium sp. CCBAU 53338; assembly: GCF_015291665.1. Classification (NCBI taxonomy): domain Bacteria; kingdom Pseudomonadati; phylum Pseudomonadota; class Alphaproteobacteria; order Hyphomicrobiales; family Nitrobacteraceae; genus Bradyrhizobium; species Bradyrhizobium sp. CCBAU 53338. Next base: position 4,689,464 of record NZ_CP030048.1, read on the forward strand.
CCGACGATCGAGCGGAACGTCGTCGACTTGCCGGCGCCGTTGCGCCCGAGCAGCGCCACCACCTCGCCCTCGCCGACCTCGAAACCGATGTCGAACAGAATATGCGCGGGGCCGTAATGGCTGTTCAGGTCCTGCACCGTGAGCTTCATACTGATGCTCCCTCGCGATGCCCGCCCTCGTAAAGCAGCCCCTCGCCGAGATAGATCGCCTGCACCTGCGGATTGCCTCGTACCTCGGCCGGCGAGCCCTCTGCGATCAACGTGCCGCGATTGAGCACGATGATGCGGTCGGCATGTTCGAACACCACGTCCATGTCGTGTTCGGTGAAGAGCACGCCGATCGCCTTTTCCTTCGCGATCTGAGCCGTGAGCCGCATCAGCTCGACACGCTCGCGCGGCGCCATGCCGGCGGTCGGCTCGTCCATCAAGAGCAGTTTTGGATCATTGGCGAGCGCGACCGCGAGCTCGAGCCGCTTGAGATCGCCATAGGCGAGTTCGCCGCAGGGACGATCCGCATAGCCGCCCATGCCGACCAACTCGAGCAGCCGTCCGGCCTCGTTGCGGTCGACATCAGGCGCCGAGCCCCAGAGATTGAACAGTTGCCTGCCGTGCGAAATCAGCGCGACCTGCACGTTTTCACGCACCGTCATGGTGGCGAAGGTCGCCGTGATCTGGAAGGTGCGTCCCACGCCCATGCGCCAGATATCGCGCGGCTTCTTGCCTGTGGTCTCTTCGCCGAGCAGGCGGACGTGCCCGCTATCCGGCTTGTTCTGGCCGTTGAGCATGTCGAAGCAGGTGCTCTTGCCCGCGCCGTTCGGACCGATCAGCGCCAGGATCTCGCCTGATCGCAGCGAGAACGAGACGCCTCGCACGGCATGAATGCCACCGTAGGATTTGGTCAAGCCTTCGACCGCGAGAAGTGGGGGCGTAACGCTCATTCGGCGGACTCGATCGGCTTGGCGAGCAAAGATGATCCCGGCGGCGATGATTTTCTGCGCCGCTGCGTGAGAATCTCCAGCATGCCGACGATGCCCTTGGGGAAGACGACGACGATCAGCACGATGAAGCCGCCGAGCACCAGCTTTGACAGATCGGTCTGGCTCACCAGCCAGATGTTGAGGGCCTTGTAGACAATGGCGCCAATCACCCCGCCCGACACCGTCTCGACGCCGCCGAGCAGCACCATGACCAGCGCATCGACCGAGAGCGAGATGCCGAGATTGTCGGGGAAGACGCTCCCTTTGAGATAAGCGAACAGCGCGCCGCCGATGCCGGCGGTCGTGCCCGCGATCACGAAGGCGGTCCACTGGATGCGCTTGGCATTGATACCGACGGCTTCGCTGCGGAGCAGCGAGTCGCGCGTGGCGCGAAGCGCGTAACCGAACGGCGAGAACAACGCGATCCGCAGCGCAGTGGTGACGAGCGCTGCGACGCCGAGCGCCAGCCAGTAGAAATGCGACGGGCTCGCCGCCCAGCTCGCAGGCCAGACGCCCAGAATGCCGTTGTCGCCGCCCGTGACGCTCACCCACTGGAACGCGATCGACCAGACGATCTGCGCGAAGGCGAGCGTCAGCATGGCAAAATAGACACCGGAGAGCTGCACCGCGAAGAAGCCGAACACGGCGGCGCCCATGCAGCCGAGCAGCGGACCGAGCAAGAGACAGACGATCATCGGCAGCCCCGCCATCTTGGCGAGGAACGCCACGCCATAGGCGCCGAGGCCGAAATAGGCGGCGTGGCCGAACGACGCAAGCCCGCCGACCGACATCAGGAAATGGAGGCTGACGGCAAAGATCACGAAGATCGCGATCTCCGAGCCGACGGTCAGCGCGTAGTTGCCGGCAAACAGCGGCAGCATCGCCGCGATGACGAGCGCCGCGAGGGACGCCAGCCGCTCGTTCGACGTCAGCGGCCGCCAGGGATTGACTGACAGCCCCGGCGTCTTGCGCGCGGCCGCCTCCGGCTTGCCGAACAGGCCCCAGGGCCGGACGATCAACACCACCGCCATCACCAGGAAGACCAGGATGATGGAGATTTTTGGGAAGATCAGGATGCCAAACGCATTCAGCTCGGACACAAGCACGGCCGCCACGAAGGCGCCAACGATGCTGCCGAGACCGCCGATCACGACGACGACGAAGACCTCGACGATGATGCGCAGATCCATGGCGTGGTGCACGGCATCACGCGGGATCTGGAGCGCGCCGCCGAGCGCGGCGAGGAAGACGCCGACCGCGAACACTGATGTGAACAGCCACTTCTGGTTCACGCCGAGCGCTGCGACCATGTCGCGGTCCTGCGTCGCGGCGCGCACCAAGACGCCCCAGCGCGTGCGCTGGAACAGCAGCCAGAGAATGCCGAGCACCACAGGGCCCATCGCAATCAGGAACAGATCGTAGCTCGGGATGTTCTGGCCGAAGAAATCGACCGCGCCCCTGAAGCCCGGCGCGCGGCGGCCGACGAGATCGTCGGGCCCCCAGATCAATACCACGAGATCCTCGACCATCAGGGTCAGGCCGAAGGTACCGAGCAGCTGGAACAGTTCCGGCGCATGGTAGATACGCCGGAGCAGCACCATCTCGACGAGGACGCCGATCAGCGCCACCGCCAGCGCAGCCATCACCACGCCGCCCCAGAAGCCGAACGCACCGGAGAAACGCTCGGTGAGCGTGAAGGCGATGTAGGCGCCGATCATGTAGAAGGCGCCATGCGCGAAATTGACGATCCGCGTCACGCCGAAGATGATCGACAGGCCCGAGGCCACCAGAAACAGCGACGCTGCGCTGGCGAGACCGGTCAGAAACTGTACGACGTAAAAGGCCATCGGCGGTCCGGGTTAGGTCTGATTTTCACCTCTCCCCGCGAAGAGCGGGGAGAGGGAGAGCTAAAGAAGCCTTAATCCTTCGGCCGCAGCTTCTCGACTTCGGCATCGCTCGGCAGATAGTCCGAGCCCTTCCTGTAGACGGCGTCCACCATCACGCCCTTGCCGTCCTTCTGCGCTGTCTTGCCGACGAAGGCGCCGAGGGTCGACTGGTGGTCGATCTTGCGGAAGGTGATCTCGCCGAACGGCGACGGCATCGAGATGCCCTCGGCCGCCGCAATCATCTTGTCGGTGTCGGTCGAGCCGGCCTTGGCGATGATCGCCGCCGCCGCCTTGATGGTCTGGTAGCCGACGATCGAGCCGAGGCGCGGATAGTCGTTGTACTTGGCCTGGTAAGCCTTCAGGAACGCATCATGCTCCGGCGTCTTGATCGAGTACCAGGGATAGCCGGTGACGATCCAGCCTTCGGGAGTCTCGTCCTTGAGCGGATCGAGATATTCGGGCTCGCCGGTCAGGAAGGACACGACCTCGCGTCCCTTGAACAGGCCACGGGTGTTGCCTTCGCGCACGAGCTTGACGAGATCAGGACCGAAGGTGACGTTGAGGATCGCTTCGGGATTGGCCTGCGCCACCGCCTGCACCACCGGACCCGCATCGATCTTGCCCTGCGGCGGCCACTGTTCGTCGACCCACTGGATGTCAGGACGCTTCGCCGACATCAGTTTCTTGAACACCGCCACCGCCGACTGGCCGTATTCATAGTTCGGCGCGATCGTCGCCCAGCGTTTTGCCGGCAATTTGCTGGCGGCTTCCACCAGCATCGCGGCCTGCATGTAGTTGGAGGGGCGCAGGCGGAAGGTGTACTTGTTGCCCTTCGACCAGGTCACGGCGTCCGTCAGCGGCTCCGCCGCGAGGAAGAACACCTTCTTCTGGTTGGCGAAGTCACTGACGGCAAGACCGATGTTCGACAGGAACGTGCCCGTCAGCATCGCCACGCCCTCGCTGGAGACGAGCTCATTGGCCGCGGTCTGTGCGTCCGCGGGCTTGCCGCCGTCGTCCTTGGAGACGACGACGAGCTTCTTGCCGTTGATGCCACCGGCGGCGTTGATCTCTTCCACCGCAAGCTGCCAGCCCTTGCGATAGGGTTCGGTGAAGGACGGCAGCAGCGAGTAGCTGTTGATCTCGCCGATCTTGATGTCCTCCGCCACGGCCGAATGGCCCATGCCGGCAGCCAGAAGCGCAAAGGCCGCGCCGACGACGTAATTTTTTGCTCGCATCCCAACCTCCAGTTTTGAACTCTCTAACGTCTCTATCTCAAACCGTCTTCGCCCTTGACCTCGGCAACCGTCAGCCCGCCGACGCGCGGCAGCGGACGACCGCTGTCGGTGACGGCGACCGCGACCATGATCTCGTTGGCGCGCGGCGCGTCGTTGATCTGAACTTCCATGCCGTCGAAGTGACTGCGCACGAAGGCAGCGTCCTTGTGACCAAGCGGAATGTCCAGCGTCGTGCCGGGACCGCTGCGCTTCTTGGACGAGGGAATCAGCGCCGCGCCCTTGCCCAGAACTTTCCGCACCGGTGCACCCATCTTGGGGTGAAGGATCGCAGCGGCATGCTCCAGTTCGCCATTCTCGCCGACGGCGGCGGCCTTGCCGTAGCTCTGCGCTTTCGCACCATCGATACCGAGCGCCGCGACCGCGCGCTTCGACAGCAGCTCGCCAAGCTCCTCACCGATGGCGATCAGCGGCGAGAGGTCCTCGACATATTTTCCGGCAAAGGGATTTTCGATGACGGCGATCGCAGCGGCGCGCCGGGTCGGCGGCGAGACCTGGCGGCCCATCTCCATCTGCGTCTCTTCGACGACGGTGACGATCTTGCGGATGATCGCGCTCATGTTTCACGTCCCTGTTCAGGCATCGACCGCGTTCTCCAGCGCGAGCGGGCGCGCTCTTTGCTCTTCCATATCCTTGGTTCCGATCACAAGCATATCACCACAAAGCCGCAGCACGGCACCCTCGATCAATCCGCGGTCGAATAATTGCCGTGCACATTCCGCGCCAGATTCGAGCGCAGCCGCGATCTCCTCTTGCGATAATTCACCGACGTCACGGGTGACCAGACGTGCGCCAAGATCGCTGTCGGGCTGAAGCTCGTTGGCGGGTTGCCTGGTGATGGCGGGATGTCCGGGCAAATCGACGGCGTTCGCAATCACGGTCGCGGCCGCATCAGCCTGCGACGCCGTCGCCGCCAGAACCGTCACCGCGTCGGCAATGCCGAGCGAAAAGCTGCGGCCATGGCGGCCGCTGGTCGCAATGCCGCGCACGGGATCATCCGCGTCAACCCTCATGACCCTCATCACGCCGTCACGATCCGGCCGATCCATCAAGCCGACGGAAAAATGCTCGCCGCGCCCGAGATGCAGCGCGATGTCGCCGCCATTGTTGACATAGACCCGATCGAGCGGCGCTGCGTTCAGCATCGCAGCCAGGATTTCTTCAGCCACACTGCCGGCCACCGCGGCCATTGGGGTGATGAAGCAATCCGCGGCATAAGGCGCGACTGCGGCGTGCATCCGACGCGCGACCACGCCCTTCAGCGACGTCCGCGCCTTGGCGGCCGCCCGCAATTCCGGCAGCTCCGCACAGAGTTCGTCGAGCAGGCCCGTGAAACGCCGCGCCGCAGCCTCGTAAGCCGCGCGCAGCTCGTGCTCGCGCCCTCTCGCCTGCACGATCAGATCAATCGGTCCATCCTGCAAATGCAGCCGCCGGCCATCAGACAGCAATGCGATTTGCGGGAGCCGTGTCATGCCCGCCGTCCCGGGATCGGATTCTGCCAGGGCAACTGACGGACATCATCGCCGCCCCTGACCTCGGCGAGCGGCTTGACGTAGTCCATGTGTCCGCCGAGCGCGGCATAGTCGGTGAGTTTCATCGTGAACTCGATCGGCGCGACCAGCGCCGGCGTCGGCACATAACCGAATGCACCCGCCGGCATCTGCGTCACGTCCACCATGTAGGTGATACCGCCGCCGGGCCAGACATAGACCGCCGCGCCGCCGCTGGTGACGCGCGTCAGGGCGTCCTTCACCGACCGCGTCAGCCGCACCGGATTGTCGGTCACCCCGGCACGCAAGGAACCGCCGGCACCAGCCATGAACAACACCGTGCACAGCGCAGGCTCGCAATTTTCCTGGATGCGCTCGACCGAGAATTGCAGGTCGGCGGGCATTTCGGTCTCGATCGGCTTCAGGGCGTCGTCGAGCACGTAGTAGGACGAATGCTCGCCCGTGGTGGACACCATCAGCATCGACAGCCCGGGCCTGGCCTCCTTGGCGTCGAACGGCCCGAGGATGGCCAGCGGATCGGAGATGTTGGTGCCGCCCCACCCGGTGCCGGGATCGGCGACCTGGAAATAACGGCCGGGCGTCGAACGCCGCCCCTTCATCTTGATGCCCGTGTCGGCGATGTCGAGCAGCTTGCCGGCCTGGTGCTCCGAGAGCACGCCGGTGATGTGATCGTCGACCACGACGACCTCGTCGACCTTGCCATGCCATTGCTTGGCGAACATGCCGATGGTCGCCGAGCCGCAGCCGACGCGCATGCGCTCTTCCTTGACGCCGTTGACGATCGGCGGCTGGCCGGCCTGCACCACCACGCTGGCGCCGCCGTCGATGGTCAGCTCTACCGCCTTGCAATTGGCGAGGTCCATCAGCGTGTCGCAGGTGACGCGACCTTCTTTCTTCGAACCGCCGGTGAGATGATGCACGCCGCCGAGCGACAGCATCTGCGAGCCGTACTCGCTGGTCGTGACGTGGCCGACCGCCTCGCCCTGCGCGCGCACGGTCGCGGTCTCCGGACCGAGATAGCGGTCGGTGTCGATCTTCACCTTGATGCCGCAATAGGAGAAGATGCCCTCGGTGACGACGGTCACCATGTCGACACCGTCGACCTCGGAGGAGACGATGAACGGCGCCGGTTTGTAGTCGGGATAGGTCGTGCCCGCGCCGATCGCGGTGACGAAGGTCGAGGGCTCGTGGACGATCTTGCCGTCCCAGTCTTCGGTGCGGCTGAACGGCACGAGCTTGCCGCCCTGCGACACCGTGCGTTCGAGAATGATGTGGGGATCGACGCGGACGAGCTTGCCATCCTGGTTGGCATAGCGGTCGCAGGCGCCCGCCGCGCCCGGCTTGATGTAGCACATCACCGGACAAGCGTCGCAGCGGATCTTGTCGATGGCAGCGCTCGTTGTTTCCGTCACCATGTCAAAGCCAGCGGACATTGCGGTTATCATTCGTATACGAACGATGTTGCGCGCGGTCCTGATGGCTGTCAAGCGGCGCCGCGCGCGAAAAGTCGCGCCTGCCGAATAAAACCTCATTTGCCTCTCGCCTTGTCCACAAAGCGGGCAGTTGCGCTGCACTGCGGCATGGCCGCTTGCACGTTTGTGTACAAACGGTATCGTCGCAACGTACATTTCTGCGACCGCAGGACTTGGAAACGAGTAAGGCTTGGAAACGGGTAAGGCTTGGGAACGAGGATGACGCAAACACCGATCCGCCTCACCGTGAACGGCAGGATCCACGACGTCACGGCAGAACGCCAGACGCCGTTGCTTTATGTGCTGCGCAACGATCTCGGACTCAATGGCCCGAAATACGGTTGCGGCCTGGGTGAATGCGGCACCTGTACTGTCCTGATTGATGGCATGGCTGCGCGATCCTGCGTGATTCCGATCGGCGGCTGCGCCGGGCGCGACATCGTGACGCTCGAAGGCCTCGGCACGCGCGACAAGCCTGATGTGGTGCAGCAGGCCTTCATCGACGAGCAGGCCGCGCAATGCGGCTACTGCCTCAACGGCATGATCATGACCACCAAGGCGCTGCTCGCGGTCAACCCGCAACCGTCAGAGCAGGAGGCGCTCGCGGCGCTGCGCTACAATCTCTGCCGATGCGGCACGCATGTCGAGATCCTGCGCGCCGTGATGCGTGCTTCGGGCCAGCTTGCCGAGGCCGGTGATTGATGGCCTCCCCTGTTTCGAACGGATCCGAGCGGGGGTCGCTCGTCGTCTCCCGTAGCGTGGACGAAGTCACGTCCGAAACATTCGTGCGGATCACCGCGGATGGCTCCGTCACCGCCTATAACGGCCATGTCGATCTCGGCACCGGAATTCGCACCGCACTTGGCCAGATCGTCGCCGAAGAGCTGGACGTCTCCTTTGCGCGTGTCGTCGTCGTGCTCGGCGACACTGCGGTGGTGCCGAACCAGGGCGCGACGATTGCCAGCGAAACGATCCAGATCACTGCCGTGCCCCTGCGCAAGGCCGCAGCCCAGGCGCGTCACTTCCTGATCGCGCGCGCGGCCGAGCGGCTGGAGCTGCCGGCAGAGGAACTGAAGATAGAGGACGGCCTTGTCCGAGGTCACAATCGCAGCGTCAGCTATGGCGAGTTGATCGGCAGCGAGACCATCCGCCTCGAGCTTGCCGACGACGTCGCCGTCAAGGCCGTCGGTGACTACGCCATCGTCGGCCAGTCGATGCCGCGGGTCGATCTCCCGGCCAAGGCCACGGGCGAGTTGACCTTCGTGCACGATATCCGCCTGCCCGGCATGCTGCACGGCCGCGTGGTGCGCCCGCCCTATTCCGGCGTCGATGCAGGTCCCTTCGTCGGCACCAGCCTGATCGCGGTGGATGAAGCTTCCGTACGCGACATTCCCGGTCTCATGGCCGTCGTGCGCATCGGCGATTTCGTCGGCGTGGTGGCCGAGCGCGAGGAGAATGCGATTCGCGCCGCGGAGCAGCTCGCGGTGAGCTGGAAGCCGACGCCCGCGCTGACCGACCTTGCCGATGTCGAGACCGCACTGCGCGCCAATCCGTCGACGCCGCGCACGCTGATCGACAAGGGCGATGTCGATGCGGCGATCGCGGGCTCAGCGAGGCCGATGCAACGCACTTATGTCTGGCCGTACCAGATGCACGCCTCGATCGGCCCGTCCTGCGCGGTCGCGGATTTCCGGGACGGCAACATTCGCGTCTGGTCCGGCACGCAGAATCCGCACGTGCTGCGCGCCGACCTTGCGCTGCTGGTGGAGCGTCCCGAGAGCGAGGTCGAGGTCATCAGGCTCGAGGCCGCCGGCTGCTACGGCCGCAATTGCGCCGACGACGTCACAGGGGATGCGCTGCTGCTGTCGCGCGCGGTCGGCCGGCCGGTACGCGTCCAGTTGACGCGGGAGCAGGAGCACGCCTGGGAGCCGAAGGGCACCGCGCAGCTCATCGACGTCAATGGCGGCCTGGACGCGGACGGCGGCATCGCCGGCTACGATCTCGCCACGCGCTATCCCTCGAACGCCGCGCCGACGCTGGCGCTGCTGCTCACGGGGCGCATCTCGCCCGAGCCCTCGGTGCTCCAGATGGGCGATCGCACCGCGATCCCGCCTTACGACTACGATCACATGCGCGTCGTCGCCCACGACATGGCACCGATCGTGCGCGCGTCCTGGTTTCGCGGCGTCTCGGCGCTGCCGAACACCTTTGCGCATGAATCCTACATCGACGAGGCGGCATTCGAGGCCGGCGTCGATCCCATCGAATATCGGCTGCGCTACCTGAAAGACCAGCGGGCCGTCGACCTCGTCAATGCCGTGGCCGAACGCGCAGGCTGGACTCCGCGGCCGGTCCGCGAGGAGAAGGACGGCGACATCGTGCATGGGCGCGGCTTTGCCTATGCGATCTATGTCCACAGCAAGTTTCCCGGCTATGGCGCAGCTTGGTCGGCGTGGGTCGCAGACGTCGCCGTGAACAAGACGACGGGCGATGTCAGCGTCACCCGCGTCGTCGCGGGCCAGGACTCCGGCCTGATGATCAATCCGGACGGTGTCCGCCACCAGATCCACGGCAACGTCATCCAGTCCACCAGCCGCGCGCTGATGGAGGAAGTGTCGTTCGAGCGCGGCGCGGTCGCCGCGCGCGAATGGGGCGCCTATCCGATCATCCCCTTCCCCGACGTGCCCAAGATCGACGTGCTGATGCTGCCGCGCCAGGACCAGCCACCGCTCGGCGTCGGCGAATCCGCATCGGTGCCGAGCGCAGCCGCGATCGCCAATGCGATCTTCGATGCCACCGGCGTGCGCTTTCGCGAGCCGCCGTTCACGCCGGAACGGATCCTGAGGGGATTGCACGGCGAGACATCGCCCGTGCCGCAGGCCCTGCCCGCGCCCGCTGCGCCGAAGCCCTCTCGCTTCTGGGAAAATCCCTTCGCGAAGCGTGCCGGCATCTTCGCGACGATTGCCGCCGTGTGCACTGCTGCGATTGGCGTCGGCGCAGCACTTCTGCCGGGCCGAGCGATCGCGCCGATCGCGCGGCCCGATGCGTCGGTCTATTCCGCTGCGACCATCGGGCGCGGCGAGCAGCTCGCGGCGCTCGGCAATTGCGCGGAGTGCCACACCAGTTTGAGCGGCGTGCTCAACGCCGGCGGCCGCGCGCTGGAGACGCCGTTTGGCACGATCTACTCCACCAATATCACACCTGACATCGAGACCGGCATCGGCGCCTGGTCCTATCCCGCCTTCGAGCGCGCCATGCGCGACGGGCTGCATCGCGACGGCCGGCAGCTCTATCCCGCCTTCCCCTACACGCACTTCTCGAAGACCAGCGATGCCGACATGCAGGCGCTGTACGCCTATCTGATGGCACAGCCCGCGGTGCGCGCGACGGCGCCTGCGAATGCGCTGGCCTTCCCCTTCAATCTTCGCCCGCTGCTCGCCGGGTGGAATGCGCTGTTCCACCAGGCCAGGGAGTTCAAGCCCGATCCCGCCAAATCCGAGGCGTGGAATCGCGGCGCCTATCTGGTCGAGAGCCTCGGCCATTGCAGCGCCTGCCATTCGCCGCGCAATGCCCTCGGCGCCGAGCAGCGGCAGGCCTATCTCGCCGGCGGCTTTGCGGAAGGTTGGGAAGCGCCGCCGCTGACCTCGCTCTCTCACGCGCCGATCCCGTGGAGCGAAGACGAGCTGTTCGCCTATTTGCGCACCGGCCATTCGCGCTATCACGGCGTTGCCGCCGGCCCGATGGCGCCTGTTGTCCGTGATCTAAAAGCTCTGCCCGATCATGACATCCGCGCGATGGCGGTCTATCTCGGCTCGTTCAACGACGGCGCCGCCGACGCGCCCGCGCTCGCGACGAAGCTCGAGAGCGCAACGCAAGTCACCGTCGCCTCGTCCACCGGTGCGCGGCTCTATCAGGGCGCCTGCGCCGTCTGCCACGAGGTCGGCGGCCTGCCGCTGTTCGGCAGCCGTCCCTCGCTCGCGCTCAACAGCAATCTGCACAGCGCGACCTCGGACAATCTCGTGCAGGTGATCCTGCACGGCATCACCGAGCCCGCATCGAGCGATCTCGGCTACATGCCCGCGTTCGGCAACAGCATGAGCGATGCGCAGGTCGAGGAGCTCGTCAGCTTCCTGCGCAGCCAGTTCGCGCCGGACAAGCCGGCATGGACCAACCTGCGCGAGACGATCGCGCGCGTTCGCGGATCAACGCACTAGAGAGCACGCCATCAAGCGTGCTTCTTCATCTCCACCGGCGGCGTGCCGTGGGTGTGGAAGGATTCGATCGTCTTCAAGCCCCACGCCTGGCCCTTCTTGCGCTCTTCTTCCGTCCACACGATCGGCTTCCAGTCCGGCGCCAGGATGAGGCGGGCGCCGGCATTGGCGACTTCGACGCGGTTGCCGCCGGGCTCGTAGACATAGAGGAAGAAGGTCTGCTGGATCGCGTGCTTGTGCGGCCCGGTCTCGATGTGCACCCCGTTCTCCAGGAAGATGTCTGCGGCGCGCAGAATCTCCTCGCGGCTGTCGAGCGCGTAGGTGACGTGGTGGAAGCGGCCGGGCGTGCCGGAATGATCGAGCGAATAGGCGAAATCGTAGCTCTTGTTCGACATGGTCAGCCACATCGCCGCTTCCCGCCCGTCATTGAGCACGATCTGCTCGGTGAGGCGGCAGCCGAGGTAGTTTTCGAAGAACTCGCGGTTGGCCTTGATGTCGACGGCGAGGCAGTTGAGATGGTCGAGGCGGCGGACATTGACGCCGCGCGCCGGAAAGCGCTGCGCCTGGTTCTTCAGCGCCGGCTTCAGCTCCGGCGGCGCCTGATACCATTCGGTCTCGTAATAGAGCTCGACGATGTGCCCATCGGGGTCGCGGCAGCGGAACGTCGGCCCCTGCCCCATGTCGCCGTCGATCCAGCCGATGTCGAAGCCCGAGCCCTTCAGCGCGGCGACGCGGCGCTCCAGCGCCTGCTGGCTGCGCGCGCGCAGCGCCATGTGCTCCATGCCTGAGGTCTTCGACGCCGTGAGCTTGAGCGAATAGCGCTCGTAATCGTCCCAGCCGCGCAGGTAAACCGACTCGCCCTTCCGTCCGCTGACCGTCATGCCCATGACGTCGACGAAGAATTTCAGGCTCTCGTCGGGCTTCGGCGTCAGCAGTTCCATGTGGCCGAGATGGGCGAGATCGAGGATCGGTTCGGGCTGCATGGTGTCCTCCAAAGCGTTTCTTGCGATCCGTCTCACGGAATCGCGCAATCGGGCGCGGAGCGCAATGTTCATGGATGCGCCCGGGCGGCATCCGGGGCCGCGGGCTCATTTGTACTAATGTACAAATGATTAGGTCCCGTCAACAAATGAACGCCAACCGGCCGACGGCGGAGCCGGCCTTCCCAAACGCGACCATTCGTCCACAAAAGGTTGGCGGAGTGCCCGGATGGTAAAATCTTCCTTAATGCGATTTGGGCTCGAAGGCCTCGAAAAGCAGCATTTCCGGGCCGAATCTGCCCAAGAGTATGCATTCCGAACAAATCTCCTGGCCGAATTGTCGCAGATTTAACAAAGCCGCCGCGGCTCCCGTTTAACCGTTTGTCCAGCGACGGCGCCGCATAGTCCGAGAAACATTTTGTCTTCTCGGGTTCATCCATCGTGACATCCTTTGGACGTGTGATTTCGGTGCGCGGATCGCTCGCCCGGGTCGGGCTTCTGGCGCAAGGCCAGATGTCGATCTCGGAAGTTCGGGCCACCGTCGGCCGTTTCGTCAGCATCCGCAGCGGAAGCTCGGTCATCGTCGCCATGATCACCGAGGTGTCCTGCGAGAATTTGTCGAGCAGTGACAACTACATCGCGATCGCCTCGGTCGACCTGCTCGGCGAAATCCTCAATGCCGCCGACAAGGCCAAATTCCAGCGCGGCGTCACCAATTACCCGACCATCGGCGACGCCGTGGACCTGATCACCAGCCAGGAGCTGCGCACCATCTACGCGCCGACCGGGTCGGACCAGATCAACGTCGGCTTCCTCCAGCAGGACCGCTCGGTCATCGCCTATGTCGATGTCGAGGAAATGCTGTCGAAGCACTTTGCGGTGCTGGGGTCGACCGGCGTCGGCAAGTCCACCGGCGTCTCGCTGCTGCTCAACGAGATCCTGAAGGCGCGTCCGAACCTGCGCATCTTCCTGCTCGACGTGCACAACGAATATGGCCGCTGCTTCGGCGACCGCGCGCTGGTGCTCAACCCGCGAAACCTGAAGCTGCCGTTCTGGCTGTTCAATTTCGAGGAAATCGTCGACGTGCTGTTCGGCGGCCGTGCCGGCGTGCCCGAAGAACTCGACATCCTCGCGGAAGTGATCCCGCTCGCCAAGGGCGTCTATACCCAGTACCAGAACGCCGACCGCATCGGTCTCAAACGCATCGACCCCAAGCAGGTCGGCTACACCGTCGACACGCCGGTGCCGTACCGCCTGGTCGACCTGATGTCGCTGATCGACGAGCGCATGGGCAAGCTGGAAAACCGCTCCTCGCGCATCATCTATCACAAGCTGATCTCGCGCATCGAAGCCGTGCGCAACGACCCGCGCTACGCCTTCATGTTCGACAACGCCAATGTCGGCGGCGACACCATGGCCGAGGTGATCAGCCATCTGTTCCGCCTGCCCGCCAACGGCAAGCCGATGACGGTGATGCAACTCGCCGGCTTTCCGGCCGAGGTCATCGATTCCGTCGTCTCGGTTCTATGCCGCATGGCCTTCGATTTCGGCCTGTGGAGCGACGGCGTCTCGCCGCTGCTGTTCGTCTGCGAGGAGGCGCACCGCTACGCCTCCGCCGACCGCAACATCGGATTCGGCCCGACTCGCAAGGCGGTCTCGCGCATCGCCAAGGAAGGCCGCAAATACGGCGTCTATCTCGGCCTGATCACGCAGCGACCGGCCGAGCTCGACGCCACCATCATCTCCCAGTGCAACACGCTGTTCACGATGCGTCTTGCCAACGACCGCGACCAGGCGCTGCTGCGCGCCGCGGTGTCCGATGCGGCCGCGAACCTGTTGTCCTTCGTGCCGTCGCTCGGCACCCGCGAGGTGCTGGCGTTCGGCGAAGGCGTCGCGCTGCCGACGCGGCTGCGCTTCAAGGAAGTGCCGCCGCATCAATTGCCGCGCGGCGAAGCCACCATCTCCAGCGTACCCTCGGTTACCGCCGGTCACGACATGCATTTCGTCAGCGCCGTGCTGGAGCGCTGGCGCGGTGCCACCTCGCAGCGCGACGTGCCGAACGATCCGGTGTTCTCCGCGCCTCCCGCCAAGACGCTCGCGCCCGCCGAGGCGCCGATGCTGCAACCCTCGTTGGGCCTCGATCCGGATCGCTTCTCGCTGCTGAAGAAGCCGCTGCGGTAAAGCCAGGCTCGCGCCTCAGGTACGCCGCGGCCTCTTCGATCACTTCCGTCTCTGAAATACTGGATCGTCCGATTGAATCGGACGATGACACCGAGTTCGTGGCGCGTGCGCCCCGCCGGATATCGGCAGCACATTGAGGCTATCGCCCGCATGGACTATGTTTCCCGGCCCCAAGCCGGAATCCATGCCCATGACAAAGCTCGCGCAACGCTTCCCCGCACCCGCCATCGACAGCCTGCCCGACGACATCCGCACGCGCCTGCTCGCGGTGCAGGAGAAGAGCGGCTTCGTGCCCAACGTCTTTCTGACGCTGGCCTACCGGCCCGACGAGTTCCGCGCCTTCTTCGCCTATCACGACGCGCTGATGGAGAAGGACGGCGGCCTCACCAAGGCCGAGCGCGAGATGATCGTGGTGGCGACCTCGGCGGCCAACCAGTGCCAGTATTGCGTGATCGCCCATGGCGCGATCCTGCGCATCCGCGCCAAGAACCCGCTGATAGCCGACCAGATCGCGACCAACTATCGCAAGGCCGACATCACGCCGCGCGAGAGAGCGATGCTCGATTTCGCGATGAAGATCTCGGCCGACGCACAGCGCAGTTCGGAAGAGGATTTCGCGGCCCTTGCCCCGCACGGCTTCAGCGACGACGACATCTGGGACATCGCCGCGATCTCGGCCTTCTTCGGATTGTCGAACCGGCTGGCGAATTTCACCGCCATGCGGCCGAATGACGAATTCTACCTGATGGGGCGCCTGCCGAAAAAATGACGGAGCTCGACTGGTCCGATATCCTGCTGCGCCTCGGCGTCTAGCGGCCTGTGCTCAAATCTTCCACTCGCTTATTGATCTGAAGCGCCGATAATTGCCGCGACGGGTCTTCGCGGCTGTCGGCCAGCGGAACACGTTCGAACCCGAGAGACACGATGGATAGCAGTGCTCACGATCCCGGCGACGTCACGTTCGATTTCCGCGAACTGTCACCGCGCGACAAATACAAGCTGCTGATCGGCACCGTCGTGCCGCGACCGATCGCGCTGGTGACGACGGTCGATCCGCAAGGGCGGATCAACGCCGCGCCGTTCAGCTTCTTCAATTGCCTGTCGGCCGATCCGCCGATCCTCGCGCTCGGCGTCGAGAACCATCCGGACATGCGCTTCAAGGACACCGGTCTCAACATCCGCCTGACCGAGGTCTTCACCGTCAACATCGTCTCGCACGCCATAGCCGAGGCAATGCACGTCTGCGCCGTGCCATTCTCGCCCGAGCATGACGAATTGAAGGCCGCGGGCCTGACCGCAATGCCCGGCAAGACCGTGGCTTCGCCCTGGATCAAGGAAGCGCCGGCCGCCTTCGAATGCCGTCGCCATATCACGCTCGAGCTCGGCAAGTCGCGCCAGATCATCATGGGTGAGATCTTGTTCGCGCATTACCATTCAGACGTCGTCGACGCCGAGCGCCTGCGCATCGACCCTGCGAAGCTCGATGCCATCGCAAGGCTCGGCGGCAGCACCTGCTCGACCATTCGCGACCGTTTCGACATGGAGACGCCGACGCTCGACGACTATTGGAGCCAAAGGGAGTCGTAGACGGGCGTCGACTTCAGTCCCGGTCGGCGCTCACGACGTATGTCCGTCGAAGTCGCCCTCGACAGGGGTCTTCTTGGCGCGCTGGGGAGTCATTCTGGCGGGATCCGGCTGTCCGGGAACACCGCGCGGACCAAGCTGCGCCCGCTGAAGATCGTCCTCGGAGAACGACGGCTCGACCCCATTGGGTTCCGTCCGACGGGTGGCGTGGATGTCGTCTTTTCTGCTCATGCCGTGCTCCTGTCGCAGCTGGAGACGCCGGAGTTCCGCGTCGAGCGAGCTAGTTCCGCCGAGGCGATTTCGGAATCAGGCGTCGATCGTGCACTTCGTACGTGGCGTCATCGCCGTCCTCGCGAACGAGCTCACTCGCCCGCCGCGTCCAATCCTCGGCCTGTTGAAGCCAGTGTTGGCGCCGGGCCGGTTCATGCTCGGCCTGTTCCAGGCAAATCCGCGCCTTGTCCAGATATGTCTTGCGCTGCTCGTCCAATTTGGTGTCCCGCATCGCTTGCCGATGCGTGTCAAATCGGCACCCGGTGCGAGCGTTCCACCCCGGAGCAATTGTTGAAGTGTGGGAACGGCCTCTAAGCTTGCATTTCAAGGGAACAACTGCGTCTCTTCCGCGTCTCGGCGGAGCTAGCCATCCGCTTGTTCCTCCACCTCGAGCTTGATCGACACTTTCAGGCACGGCGCGTGCTCGTCCTCGCGAACATCGACGACGACATGATCGGCGCTGCCGGCCACGAATGCATCGCGCGCAATAGACGTCCCGGTCAGCACGGCCTCCTTGCGTGCAACGTCGACATTCGCGAAGTCCTGACCGTCTTCGTCGCGGAACAGGTGGCCGTCCTCGTGAACGTCGAAATGAAATCGCGGCATCGGGTGCCTCAAAGCGCTGGCGATTGATGGAGATAACGGCCGTCGAAATCAGCAAGTTCCAGAAATCTCCGCTCGTCGAGTACCGTGACGCGGCCGCGGTTGAGCTCGACGATTCCCTCCTCGCGCAGTTGCCTGATCACGCGATTTGCATGCACAGCGGTGATGCCCAGGGCCTCGCCGATCTGTTCCTGGGTCAGCGGCATCTCGAAGCTCGCCCCGTCGACGCGCCCGACGATCCGCAGGCGTTCGCGCAGCTCGATCATGACGTGGACAAGCCGCGCCGGCGCAGGACGCTGGCCGACATTGACGATCCATTCGCGGAACATGGCGGCGTCGATCAGCGTGTCCCGCCAGAACATCTCGGCGACGACAGGCCTGCGGCGATGCAGCTTTTGCAGCGTCTCGTGGCTGATGAAGCCGAGCGTCGCCGGCGTCAGAGTGGACAGATCATGGTCCATCACGTGGAGGAACAGGCTCATCAGGTCAGGGATTTCGCCGGGAATATGCAGCGAGAGAATCTGGCGCTTGCCGCTCGCGATCGTCTTGGAGCGCGCGCAGAAGCCGTCGGCAATCAGGACGCAGTCGGTCGCGCGCTCGCCGTCACGCACCACCGCCCTCTCGGCCGGATACTGGCGCACCGAAATGGGGAGGGATTCGATCTCCTTGATGTCCTCGTCCGCGATCGCGGACGATATGCGCAGGCGCCTGATGAGAGCCGCGCGGATCGCGTCGCTGGTCACTTCGCTTAACTCCGGTCGTGAACAAGGAGCCGAGGTTGGGCTGCGATGGCGTCATGCGCCATCGCGGGGAAAAACCCGCAATCGGCTTCACTGGTTCCAACAAAAGTTAAGGACGCGGTTTTCCCGCACATGATCTGCTCGACTCTCGAAAGGGCAAATCATGACCAAGAAACGCAACCGTACGCGACCGGCCTTGTCCCTCCAGGAGCGCCTCAACAAGTTCACGGAGGCAGCCAGAGCCGCAGCCAGGAAGCTCCCGGCCGGCGCCGAACGTCACGCCTTGCTGCAGAAGGTGCGTGACGGTGAAACCGCGGCCGACATGGAGCGATTGCTGTCCTCGCCCGACCAGCCAAATCCGAAATGATCGCGCGCGATAGCGCTATGGCGCTAGTGATTGACCATCAGCGGAAGCGCGGGCGCGAAGCGCTCGGCAAATGTCAGAGTCCTCGCCTGGTGGACTGCAGCGAACGAGGCCGAAATTCCTGCTGAAGCGACCGCCACCAAGGCAATTGCAAAAACCAGACGGCGCATGTGAGCCTCCTGTGTGAGCTCGACTACAACGATTAAGTGGGTCGCTGTGTTTCAGGACGGTTTCGTCGGCGCGGAAAATGATTGCGTTCAAGCGGCTGTGATCGGATTCAGCTTACCGGGCCGCAGGTCATAACCAACTCATGAGTATCGCCGTCGTCTTGCGGCCAACGCGAGCGGGGAATTTCACTCCCGCGATCACGATCATGAATCGCAAGACGGCCGCGAGGAGCAGCAATTTGCTCGAGTGCGGAGTCTTCGAGGAATGTTCAGATGAAAATCGTGATCCAGAGGCTCAATGGTCTATGGCACCTCATCGTCGGGTCGTGTCGGATCCGTACGCCGTTCCTGGAAACCCAGGATCGCGCACTGGTCGTCACTTACGCCCGCCGTGCTTATCCCGGCGCCAAGATCTTCCAGCGCGACTGATGCGAGCGTCAGCGCCTCAATCGTCCGATGCCGGCCCGCACCAGCCGGGCAGATAGACCGCGTCCCTGCTCCTGGCCGCGGCCAGGGCTTTCTCGAGCGCCTTGTCGAAATTGGCATCCACCGCCTTGCGCGTCAGTTTTCGGCGCAGGAAGTCGGCCCACAGGAATTCGGAGAACGGCGTCGTATCCTTGGCAAAGCCCCCCATGCGGCGCAGCTCGCCGGCGAGGCTGCGGAAAGGATCGTCCTTGAGATCGGCGACCGATTTCGGCAGATCGCGAAACGGGCGGCGCTCGCCCTTGGAGTCGTAAGGATAGACCCAGCGCTTGTTGTCCATCACGCCCCAGAACGCTTCGCGCTCGACCATGCGGAGATCGCCGACCACCGTGACCAGCACCTGCTTGATGCCCTCGTCGTGCAGCGCGCGGCCGAGATGGTGATGGTCGATGACGTAGTAGCGCCCGTCGGGTCCGGCGACGACGGGGATCATGTGGGTGCCGAGCAGGTCGGACTGCTTCTTCTTGTCGTGCTCGCGCCAGCGCTTGCGCTTCTCCTTGACCTCGCGCATGCCGACCGTCATCTGCGTCGGCCGCAGCGACAGGATCGACACCGGGTGCACTCTCGGCTCGCGCGCATTGGTTGTCATGATCGAACGGCCTCTCGTCTGGTGGCGCCTGTGGTCCGGGTTCCCGATTATGCCATGGGCCTTGCCGCGGCAATATGGGCTCGGGGCTGGGCAGCGCGGTTGTCCCGGCTGTTGTTGCAGTGCAATCCGTGCGCCCCTGACGCCGCGATGACAACCTGCTCCGAACGGCGTTCGCCCCTCGCCGAGAGCGCCCAAAAGCAGCGTCCGAGACGGGCCAGGAAAAATGATGCGAACGTGGAATGCACGTGCGCGTCGAGAAGATTTTCTGCAACGACTGTGTTGCCTATGCTATCTAAAAATCGCTGCTTCGGAGTAATCCCCGCCCCATGAAATCCCAGCGGCCCATAACCTCAGACGACGAGCACCGGGTGCTCCAGTTCAGGCCGCGCACGACGCCCTCTCCGGTGGTCCACCGGGGCAGCGGTATCGTACAGCCACTGCATGCAGCGACGCCCGAGCCGCTCGACCTGTCTCGCTACGAGCAGCCGCGCGAGGAGACGGACGATTTCCGCCATCGCATGCTCGCCAATATCGCCGCGCTCGCCTTCACCATCGCGCTGATCGCAATCGGGATCTGGCTCGCCGTCAGCATCGCCGATCTGCGCCGGACCCAGGATTGCGTGCTGATGGGCCGTCGGGACTGCGTCAAGATCACGACGCCGCACATCTAGGCCTCACCCCGGCCCCAAGGCCGTGCCCCCGGTGGACACCGCTCCGGACCGGCGTCCCCAGGCCTGTCCACGGCCCTGTCCGGCTCCATTGAACTCAGGGCGGCGCTCCGATATACGGGCTCTCGACCCATCCAGAGGGGGGTTAGAGGGCGTCATTTGGGGCGCGATGCCCACCCACCGTGCCACTCTGGGATATCTGAAAAATACCTGCAATATATCAAAGGCTTAGTGATGTCCTCTACATTCGATCAGGTCGCTACGATCATCGCTGAAACCTGCGACATCCCGCGCGACACGATCACGCCGGATAGCCACGCCATCGATGACCTCGGCATCGACAGCCTCGATTTCCTGGACATCGCGTTCGCGATCGACAAGCAGTTCGGCATCAAGCTGCCGCTGGAAAAGTGGACGCAGGAAGTCAACGACGGCAAGGCCACCACCGAGCAGTATTTCGTGCTGAAGAACCTGTGCGCGCGCATCGACGAGCTGGTTGCCGCCAAGGGCGCGAGCGCCTAATCGGGCGATCATGCAACTCGAATACTTCCACATGATCGATCGCATCGTCGACCTCAAGGTCGACGAGAAGACGATCGTCGTCGAGGCCCAGGTCCCCCAGGAGAGCACCATCTTCGAGGGGCACTTTCCGGGCTATCCCCTGATGCCTGGCGTGCTGCTGATCGAATCGATGGCGCAGGCTTCGGGCTTTCTCCTGCTTGGCGTCTTGAAGTTCGAGCGCATGCCGATTCTGGCCGCCG
The DNA here is from genome assembly GCF_015291665.1 of Bradyrhizobium sp. CCBAU 53338. NCBI lineage: Bacteria > Pseudomonadati > Pseudomonadota > Alphaproteobacteria > Hyphomicrobiales > Nitrobacteraceae > Bradyrhizobium > Bradyrhizobium sp. CCBAU 53338. The sequence continues at coordinate 4,710,202 of NZ_CP030048.1, forward strand.
TGAAGGAAGCCAAGGTGCGCGGCTCGGTGTTTCCGGGTGACCTGATGACCCTCGAGGCGAGCGTGGCCCATGAGGGCTCGGGCTATGCCATGACCGAGGCCAAGATCCGGGTCGGCGGCAAGCTGCGCGCGAATTCGACACTCACCTTCACGCTGATCCCCTTCCCCAATGCGGATATGCGCGGATACATGGACGCGGTCGCGCAACGCGTCGGCTTTCCGCAACAGGCCGTCTCGCCATGACTGACACCGCTTCGAAGCCGGGCCAGACCGAAGTCTGGATCACCGGTATTGGTCTTGCCACCTCGCTCGGCGAAGGTCTGGACGCCAACTGGGCTGCGCTCCAGGAGAAGCGCACCAATGTCGACGAGAAGGGCTTTGCGCCCTTCATCGTGCATCCGCTGATGCCCGTGTCCTTCGACAGCCAGATCCCGAAGAAGGGCGACCAGCGCCAGATGGAAGCCTGGCAGCGCATCGGCGTCTATGCCGCGGGTCTCGCGCTCGACTCGGCCGGTATCAAGGGCAACAAGGACATCCTGTCCAAGATCGACATGGTGGTGGCCGCCGGCGGCGGCGAGCGCGACCTCAATGTCGACACCGGCGTGCTCAACGCCGAAGCCAAGGGCGCCAATGCACCCGGCTTCCTCAACGAGCGGCTGATGAGCGATCTCAGGCCGACGCTGTTTCTGGCGCAGCTCTCCAATCTGCTCGCCGGCAACATTGCCATCGTCAACGGTCTCGGCGGCACCTCGCGCACCTTCATGGGCGAAGAGGTTGCGGGCGCCGATGCGCTGCGCATCGCGCTGTCGCGCATCGCCTCGGGCGAGAGCGACATTGCGCTGGTCGGCGGCTCGCACAATGGCGAGCGCAAGGACCTCCTGGTCCTCTACGAATTCGGCGACTTCAACCTGAAGGACAAGTTCGCCCCCGTGTGGGCGCGCAAGGACCACGCCGGCTTCGCGCTCGGTTCGGCCGGCGCGTTCCTGGTGCTGGAATCCAAGGCGCATGCAGAAGCGCGCGGTGCCAAGCCTTACGCCAAGCTGTCGAGCGTGGTGACGGATCTCGCCCGCCGCAAGCAGTCCGGGGACATGAAAGCGACGCTGGACAAGCTCTGGGACAAGCTGCCCAAGCGCGACGGCAAGGGCGCAATCATCTCGGGCGCGACAGGCGCGGAGCCGGCAACGTCCGAGGAGCGCGACTTCCTGAAGAAGCACGCCGACTTCCCGGTACGCGCCACCGGTACGATGTTCGGGCACACCATGGAAACGCAATTCCCGCTCGGGATTGCGCTCGCGGCGCTCTCGATCTCGCGCGGTGCGCTGTTCCCGCCGAACGATTCGACCGGCACCGAGATTGAAATGCAGGGGGCGCCCACCCAGATTGTCGTGGTGGGAGCCGGACACTGGCGCGGCGAAGGCATGGCGCTGGTCGAGGCGATAAGCTAGAGCGCGCAGCGCTTTAGCCGGTTGTTGTTTTGAGCATGATCTGGTCGGAAAACCGCGTCACACTTTTCCGGATCATGCTCTAGCTCTATCTGGGGACGATCGACATGACTGCACCACGCGACAAACTCGGGCGTCCCGTTGTCGTCGTTACCGGCATGGGCATCACGACCTCGCTCGGCGCCGGCAAGGCCGACAATTGGTCGAAGCTGGTCGCGGGCGAATCCGGCATCCGCACCATCACGCGCTTTCCGGTCGACGGCCTGAAGACCACGATGGCCGGCACGGTCGATTTCGTCAGCGTCGATCCGTTCTCCTCCACCGGCCTGTCCGAACGCATGGCGGAGCTGGTCACCCAGGAAGCCCTCGAGCAGGCCGGCATCGGCGCCAAGGGCGATTTTCCGGGCCCCCTCTTCCTCGCGGTCGCACCGGTCGAGGTCGAGTGGCCGCAGCGCCGCGAGCTCGGCCGCGCCGTCGGCTCGCCCGACTTCACCTACGACGATCTGTTGCGCATCTCCGGCGGCGGCAAGTACACCGCCTATCACCACCGCTTCATGTTCGGCTCGGTCGCAGCCCACCTCGCCGAGACCTTCGGCACCAAGGGCTCGCCGATCTCGCTGTCGACGGCCTGCGCCTCCGGAGCCACCTCGATCCAGCTCGGCGTCGAGGCGATCCGCCGCGGCGAGACGGATGCGGCACTTTGCGTCGCCACCGACGGCACCGTGAATCCGGAAGCCTTGGTGCGCTTCTCGCTGCTCTCGGCGCTGTCGACCCAGAACGATCCGCCGCAGGCGGCCTCCCGCCCCTTCTCCAAGAACCGCGACGGCTTCGTCATGGCAGAGGGCGCAGGCGCCCTCGTGCTCGAAAGCTATGAGGCGGCCACCGCGCGCGGCGCGAAGATTCTCGGCGTGATCGCCGGCTGCGGCGAACTCACCGATTCCTTCCATCGCACCCGCTCCTCGCCCGACGGCAAGCCGATCATCGGCTGCATGAACAAGACGCTGGCCGATGCCGGCATGACCCCGGACCAGATCGACCACATCAACGCGCACGGCACCGCGACGCCCGAGAACGACAAGATGGAGTTCAACACGACCTCGGCCGTGTTCGGCGATCTCGCGCAGAAGATTCCGGTCACGTCGAACAAGTCGATGGTCGGCCACACCATCTCGGCCGCAGGCGCGGTCGAGGCGATCTTCTCGCTGCTGACGCTCGAGCATCAGCGCATTCCGCCGACCATCAACTACGAGACGCCGGATCCCACGATCCTCTTCAACGTGGTAGGCAACAAGGCGCGCGACGCCCGCGTCACCGCGGTGATGTCGAACTCGTTCGGCTTCGGCGGCCAGAACGCCTCGCTGATCCTGACCCGCGAACCGGCCTGACCGGACGCAAGCCATGGCGCTGATTCCCATCAGCACGAAGATTCGTGCGCGGAATGCAGCCAAATCGATCGGCGGAGGCCTGATCGGCGCTGCCACCGTCGGCATGCTGCGCACGACTCGCTATTTCGACCCGGTCAAGACTTCGGACTTTTTCGCGCGCGTCACCAAGACGATCGGTCCGCGCCTGCGCGAGCATCGCATCGGTCGCGCCAACCTGACCGCAGCCTTTCCCGAGAAGTCGCCGGACGAGATCGAGCAGATCCTGATGGGCGTCTGGGACAATCTCGGTCGCGTCGGCGCCGAGTTTGCCCATATCGATCATATCTGGGACTACGACCGCGCCCATCCGGAGCGCAGCCGGATCGAGCTTCCGCCGCGCACCGTCGAACTGCACGATCAACTCAGGGACGACGGCAAGCCGGCGCTGATCTTCGCCTCGCATCTGGCCAATTGGGAATTGCCGGCGCTCGCCGCCGTCGCGCACGGGCTCGACACCGCGATCCTCTACCGCCGTCCGAACATTGCGTCCGCCGACCGCATCATCGAGGAGATGCGCCAGGTCAACATGGGCACGCTGATCCCGGCGGGCCGCGACGCCCCCTTACGGCTCGCGCAGGCGCTCAAGGACGGCAAGCACGTCGCCATGCTGATCGACCAGTATCTGACCGGCGGTGTCGAGGTCACCTTCTTCGGCCGCAAGACCCGCGCCAACCCGATGCTGGCGCGCCTGCTCCGCCAGGTCGAATGCCCCATCCACGGCGTCCGCATCATCCGTCTTCCCGGCTACCGCTTCCGCGCCGAGCTCACCGAAGAGATCCCGCCGGTGCGCGATGCCGAGGGCAAGATCGACGTCCAGGGCACGACGCAGGCGATCACCGATGTGGTGGAAGGCTGGGTGCGCGAATATCCCGAGCAGTGGTTGTGGCTGCACCGGCGATGGCGGTAAGGCACAAGGCTCTGCCGACAGCGAAGCGACGGTGACTTTGCGCGCGGGCGCCGATTCGACGAGTTCGCGTCACGACTTAACCGCCGCCAGCGCCGCCAACCCTCCGGTCACGGTTCTACTGTGCATGGGGTTGTTTTGCGGATTTGAGTGGCCGGGCCGGTGCCGCGACCGGCCGCGCCCCTACCTTCCCGTCTTCACCCTGGTCCAGAGCCGGTTGATGATGCGCTGGGTGGCGGGATCGCGGGCGGTGATGACGAACAGTTTTGCGAGCGTGGCGTCGTCCGGATAGATGTTCTTGTCGTTCAGAATTTTCGGATCGACCAGCTTCTGGCTAGCGAGGTTGCCGTTGGCGTAGGACAGGAAGTCCGAGTTCTTGGCGGCCACATCCGGGCGGTAGAGGTAGTTGATCAGCTCGTAGGCCTCTTTGACGTTCTTGGCATCCGCAGGGATCGCGAGATTGTCGAAGAACATCTGCGCGCCCTCCTTCGGAATGGCGTAGCCGATCTCGATGCCGTTCTTCGCCTCGGCCGCGCGAGCGCGCGCCTGCATGATGTCGCCGGACCAGCCGACCACGAAGCAGATCTCGCCGGTCGCGAGCGCGCTCAAATATTCGGACGAGTGGAACTTGCGCACGAAGGGGCGGATCTTGGCGACCACGTCGGCGGCCTTCTCGAGGTCGGCCTGCTTGGTCGAGTTCGGATCGAGCCCGAGATAGTTCAGCGCCGCCGGAAAGATGTCGTCGGCGGAGTCGAGCATGTGCACGCCGCAGTCCTTGAACTTGGCGAGGTTCTCCGGCTTGAAGACGATGTCCCAGCTGTCGATCTTCGCATCCGCGCCCAGGATCTCCTTCACCTTGGCGACGTTGTAGCCGATGCCTGTCGTGCCCCACATGTAGTTTGCGGCAAACGCGTTGCCGGGATCGTAGGTCGCGAGATTCTTGGTCACCATCGGCCAGGCGTTGGCGAGGTTCGGCAGCTTCGACTTGTCGAGCTTCTGGAAGATGTTCGCCTTGATCTGGCGCTGCAGGAAGTAGGCGGTGGGCACCACCACGTCGTAGCCGGACTTGCCGGCCATCAGGCGCGTCTCCAGCGTCTCGTTGGCGTCGAAGGTGTCGTAGACCACCTTGATGCCGGTCTCCTTGGTGAAGTCATCAAGGACATCGGGCGCCATGTAGTTCGACCAATTGTAGAAGTTGACGACGCGCTCCTCGGCCCCGGCGGGTGGCGAGAGCAACGTCAGCGCGGCGGCGATTGCAAAACCAAGGCAAAGCCCCAAGCGGCCGACGTTCGTCATCTCGGTCTACCTCTTGCGTCCGCGTATCGCGTCCGACAGCCGCTCCAGCGCGGTGTCGAGCGTCTGATCCTTCTTGGCAAAACAGAAACGGACCACCGAGGTCACGGGGTCCTGCTCGTAGAACGCCGAGACCGGGATCGCGGCGACCTTGTAGTCCTTCACGATCCGCCAGCAGAACTCGGCGTCACTCTCGTTGAGCCCGAGCGGCGACAGGTCGACGGTCAGGAAGTAGGTGCCCTGCGACTTCAGCACGGGGAAGCCCAGGCTTTCGAGCCCCTTGGTCAGGCGGTCCCTGCTCCGCGTCAGGTCCTTGCGCATCGACAGGAAGTACTCGTCGGGCTTGCCGAGGCCATAGGCGACGGCGGCCTGGAGGTTCGGCGCGGTCGTGAAGGTGAGGAACTGATGCACCTTGGCGGCGACGCGCAGCAGCTGCGGCGCGGCGCAGACGAAGCCGATCTTCCAGCCCGTGAGCGAGAAGATCTTGCCGGCCGAGCCGACCTTGATGGTGCGCTCGCGCATGCCGGGGATGGTGATCAGCGGGATGTGCTTGTGCTCGTCGAAGGTGACGTGCTCCCAGACCTCGTCGCAGATCGCGATGACGTCGAACTCCTGGCAGTAGCGTGCCAGCAGCTCGAGGTCCTCGCGCGGATAGACCACCGCCGACGGATTCAGTGGATTGTTGAACAGCACCGCCTTGGTCTTTGAATTGAAGACGCTTTTCAGCATGTCCTCATTCAGCCGCCAGCCCGGCGGCTCGAGCCGCACCAGGCGCGGAATGCCGCCGGCCTGGCGGATGATCGGCAGGTAGGAATCATAGACGGGTTGGAAGCAGACGACCTCATCGCCGGGCTGCACCACCGAGAGGATCGCCGAGGTCAGCGCCTCGGTGCCGCCTGATGTCACCATCACCTCGCTCATCGGATCGAGCTCGAGGCCGTGCCAGTGGCCGTAATGGGTCGCGATCGCCTGGCGCAGCTCCGGGATGCCCATCATCGACGGATACTGGTTGTAGCCGTTGAGCGAGGCGTCGGCCGCGGCGCGGCGGATGTCCTCGGGGCCGGGATCGTCGGGAAAACCCTGGCCGAGATTGATGGCGTTGTTGTCGCGTGCGGCCTGCGACATCGCCTCGAAGATGGTGACGGGAAGGTCGGCGAAGACCTTGTTCAGCGAGGAGCTCTTGGTCGTCATCTCGGAGTTAGCCGCCGACCTTGCTGGGAAGCCCCGCCGCCTTCCAGCCCAGCATGCCGCCGGCCAGATGCTTGTCGTAGGGCAGGCCCGCGGCCTGGGCGGCGAGCGAGGCGGTCACCGATCGCTTGCCCGAGCGGCAGGCGAACACGACCTCTTTGCCTTGGGGATCGGGGATGGCCTTGGGATCGAAGGTCGAGAGCGGGACGACCACGCCGTAAGGGTAAGCCTCGGCCTGGACCTCGTTCGGTTCACGGACGTCGACGAGCAGATAGCGGCCCTCCGCGGCACCCTTGGAAACCTCCTCGGGGGTCAGATCCTGAACTTGATTTGCCACATCATCCTCCAACGTCGCGGGTCGCTCGCCGGGCGATCCCGGCCGGCGGGCAACCTCGCCTCTCGGCATGCGAAAATCAAGCGCTACAAAGGCTTGAGCTGCCTTGCGCAAGTTAAAGCTAAATCGCAGCGACTTGAAGCGCGGCTTTGGCTTGCCTGCCTAGATCGTCACCTGCGTACCGACCTCGACGACGCGCCCCGAGGGGATCTGGAAATAGTCGGTGGCATCGTTCGCCGAGCGGCTGAGCGAGATGAACAGCCGGTCCTGCCAGCGTGGCATGCCCGAATGGGCAGCGGGCTTGAGCGCCCTCCGCGACAGGAAGAACGAGGTCGACATGATGTCGAACTGCCAGCCGAGCTTGCGGGCGATGGCGAGGGCCTTGGGCACGTTCGGCGATTCCATGAAGCCGAACTTCAGCGTCACCTTGGAGAAGGTGGGGCTGATCGCATCCAGCTTCACGCGCTCGGCCGGATCGATGCGCGGGGTCTGCGCGGTCTCGATGGTGAGAATGACATTCTTCTCGTGAAGCACCTTGTAGTGTTTCAGGCTATGCATCAGCGCGGTCGGGGCGCTCAGGGGATCGCTGGTCAGGAACACCGCGGTTCCGGGCACCCGCTGTGGCGGCCGCTTCTCGAGCATCGCCACGAGGTCGGCGAGCGGGAACTCCAGCTTGCGCGACTTCTCGAACAGCAGACGGCTGCCGCGTCGCCATGTGTACATCATGATGATCATGAGCGAGCCGAGCGCGAGCGGCACCCAGCCGCCCTCGAACACCTTGAGCAGATTGGCGGCGAGGAAGGTCAGGTCGAGGAACAGGAACGGCGCGATCAGGGCGGCGGCGGCGAACGGCGACCACCGCCATACCTTCCAGATCACGACAAAGCCCATCATCGCCGTGACCACCATGGTCCCGGTCACGGAGATGCCGTAGGCCGAGGCCAGTGCGCTGGATGAGCGGAACAACAGCACCAGGAGCACCACCGCGACCAGCAGCAACTGGTTGATGCGCGGTATGAAGATCTGGCCGGAATGGGCTTCCGACGTATGGCGAATTTCGAATCGGGGCAGCAGGCCAAGCTGGATCGCCTGCCGCGTCAGCGAATAGGCGCCGGTGATGACGGCCTGGCTTGCGATAACGGTGGCGGCAGTCGCGAGCACGACCATGCCGCCGCGCATCCAGCCTTGCGAAAATAGCTGGAAGAACGGGCTCTCGATGGCGGCGGGATCGGCGAGCACGAGCGCGCCCTGCCCGAGATAGTTCAACGCCAGCGACGGCAGCACGATGAACAGCCAAGCGGTCTGGATCGGCCGCTTGCCGAAATGGCCGAGGTCGGCATAGAGCGCCTCGGCACCAGTGACCGCCAAGAACACCGCGCCCAGCGTCACGAAGCCGATGATGCCATGATGCAGCATGAAGGACACGGCGTAGAGGGGGTTCAGGGCAAACAGCACCTGCGGCTGCGCGATGATCGGGTGGATTGCCGCCACAGCGATCACCGCAAACCAGACGCACATGACGGGTCCGAAGAATGCCGCAACGCGGGCGGTGCCGCGGGATTGCACGGCGAACAGGACCACCAGGATCACCACTGTCAACGGAACGATGTAAGGCTCGAACGTGAGGGTGACGTCCTTCATGCCTTCGATCGCCGACAGCACCGAAAGTGCCGGCGTGATCACTGCGTCGCCGTAGAACAGGGCGCCGGAGATGATGCCAAGCATGACAATGGTCGCCCCGCGGGTGCCGACTGCTCGCTGGGCCAGCGCCATCAGAGCGAGCGTACCCCCCTCGCCGTTATTGTCGGCGCGGAGCAGGATCACGACGTATTTGAGCGTCACCACGACGATCAGCGCCCAGAGGATCAGGGAGACCACGCCGAGAATGGCCACTGTAGTCGGCGCGCCTTCGGCGCCGGACGCCGCGATCACCGCCTCGCGGAACGCGTAGAGCGGGCTGGTGCCGATATCGCCATAGACGACGCCGATGCTGCCGAGCGTCAGCGCGCCGAAACCGGCGGTGGTGTGGGCATCGCCATGCCCATTGGCCGCCGCCGTTTCCGGGGCGGGAACTGCTACGTCACTTGTCATGGAGAGCCTGGTGGCCTCTAAAAATGCTTCACTGCACAACGGCTGAAGAGAGCGCGCGGCTTATAGTCCTGCGCTGCCGGCATAGCCTAGCCCGATTCTGGGCCCTTGGCATGCAAAATTCACATAGGTCCGCAAATTGCGCTCCCACGGAAGCCCTCAAATGGTGACCTGGGTTCCAACTTCAACCACCCGCCCGGTCGGAATCTGGAAGTAGTCGGTGGCGTCGTTGGCAGAGCGGCTGAGGGCGATAAACAGATGGTCCTGCCAGAGAGGCATGCCCGACTGCGCCGAGGCTTTCAACGAGCGCCGCGACACGAAGAACGACGTCGACATGATGTCGAACTGCCAGCCCTGCTTGCGCGCGATCGCGAGGGCCTTGGGCACGTTTGGCTGCTCCATGAAGCCGAAGCGCAGGCGGACTTTCGAGAACTTCTCGCTGATCTTCTCCATGCGGAAACGCTCCGACAGATCGACCCGCGGCGTGTGCGCGGTCTCGATGGTCAGGATGACGTTGTGCTCGTGCAGCACCTTGTTGTGCTTGAGATTGTGCAGAAGCGCGGTCGGCACGAAGGCGGGATCGCTGGTGAGAAACACCGCCGTGCCTTTGACGATGTGCGGCGGCCGTTTCTCCAGGCTGCGGATCAGGTCGTCCAGCGGCACCTCGATCCGGCGTGTCTTCTGAATCAGGATCCCGGAGCCGCGCCGCCAGGTCCAGATCGTCCCCGCCATCGCCACGCCGAACAGCAGCGGCACCCAGGCGCCTTCGAGCAGCTTCAGCAGATTGGCACTGAAGAAGGTCATGTCGACCATGACAAAGGGCAGAATCACGGCCGCAGCGGTCGCGGCCTTCCAGTTCCACAATTTCCAGATCACCACAAACCCCATGATGCCGTCGGCGACCATGGTTGTGGAGACGGCGATGCCATAGGCCGAAGCGAGGTTGCTGGGCGTGTGGAACAACAGCACCAGCAGCATCACGCCGATCAACAGCAGCCGGTTGACGCGCGGCAGATAGATCTGGCCGGCATGGGTTTCGGAGGTGTAGCGCACCTCGAAACGCGGCAGGAGCCCAAGCTGCACCGCCTGATAGACCAGCGAATAGGCGCCGGTGATGACCGCCTGGCTGGCGATGACGGTGGCCGCGGTTGCAAGCCCGACCAATGGCAGCACCAGATGCTCGGGCACCATGCGGTAGAACGAATGCTCGATCGCACCTGGGTTGGACAGCACCAGCGCGCCCTGCCCGAAATAGTTGATCAGCAGCGACGGCAGCACGAAGAACATCCAGGCCGACTGGATCGGCTTGCGGCCGAAATGACCGAGATCGGCATAGAGCGCTTCGCCTCCGGTCACGGCGAGGAAGACGGCGCCGAGCGTCACCAGGCCGATCGTGCCGTGCGACAGCAGGAACTGCAGGGCGTAATAGGGATTGATCGCAGCCAGCACCGTGGGATCGTCGGCGATGTGGATGACGCCAAGCACCGCCAGGACGGCAAACCAGACCACCATCACCGGCCCGAAGGCCGAGGCCACCAGCGCGGTCCCCTTGCTCTGCACCGCGAACAGCAGCACCAGGATCAGCACCGTCAACGGCACGACATAATGCTCGAACGCGGGCGTTGCGAGCTTGAGGCCGTCGACGGCCGACAGCACCGAGATCGCCGGCGTGATCATGGAATCACCAATGAACATGGAGGCGCCGACGACGCCGAGCGCGAGCAGGAACCAGCTCCGCCGCCCCAGCGCACGCTGGCCGAGCGCCATCAGCGAGAGGGTGCCGCCCTCCCCGTTATTGTCGGCGCGCAGCAGCAGCAGAACGTATTTGGCGGTGACGACGATCAGCAGCGCCCACAGGATCAGCGACAGCACGCCGAGCACCATGATCCGTGTCACGGGCTCGCCGTGGGCCGCGCCTCGAACCGCCTCGTGGAACGCGTAAAGTGGCGAGGTGCCGATGTCGCCGAACACGACACCGATGCTCCCGAGCGTAAGGGCCCAAAAGCCCGAGGTGACCGGGCCTTCCTGGGTCTCAGCCGATGTGATGCTCGCCGTCATGAGGGTGGAAAACGCTTCGTCCCTGGAATTGATCCGGCGCCTTTTGACGCTTCCAGCGCACCTGTCAATCGGCCAGCCACCATAGCAGGCGCCACGGCGGATGTAGTGACGAGGCGGCCACGTTCTTCGCCTGCGCGACTGATTGCCTCAGGTAAGATGGTAGCGCAAGAAAATTTAGGGCTTCAAGTTCGGAGGCAGCGGCGGATCTTCACGCATCAAGGTGATGGTCACGCGGCGGTTCGCGGCGAGCGACGGATCGTCCGGGAACAGCGGCTGGGTGTCCGCCTTGCCGGAGACGGCGAAGATGTGCGACGGCGGCAGGCCCTCGCGCTCGAGAATCTGGCGCACCGCATTGGCGCGGTCGGCCGACAAGTCGAAGGCGCCGTAATCGCTGCGGGTCGGCACGAAGCCGGCCGCGGTGTGGCCTGCGATCGAAACGCGCAAGGGGGTCGCCTTGAGCGGAACCGCCAGCTTCTCGATCAGGCGGCGGGTGCGGTCGTAGGGCACCTTGGAACCATCTGCGAACATCGAGCGGCCGTCCTGGTCGACGATCTCGAGGTTGAGACCCTGCTTGGTCTCCTCGAACATGATGTGCTTGGACATCTCGGTCAGTTCCGGCATGTCCTGCAACGCCTGGCGCAACGAGGCCGCAGCGAGCGCGAAATTGCGGTCGATCTTCATCTTCGCACCCTGAGTGCGGTCGCGATCCTCCTGATCCGGCGTCGGCGTGTTGGAGGCGTCCTCGGGCTCGATGTGATCGACATTCTTCAGGCGTGGGCGGGTCGGCAGGCCATCGGACTCGATGATGCCGGCGTAGCGCGCTTCGCTCTGGACGCCGAAGGCGTCACGCATGGAGCCGGCGACGACCTTGAGCTTGTTGGCGTCCTGGGTCGAGAACGCCACGAGCATCACGAAGAAGCTCATCAACAGGCCCATCAGGTCGGCGAAGGTCACGAACCAGCCGTGACCGCCACCGTGAGCATCGCCGCGCTTCTTCTTGGCCATCTCTCAATATCCGGACCGGGCGGCGTTAGGCCGGCACCGGCTCGCCCTCGGCATGGCGATGCTTCTCCGGCAGATAGGCCAGCAGCATTTCGCGCACGAGCGTCGGGCTCTTGGAGTCGCGGATCATGAGGATGCCGTCGATGATGAGCGTGCGGTTGGTTTCCTCGTCGAGCAGCTTGCCGTGCAGCTTGTCCGCGATCGGCAGACAGAACAGGTTCGCCACGAGCGCGCCGTACAGCGTCGCGAGCAGTGCGGTCGCCATGAACGGGCCGAGCTTGGACGGGTCGGTCATGTTCGCGAACATCTGCACCATGCCGATCAGGGTGCCGATCATGCCGAATGCCGGGGCGCAATCGCCGATGGCGCGGTAGATCTTGCTGCCCTCGTCGAGGTGCATCAGGAAGTTGTCGCGGTCGCGCTCGAGATTGTCGCGGATGAAGTCGAGGTCGTAGCCGTCGGCAACATAGCGGATGCCCTTGGCGAGGAACGGCTCGTCGGTCTCGACCTTTTCGAGGCCGACCGGTCCCTGCTTGCGGGCGATCTCGGCGATACGGGCGAGTTCGTCGACCAGGTCGTGGGCCGACAGCCGGCTCATGGTGAAGGCGAATTTGGCGCCGAGCGGCAGACCGTGCATCAGCGCAGACAGCGGGAAGCGGATCATCGTTGCCGCCGTCGATCCGCCGAAGATGATGATCATCGCATGTTCGGAGATGAACATGTGAAGATCGCCGCCCAAGAGCATCATGGTGGCGATGACGCCAAAGCCCACCACAAGGCCAACGCCCGTCATGATATCCATGGGAGACTCCAACGCGAACGCAACAACGGCCGTCCTGGCCGTTGGCACGGCCCAACCCCGAGCCGCGTCGGAAACCCTAGAGCGCCGCCCTTAAAGCCGCGTAAAGGTTAAGTTCATCCGACGCGACCGAGCGGCGCAACGCGACGGAAGGATGGCGGCTTTGCCGTTACGCGACATGAATCTCAACACTTTGCTAACCATAATTGCGGCGCGTCAGGACGATAATCCTGTCAGCTCCAGGCTGAGCACGCGCAGGCGCCTGCGCGCGTCGGCATCATAGGCCTGCGGATTGGCGCGGGCTTCGTTCATGCCGTTGAAGAACACGCCGCTCTTGCCGGCGACGTCGTCGCCTTCGACCAGATGCAGGATCGCGGCGCCGCCCTGCTCCACCGTCGAGATCGGCGTGATGCCACCGGCACGGACCATGGTCGTGTTCATGTAGGTCGCCGGATGCAGCGCGTTCACGGTGATGCCGGTGCCCTTCAATTCCTCTGCGAGATCGATCGTGAACATGATCTGCGACAGCTTGCTCTGCGCGTAGGCACGCGACCCGCTATAGCCCTTGGTGATCATGACATCGTCGAAATCGACCGGATGCTGGCCGAGCGAAGCGACATTGACGATGCGCGAAGGCGCGGCGGCCTTCAGCAACGGCAGCAACAGACGCGCGAGCAGGAAGCCCGAAAGATAGTTCACGGCAAAGCGCAGCTCGTAACCGTCGCAGCTCTCCTGGCGTTGCGGCCCGTCGCTCTGCGAGCCGATGCCGGCATTGCTGACGAAGATATCGAGACGCTTGTGATCGCGTATCACGGCCGCGGCGAGCTCGCGCGTGCCGGCCATCGACGATAGATCGGCCCGATAGAAGGTCGGCGCAGCATGGCCGGCCCTCACGATCTCGTCGATCAGCGCATTTGCGCGCTCGGCACTCCGGCCATGGATCAGGACATCAGCGCCCTCGGCGGCAAGGCGGCCCGCGACATAGCGCCCGACACCATCCGTCGAGCCCGTGATCAGCACCGTCTTGCCGCGCATGTCCATGGCGTTACCTTTAGGGCTCAGTGGATCTCCGCGGAGCGCTTCAGCGCGGCCTTGAGCTTCTCCAGCGAGAAGTCGGGGCTGCGCGCGATCTCCAGGATCGGCGTCTCGCGGCGGCCACAGAGCTCGGCGGCCTCGGGGAGTTTCGCGGCGACGTCGAGCGGGATCACGATCGCGCCATGCTGGTCGGCATGGATCAGATCGTCCGATTTCACGGTCATGCCGGCAACGCGCACCTCGCCGCCAAAGCTCTCGGCATGCACCCATGCATGCGACGGGCCGATCGAGCCGGCCAGCGCCTGGAAGCCAGGAGCCCATTGCGGGATGTCGCGGATCGAGCCGTCGGTGATGACGCCGAGGCAGCCGAGTGCCTTGTGCACGTTGCTCTGCACTTCGCCCCAGAACGCGCCGTAGCCGACATCAGGGCCATCGATGTCCTGGATCACCGAGATGCGCGGCCCAAAGCCGGTGCCGACATATTCGTAGTACTCGATGCGGCGTTTCGACTGCTCTTCGGCCGGCAACGAGGACTTCAGCACCGAACGGATCGCGACGGTGCGGGCGTAGCCGACGATGGGCGGCAGATCCGGGAACGGGCAGACCAGCTGCTTGGTGGTGTAGCCGATCAGCCGGCGCTCAGGCGCCACGATCTCCATGGCGTTGCAGATCGTCGGCGTATCGTAGCGGCCCAGTGCTTCAAGGACGGAAGCGGGCAGCGGCCCGGTCGCGGAATTGGTCACGGCGTTCTCTCCCAGATTGGCGGCCGCTGTTGGCGCGGTGCCGCCGGCACTGGGCGATATAGCCGAGATCGGGCCTCAACCCAACTCAGGCGCTCTCATGGCAGATATCCGCGTGCGATCGCTCAGTGCAACCGTCCGGGCCGGTCATCGTCGTGAGGCGGCTCGGACAGGCTTGCCATCGTCGGTGCCGACGGCGGCGACGAGACCTCGCCGGCCGCAGGGGCCGCGGCTTCCGTCGCGCGCGCCTGGTCGCGGTAGGATTTGTAGCCGAGCGGCAGGCAGAGGAGATAGAGCACCGTGCCGGCCGAGAGCACATGCCAGGGATAGGCGATCAAGAGCGCGATGAAGACGATGACAGCGACGAACGCCGGCAGCACCAGCTCGGGTGGCACGCGCATACGCTTGGTCTTGCCGGAGAACACCGGCAACCGCGAGACCATCAGGAAGGCGATCAGCAACGTATAGGCGGCGGTCAAAGCCGCGGGCGCGCGACCGAGCTCGAGGAACGCGACGTAGATCGGCAGCAGCACGGTGATGGCACCGGCCGGCGCCGGCACGCCGGTGAAGAAATTGGCGGCGAAGGCGGGCTTGTTCGGATCGTCCATGGTCGCGTTGAAGCGCGCGAGCCGCAGGCCACCGGAGATCGCAAACACCATCGCGGCGATCCAGCCGGCATTGCCGAGCTCGTGCAGCTGCCAGAAGTACAGCATCAGGCCGGGCGCGACGCCGAAATTGACGAAGTCGGCGAGGCTGTCGAGTTCGGCGCCGAACTTCGACTGGCCCTTGATCATGCGCGCGACGCGGCCGTCGATGCCGTCGAGCGCGGCGGCGAACACGATGGCGTAGACGGCGAGCGACATTCGCCCTTCGATCGACAGCCGGATCGAGGTCAGGCCGGCGCAGATCGCCAGCAGCGTGATGACGTTGGGCACCAGCATGCGCACCGGGATCGGGCGGAACCGCCGGCGGCGAAGGTCGGGATCTCTGTAGTCGTAGGGCGTCATAGGCTCGTCCTCACCTGTAGACGAGATATAGCAAGTCGCCTTCCCCTCCGCCATCGCGTCCGAAGGCCCCCGACACCGGCTTCCTGGTTAATTGGCGCGGTAGGTGCGACTGGGATCATCTCCGGTGAGGTCGGCCAGGATGGTTTCGCCCGCGATTGCGGTCTGCCCTTCCGAGACCAGTGCCTTGGTGCCGACGGGCAGATAAACGTCGAGCCTCGAGCCGAAGCGGATCAGGCCGAACCGCTCGCCGGCGCCGACCGCCTGCCCCTCCTTGACGAAGCAGACGATACGCTTGGCGACGAGGCCCGCGATCTGGATCACGCCGATGCGGCCCTGCGGCGCCGAGATGACGAGCGAGTTGCGCTCATTGTCCTCGCTCGCCTTGTCGAGCTCGGCATTGATGAACAGGCCGGGCCGATAGGCGATGCGATCCACCCTGCCCGCGACGGGAGCGCGGTTCACATGGCAGTTGAACACGCTCATGAACACCGAGATGCGCGGCAGCGGCCGGTCACCGAGCCCAAGCTCGGCCGGCGGCAGCGCCATGGTGATCATCGAGACGCGACCGTCGGCGG
This sequence comes from Bradyrhizobium sp. CCBAU 53338, assembly GCF_015291665.1. Lineage (NCBI taxonomy): Bacteria > Pseudomonadati > Pseudomonadota > Alphaproteobacteria > Hyphomicrobiales > Nitrobacteraceae > Bradyrhizobium > Bradyrhizobium sp. CCBAU 53338. The sequence continues at coordinate 4,726,090 of NZ_CP030048.1, forward strand.
GCGACACCACAAGGCCGTCGCGCTGCGGCGTCACGCGCACCGGATCGCGGAAAAACAGTGTACACCAGACGGTGAGGATCGTGCCGATCCACCCCAGCGGCGACCACAGCCAGAACAGGACGAGGCTTGCCAGCGCAAAGCCGCCGATGAAGGGATAGCCCTCCTTGTGGATCGGCGGAATCTGACGCTGGATCGAATCGAGAATGGACATCGCTATCTGCCGCTCAGGGGTTGATGGCGCGGGTCGTCTCGCGCACCGGGGTTGTTTAGGCCAGAGTTGGGACCGGAGACAAGCTCACTCCGCGGCCGCCTGCGCCGTGAGGACGTCCGCGACCGGCGGCGGCTCCCGGTTGGGCGCCTCGCTGCTGTCGGCCATCCGGGCCAGCTTCTCGCGCGCCGCCTCGGCCTCGCGCTGCCTGTTCCACATGCTGGCATAAAGACCACCCTGCGCCAGCAGGCTGGCATGGGTGCCGCGTTCGGCGATGCGGCCCTGGTCGAGCACGATGATCTCGTCGGCGCCGACGATGGTCGAGAGCCGGTGCGCGATGACGAGGGAGGTGCGGTTCTTCGCCACGCGGTCGAGCGCGCCCTGGATCTCGTGCTCGGTGTGGGTATCGAGCGCCGAGGTCGCCTCATCGAGCACCAGGATCGGTGGAGCCTTCAAGACGGTGCGTGCGATCGCGACGCGCTGCTTCTCGCCGCCCGACAGTTTCAGGCCGCGCTCGCCGACCTGGGTCTCGTAGCCCATCGGCGCCATGCGGATGAAATGGTCGATCTGCGCGAGACTCGCGGCCTCCTCGACTTCCGCGTCGGTCGCGTCCCAGCGGCCGTAGCGGATGTTGTAGCGGATGGTGTCGTTGAACAGCACCGTGTCCTGCGGCACCATGCCGATGGAGGCGCGCAAGGAGCCTTGCGTGACCTCGCGGATGTCCTGGCCGTCGATCAGGATCTTGCCACCCGAGACGTCGTAGAGGCGGAACAGAAGGCGCGAGATGGTCGACTTGCCGGCGCCCGACGGGCCGACGATCGCCACCGTCTTGCCGGCCGGCACCTCGAAGCTGATACCTTTCAGAATTGGCCGCGTCGGCTCATACGCAAAGCGCACGTCCTCGAAACGCACTGTGCCGGCAGAGACGGCCAGCGGCTGAGCATTCGGGACATCCTTGATCTCGGCCTCGCGGCCGATCACGTTGAACATCTTCTCGATGTCGATGATGGCCTGCTTGATCTCGCGATAGACCATGCCCATGAAATTCAGGGGCTGGTAGAGCTGGATCATCATGGCATTGACCAGCACGAAATCGCCGACCGTGTTGGTACCGTTGCGCACGCCGATCGCGCACATCAGCATGGTCGCGGTCAGGCCCAGCGTGAAGATCACGGCCTGCCCGGTGTTGAGCACCGCGAGCGAGGTGTAGGTATTGATGCTCGCTTCCTCGTAGCGCGCGACCGATTTGTCGTAGCGCTGCGCCTCGCGGGCCTCGGCGCTGAAATATTTGACGGTCTCGTAATTGAGCAGCGAGTCGATCGCCTTGGTGTTCGCCTCGGTGTCGGAATCGTTCATCTTGCGGCGGATGCCGATCCGCCACTCGGTCGCGATATAAGTGTAGTACATATAGACCGTGACCGTGATCAGGGTCGCGACCACGTAGCGCCAGTCGAACTGCCAGAGCAGCACGGCCATCAGCAGCGAGACCTCGACGATGGTCGGGATCAACTGGAGGATCACCATGCGCACGATGACCTCGATGCCTTCGCGGCCGCGCTCGAGCACGCGCGTCAGGCCGCCGGTCTTGCGCTCCAGGTGAAAGCGCAGAGACAGCTCGTGCATGTGGACGAAGGTGATGGTGGCGAGCTTGCGCACGGCATGCATGGCGACGCGGGCGAAAATGCCGTCGCGCCATTGTGTCAGCACCGCCATGACGATGCGCATGACGCCGTAGCTGGCGGTCAGGAGCAGCGGCGACGCGACCACCCAGAGGTGCCAGTTGCCGGCCTGCACCGGCGCGGTGTTGGCGCCGGTCAGCGCATCCGTTGCCCATTTGAAGCTGAACGGTACCGTCAGCGTGATCAGCTTGGCGGCGAGCAGCAGCACCATCGACCACACCACCCGCATCTTCAGGTCGAAGCGGTCGCCCGGCCAGATATAGGGCCACAGATGCGCCAGTGTGCCCATCAGGGTGGCCCGCTCCAGCGGTCCGCCGGCAGCCTCGGGCACTTCGGGAACGTCTGGCGAACGAGGTGGGCTCATCAAGAAACCTGAAAGGCCCGCCGGATGCGGGCGCGGTGCGATTTGCGAATTTCGCTCGTCATATAGAAGCTTCCGGGCCGAAGCGCACCCCGCCAGATGGCGAATCTTCGATTGTTTGTCGCCATTTACCGGTAGATTTCCGGGTAGTCCGAATCACCTGAGGGGCTTGACGCCCCTTCGCTGCAATGCATCATGGCACCAATGAGCACGATCAAAACCGTCTGTGTCTATTGCGGCTCCGGCCCCGGAACCAATCCCCAATTCACCGAAGGCGCCAAGGCGTTCGGCAAGGCGCTCGCCGAGAACAACATCCGCCTGGTCTATGGCGGCGGCTCGCTGGGCCTGATGGGCTCGGTCGCCACCTCCGTACTGGATCACGGCGGCACCGTCACCGGCATCATTCCCGAATTCCTGCGCAAGCGCGAGAACGCGCTGACCCGGGTGCAGGAGATGATCGTCACCCCCGACATGCACGAGCGCAAGCGGCTGATGTTCGAGCGCTCCGACGCCTTCGTGGCATTGCCGGGCGGCGTCGGCACGCTGGAGGAGCTGGTCGAGCAACTGACCTGGAAGCAGCTCGGCCGTCACGCCAAGCCGGTGCTGCTCGCCAATTTCGACAATTTCTGGGAGCCGCTGTTCTCGCTGCTGTCGCATATGCGCCAGACCGAGTTCATCCGCGCCGGCCTGTCGGTCGATATCCTCAAGGCCGATCGCGTCGAGGATATCCTGCCGAAGCTGAAATCCGCCGTGGCCCAAATCGCCGACGAAGAAAAGCAGCTCTCCCCGGACGTCGCGCGCAAGCTGTAAGAGTTCTTGTTTGCGCATGATCCTTCGGAAAACCGCCGCACACTTTTCCGGATCATGCGCTACTCCTGCGGAAACGTTACCGCCTCGATCCGGTTGCCGTCAGGATCGGTCACGAAGGCCGCGTAGTAGCGCACGCGGTCATGCGGGCGGATCCCCGGCGCACCGTCGGATGCGCCGCCGGTCGCAAGCGCAGCGGCATGAAACGCGTCGACTTCGCCTGTCGTCTTCGCCCGCAGGCAGATGTGCACGCCGCTCTCCGGTGCTACGCGCGGCATCGCCTCCCGCAGGTTGATCCAGAATTCCGGATAGGTCTTGCCGAAGCCGACCGTGCGCGGCCGTGTGACGAGGCGCGCGAGGCCGAGCGCGGCGAGCGTGGCCTCGTAGAATTTCGCGGCGCGTTCGAGATTGCTGACGCCGACGGAGATGTGGTCGATCATCGCCCTGCCCTCTCCTCACTCTCCGCTGTCATCGCCCGGCTCGACCGGGCGATCCAGTATTCCGAGACGCCCGAAAGCAACCGTGAAGCCGCAGCGTACTGGATACCCCGCTTTCGCGGGGTATGACAGTCGTCGTGGCCGCCTACGCCGGCGCGCCCGATTTCACGAGCTTGTAGATCACCGAATCCATCAGCGCCTGGAACGAGGCGTCGATGATGTTCGGGGACACGCCGACCGTGGTCCAGCGATCGCCGTTCTCGTCTTCGCTCTCGATCAGCACGCGCGTGACCGCGCCGGTGCCGCCGTTGAGGATGCGGACGCGGTAGTCGATCAGCGTCAGGCCCTCGATGTACTTCTGGTACTTGCCGAGGTCCTTGCGGAGCGCGACGTCGAGCGCGTTGACGGGTCCGTTGCCTTCGGCCGCCGAGATCAGATGCTCGCCGGCGACGTCGACCTTGACGACGGCCAGCGCCACGGTGACGCGCTCGCCGAGCGCGTTGTAGCGCTGCTCGACATTGACGTCGAACTGCTCGACCTCGAAATAATGCGGGACCTTGCCGAGCGTGCGGCGCGCCAGCAGGTCGAACGAGGCGTTGGCGGATTCGTAGGCGTAGCCCTGCGCCTCGCGCTCCTTCAATTCCTCGACCAGCCGCGTCAGCTTGGGATCGCTCTTCTCGTAGGCAATACCGGCGCGATCGAGCTCGGCGATGACGTTGGAGCGTCCGGCCTGGTCCGATACCAGCACCTTGCGGTGATTGCCGACCGTCTCCGGCAGCACGTGCTCGTAGGTCTGGGGGTCCTTCATCACGGCGGAGGCGTGAATGCCGGTCTTGGTGACGAAAGCGCTCTCGCCGACATAGGCCGCATGCCGGTTCGGCACCCGGTTGAGCATGTCGTCGAGCGTGCGCGAGACCTTGACGAGGGTCGCCATCTTCTCCGCCGTAACTGATATCTCGAAGGCGTCCGAGAACTCCTTCTTCAATTTCAAGGTCGGGATCAGCGAACAGAGATTGGCGTTGCCGCAACGCTCGCCGAGACCGTTTAAGGTGCCCTGGATCTGCCGGGCGCCGGCGCGCACCGCCGCGAGCGAGTTCGCTACCGCCTGCTCGGTGTCGTTATGGGCGTGGATGCCGACATGGTCGCCGGGGATGTGCTTGGTTACCTCGGTGACGATGGCCTCGACTTCGTTCGGCATGGTGCCGCCATTGGTGTCACACAAGACCACCCAGCGCGCGCCGGCCTCATAGGCCGCCTTGGCGCAGGCGAGCGCAAAACTGGCATCTTCCTTGTAACCGTCGAAGAAATGTTCGCAGTCGAGCATGACCTCACGGCCGGCGGCCTTCGCCGCCGCGACGCTGTCACGGATCGAGGCGAGGTTTTCTTCCTTCGTCGTCTCCAGCGCGACACGCACCTGATACGCTGAGGACTTCGCGACGAAGCAGATCGCGTCCGCCTTCGCCTCCAGCAAGCCGGCGACGCCGGGATCGTTGGAGACCGAGCGCCCTGCCCGCCGTGTCATACCGAAAGCGGTGAAGCGCGCATGATTGAGCTTCGGCTTGCTGCCGAAGAACTCCGTGTCGAGCGGATTGGCGCCGGGATAGCCGCCCTCGACGTAGTCGATGCCGAGATCGTCGAGCATGCCTGCAATGACCCGCTTGTCGGTCAGCGTGAAGTCGACACCGTTGGTCTGCGCGCCGTCGCGCAGCGTGGTGTCGAACAGATAGAGGCGCTCCTTGCTCATTGCGCTGCTCCGAGCGTCTTCTTCATGGTGGTGTTGGCGAGCCATTCGTCATTCATGGTGACGCTGTTGCGCTGCTGGGCCGTGTAGCCGCGCTTGGCGAAGAAATTCTGCGCGGTGTCGCTGGCGTCGACTGTGAGCGCCGCAGCGCCACGACCGCCCGCGAGCTTCTCCAGCGCGTCGACCAGCATGGTCGCGATGCCCTGCCGGCCGACGGCCGGATGCACATAGAGCATCCGGATGTGATCGGCGCCGCGCAGCGAAGCGAAGCCGACGGGCGAACCTTCGAGCGTCGCGATCAAGGTCAGGTCGGCGGCCAGCCGCTTGCCGAACTCCGCGGTCTCGGCCGCCTCCATCCAGGCTTCCTGCTGCGCCTCGCTGTAATCGTCGCCGGTCAGCTCCTGGATGCTGGCGGCGAAGATCGCGGCCAGCATCGGAACGTCATCAGGCAGGAACGGCCGCAGGCCGGGCTTGGGATGCGCTTGTGCCATCGTCTTCACCACAAACCATAGAGTTTCAGCACGATCGCCACCGCGGCGCCGAGCAACAGGATCTTCAGCGCGATGTAATAGAGCCAGTGCCGCGGAAACGGCGTATCAGGTCGTGTCATCGCGCGACCTCCCAGGTCGTGCCGTCCTTGGAGTCCTTGATCGCGACGCCCATCGCGGCGAGTTGATCGCGAATGCGGTCGGATTCCTTGAAATCCTTGCGCGCCCGCGCGGCCGTCCGCTCCGCGATCAGGCTCTCGACCTCCTTGCCGTCGATGCCGCTCGCCTGCTGCTTGCGCCCTTCCCATTGCGCCGCGCTCTCGGACAGGAAGCCGAGCAGCCGCAACGAGCCCGCAAGGGCCGGTACGTCGCCGCCACGCAGGCTGTGCAGCGCCGCGATCGCCTGCGGCGTGTTGAGGTCGTCGAGCAGCGCTTCGACCACGGACGCAGCCGGCTTGCCGGCTTCGACGTCGGCGGCGACCCGATACCATTCGTCGAGGGTCCTGGCGCTCTCCTCCAGCGACTTCATGGTCCAGTCGATCGGCGAGGTGTAATGCGTCTTCAGCATGTTGAGGCGCAGGGCCTCACCCGGCCAGTCCGCGAGCAGCTCGTGGATGGTGATGAAGTTGCCGAGCGACTTCGACATCTTCTCACTCTCGACCTGCAGGAAGCCGTTGTGCATCCAGTAGTTCGCCATGCGCTGCTGGTGGAAGGCGCAGCAGGTCTGCGCCACCTCGTTCTCGTGATGCGGAAACACGAGATCGATGCCGCCGCCATGGATGTCGAACTGTTCGCCGAGATGCTTCCAGGCCATGGCCGAGCACTCGATGTGCCAGCCCGGACGCCCCTCGGCCTCGATGCCTGATGGCGACGGCCAGGACGGCTCGCCGGGCTTGGACGGTTTCCACAGCACGAAGTCGGTATTGCCCTTCTTGTAGGGCGCGACATCGACGCGAGCACCGGCGACCATCTCGTCTAGAGAACGGTTCGACAGCGCGCCGTAGCGCGGCAGTCCGTCGTTGGCCGCGTTCATCGCCTGCGGCGAGAACAGCACGTGGTCCTCGGCGACATAGGCAAAGCCACCTTTGACGAGGCGTTCGATGATCTCGCGCATCTCGCCGATATGCTCGGTCGCACGCGGCTCGACGCTCGGCCGCAGCGCACCGAGCGCATCGACGTCGGCGTGAAACTGCCTGCCGGTCTGCTCGGTGACCTTGCGGATCGCCTCGTTCAGCGGCAGGCCGGGAAAATCCCGCGCCGCGCGGTCGTTGATCTTGTCGTCGACGTCGGTGATGTTGCGGACATATTTGACGTGGGCCGCGCCATAGAGGTGGCGAAGCAGCCGAAACAGCACGTCGAACACGATCACCGGCCGCGCATTGCCGATATGGGCGAAGTCATAGACGGTCGGTCCGCAGACATACATGCGGACGTTGTTCGCATCGAGCGGCACGAAGGTGCGCTTGTCCCGGCTCAACGTATCGTAAAGGCGCAATTCCATAAGGACACCTGTCGGCTGTTGGCCGGGCGTCCAGTGCTCTCAATGTGTTTTGAGAAAAGACGGCTCCAGCCAGCGAATCGCTAGCTCGTAATCTCGCGGCAAATAATGCAGATGGCGAGGAGACCGTTCATGCGGCGACATATGGGCCACGAAGGGCCTTGGCGTCAAGAGAGCCGCGAAAATGCCGCTTTATGTCCGCAAACGGCCGCCGTCCGCCTTGATGGTTCATCATCCTTAACCATTTGAGCGCATTCTGGAACTGGCGGTTCCTGCTTTTTGCCCCCAAGGTGTTTTCATGCGATCCTTGCTCGCGCTCGTGTCTTGCGCCTCCATCCTTGCGGCCTCCAGCGCCTTGGCCGAGACCCGCGTCTTCATCGTCGCCAACCAGGCCGGCGGCTATGGCGTCGACCAGTGCCTGGCCAAGGGCGAGAAATGCGGCGCGCAGGTCGCCCGGACCTATTGCCAGTCACGAGACTTTGCACAGGCATCGGCCTACCGCCGGGTCGATCCCGACGAAATTACCGGCTCTGTCCCCAAATCCGGCGCAAACTGCTCCCATGGCCATTGCGACGAATATGTCGCAATCACCTGCCAGCGCTGAATTCTCTCGGAACTGGCGGACCTTAGGACCCGTTTACGGCCCCTGAAACGACGTGACGCTGCCGCAGGAAGCGGCTATTGGAGGGCGCGCTTCGGCCCCCCAGATCCTATTGAAAAGTCACTCGGGGCCGTGACCTCGCTAGAATGGCGGATATGCCTGAATTTTTGTCTCTGTCCCGTCCCCGCGCCCTCCTCGCTTGCACCGTGCTTCTCAGCGTCGTGCTCGCCACTGACGCTTTTGCGCAGGCCGGCCCGCCCGGTGCACCGCCTCCGCCCGCCCAGGGCGGGCTCGGATCGAACCCGATGTGCGTGCGGCTGGAAGGCCAGCTCGCCGCGCTCGACCGCGGCGGCAGCAGCGACCCCGCGCGCGACGAGCAGATCCGTCGCTACCAGGATTCCCAGAGCCGCCAGCAGGCCGAGCTCGATCGTGTCTCCATGCAGGCCAAGCGCATGGGCTGCGAATCCACCGGCTTCTTCTCGCTGTTCAACGGCCAGTCGGCGCAATGCAGTCCGGTCAACACCCAGATCCAGCAAATGCGCGCCAATCTGGATCAGATCACCAGCAATCTTGAACGCCTGCGCAGCGGACCCGGTGCCGGCGGCCCTGAACGGGACAGCCAGCGTCGCTCCGTGCTGGTTGCGCTCGCACAGAACAATTGCGGGCCGCAATACGCCAACGCCGCGCAATCACAAGGCGGCGGCAACTTCCTGAGCAATCTGTTCGGCGGCGGCAACAACCCGAACAATCCGCAGCCCGTCCCGCCGTCCGATCTCGGCCCGCAATCCGGCACCTATCGCACCGTGTGCGTGCGCACCTGCGACGGCGCCTATTTCCCTATCTCGTTTGCGACCGTGCCGGCGCGCTTCGCCGACGACGAAAAGACCTGCAAGGCGCTTTGCCCGGCGGCCGAAGCGGTGCTCTACGCCCACCGCAATCCCGGCGAGGACATGAACTCCGCGGTCTCCATCAGCGGCCAGCCCTACACATCGCTGCCGACCGCCTTCAAATTCCGCAGCGAGTTCAACCCGTCCTGCTCCTGCAAGGCGGCAGGCCAGAGCTGGGCCGACGCGCTGAAATCGGCCGACGACAAGGCGGCTGCCGAGCAGCAGGGTGACATCATCGTCACCGAGGAAAGCGCCAAGAAGATGCAGCAGCGGCAGCTCACCAAGGGCGCGCCGACCAAGAAGGGCGCAGCTCCCGTGCCGGCGACCGCAGCCGCACCCGCCGCCACGCCGCCTGCAGATGCGAGCACCATGACCACGCCGGACAACAAGCCGATCCGCTCGGTCGGCCCGATCTTCCTGCCGCAGCAGAAGTAAGGCTCACCCCTCGAACGCGTCGATCGACGCCTTGCTGCCGCGCGACACCAGCGTCTCGTCGGGTGCGGGCAGCTTCTCGCCCCGATCGCGAAAGCGATTGGTGATGGGATAGCGGCGGTCGCGGCCGAAATTCTTGCGCGTCACCTTCACGCCGGGCGCGGCCTGGCGGCGCTTGTATTCGGCGACGTTGAGCAGATGGTCGATGCGGGTCACCGTCTCGCGATCGAAGCCGGCTTCGATGATCTGGTCGAGCGGCTCCTCGCGTTCGACCAGACGTTCCAGGATCGCATCGAGCACGTCGTAGGGCGGCAGTGAATCCTGATCGCTCTGATTTTCGCGCAGCTCCGCCGTCGGCGGACGCGTGATGATGTCGGGCGGGATCACTTCGCCCGCGGGCCCCAATGCACCGTCGGGCTTCCACGAATTGCGCAAGCTTGCGAGCCGGAAAACCTGCGTCTTGTAGATGTCCTTGATCGGATTGAAGCCGCCGTTCATGTCGCCATAGAGCGTGGCATAGCCCACCGACATTTCCGACTTGTTGCCTGTGGTCACCACCATCAGCCCGATCTTGTTGGAGATCGCCATCAGCAGCGTGCCGCGGGTGCGGGCCTGAAGGTTCTCCTCGGTGATGTCGGGCGGCAGGTTCTTGAAGAGGCCGGACAGGATGGTCTCGAAGCCGCTCACGGCTTCAGCGATCGGCAGTACTTCGTAGCGGATGCCGAGATGGCCGGCGAGTTCGCCGGCATCCGCAATCGAGTGTGCTGCCGTGTAGCGATAAGGCAGCATGACGCCGTGCACCTGGTCGGCACCAAGCGCGTCGACCGCGATCGCCGCGCACAGCGCGGAGTCGATGCCGCCTGAGATGCCGAGCAGCACACCGGGAAAGCCGTTTTTGGCGACGTAGTCGCGCAGACCCAGCACGCAGGCGGCATAGTCGGCCTTGTCGCCCTCCGGCTGCTCGGCAATCGGACCGGTGCAGCGCCAATCGCCGCCGTTCCTCGTGAAGCGCAGCGTGGTGATGCTCTCTTCGAACGCCGGCAGTTGCGCGGCGAGCGAGAGATCGCCGTTGAGCGCGAACGAGGCGCCGTCGAACACGAGCTCGTCCTGGCCGCAAACCTGGTTGAGATAGACCAGCGGCAGGCCGCTCTCGGTGACCCGCGCGACAGCCACCGACAGGCGCACATCGTTCTTGTCGCGGGCATAGGGCGAGCCGTTCGGCACCAGGATGATCTCGGCGCCGGTCTCGGCCAGCGTCTCCACCACGTTCTCGTAATCCTCGGACTCTTCCAGCCAGATATCCTCGCAGATCGGCACGCCGATCCGCACGCCGCGCACGGTGACGGGACCTGCGGCGGGGCCGCGCGCGAACAGTCGCTTCTCGTCGAATACGCCATAATTCGGCAGGTTGCATTTGAAGCGCAGAGCGGCGATGCGCCCGCCGTCGAGCAGCGCGCAGGCATTGTAGAGCTTGCCGTCCTCGACCCAGGGCGTGCCGACCAGCAACGCCGGACCGCCGTCGGCGGTCTCGCGCGCCAGCGCTTCGATTGCCGCGCGGCAGGCGGCCTGGAAGGCCGGCTTCTGCACCAGATCCTCCGGCGGATAGCCGGCGATGAACAATTCCGGAAACAGCACGAGATCGGCGCCATCGGCGATGGCGCGCGCGCGGGCGAGCCGAACCTTCGCGGCATTGCCCGCGATGTCGCCCATGGTTGGATTGAGCTGGGCGAGCGTGACCGCGAATGCGTTGAGACGTTCGGTCATGGCCGCCTCGTCCAGCTAGAGGAATCCCAATCGCTCGATGACGGCGATGATCCAGAACGCGCCGGCCATCAGCAGCGCAACGCCGACCGCGGCCGAGCCCATGTCCTTGACCCGGCCGATCTGCTTGTCGTGATCCATCGTCAGGCGGTCCGCGAGCTTCTCGATCGCGGTGTTGAGCAACTCGACCACCAGCACGAAGGCGACCGCACAAACCAGTTCGACCGCGCGCGTCGCTGTGGCGGCGACGAACCACGCCACCGGCAGCGACAGGATCAGCGCAAAGATCTCCTCGCGGACGGCCTGCTCCGAGCGGAACGCAAAGGCCAGACCGTTACGGGAATTGATCGTGGCCTTCCAGATGCGCAGCAAGGTCCTAGAGCCCCGCTGCGAACGGCATCGGCTTGGTTTTGCCGACGCGTTCCTGCTTGAGCAGCTCCGCGATCAGGAACGCCATGTCGATGGATTGCTCGGCGTTGAGGCGGGGATCGCAGACCGTGTGATAGCGGTCGTTGAGATCCTCGTCCGTGATGGCGCGGGCGCCGCCGATGCACTCGGTGACGTCCTGGCCGGTCATTTCCAGATGCACGCCGCCGGCATGGGTGCCTTCGGCGGCATGGATCGTGAAGAACGACTTCACCTCCGAAAGCACGCGGTCGAACGGCCGCGTCTTGTAGCCGGTGGTCGAGGTAATGGTGTTGCCGTGCATCGGATCGCACGACCAGACCACCACCCTGCCCTCGCGCTTCACCGCGCGGATCAGGCCGGGCAGATGATCGGCGACCTTGTCGGAGCCGAAGCGGTTGATCAGCGTCAGCCGGCCCGGCTCGTTCTCGGGGTTGAGAATGTCGATCAGCTTCAACAGCTCGTCGGGCTTGAGCGACGGGCCGCATTTGAGCCCGATCGGGTTCTTGATGCCGCGGAAATATTCGACATGGCCGTGATCGAGCTGGCGGGTGCGGTCGCCGATCCAGATCATGTGGCCCGAAGTCGCGTACCAGTCGCCGGTGGTGGAATCGACGCGGGTCATGGCCTGCTCGTAGCCGAGCAGCAGCGCTTCATGGCTGGTGTAGAAATCGGTGGCGCGCAGCTCCGGATGGCTCTCCAGATCGAGGCCGCAGGCGCGCATGAAGTTGAGCGCGTCGGAGATGCGGTCAGCCAGTTCCTTGTAGCGGCGGGACTGCGGGCTATCCTTCAGGAAGCCGAGCATCCATTGATGCACGCTGCCGAGATTGGCGAAGCCGCCGGTCGCAAAGGCGCGGAGCAGATTCAGCGTCGCGGCCGACTGGCGATAGGCCATCAGCTGCCGCTGCGGGTCCGGCACGCGCGCTTCCTTGGTGAAGGCGATGTCGTTGACGATGTCGCCGCGATAGCTCGGCAGCTCGACGCCATTGACCTTCTCGGTCGGCGACGACCGCGGCTTGGCAAACTGGCCGGCGATGCGGCCGACCTTCACCACCGGCACCGCGCCGGCATAGGTCAGCACCACCGCCATCTGCAGCAGCACGCGGAAAAAGTCGCGGATGTTGTTGGCGCCGTGCTCGGCAAAGCTCTCGGCGCAATCGCCGCCCTGGAGCAGGAAGGCGTCACCGGCCGCAACGCGGGCCAGCGCCTTCTTCAGATTGCGCGCCTCGCCGGCGAACACCAGCGGCGGAAAGGTTGCAAGCTGCGCCTCGACGTCGGCCAAAGCCTTGGCGTCGGGATATTCGGGCACCTGTAGCACCGGCTTGCTGCGCCAGGACTCGGGCGTCCACCGCTCGGACATCGCAATCTCTCCGTGAAGCAAAAAAGTGCAACCTGATCTGTGGGTTGCGAGGGCCGCCTTATACACAGGCTGGCGCGACATCGCCAGTTGTAAATCCGTTTCGCAATGCAAACCCTTGCGGGCAAAGCCGAATTCGCATTTGCTAGGGGTGGTAGAGGAAACCGGCAAGACAGCTTCCACCCATGGACGCGCCACTGGACGACGTTTTCATCGACGAGATCAGCTTCCCGGCGACCGACGGGTATGCGCTGACCGGCACCCTGTTCCTGCCGCGCGGCGCCAAGCGGCATGCCATCCTGATCAACTCGGCGACTGCCGTCCCGCGCAAGATCTACAAGGGCTTTGCCTCCTACCTCGCCCATCGCGGCTGCGCGGTGATGACCTACGATTATCGCGGCATCGGGGACTCCCGGCGGCCGGCGATGGTCGGCTACAACCAGCCGAAGTCGCTGGTCGGCTTCAAGGCCTCGATGTCGGACTGGGCTGCGCGGGACGTCACCGCCGCGGTGCGCTGGATGCGCGAGCGCTACAACACCCTGCCGCTCGCCTATGTCGGCCACTCCTACGGCGGCCAGGCGCTCGGGCTGATCGAGAACAACAGCGAGATTTCGCGCGCCGCGTTCGTGGCATCGCAGGCCGCGACCTGGCGGCTGATGACGTCGCCGGAAAAATACCGCGTCTTCGCCTTCATGAATTTTGTCGGCGTGCCGCTCACCCACGCACTCGGCTACGCGCCGGGCTGGGCCGGGATCGGCGAGGACCTGCCCAAGGGCGTCTTCCTGCAATGGGCCGAGTGGGTCTCCAGCCCGCGCTATCTGTTCGATTCCAAACTGCCGGCGCTGGAGAATTTCGCGAAATTCAAGGGCGCGCTGCGCGCGCTCTGCTTCTCCGACGATCCCTGGGCAACACGGCCCGCAGTCGAGTTGCTGACATCGGGCTTCACTGCGATCAAGCCGGAGGTGCTGACCGTGAAGCCGTCCGAGGTCGGCGCCAAGGCGATCGGCCATTTCGGCTTCTTCCGCCCCGAGCATCGCGACACGCTGTGGCGCGGCATGGCGGAATGGATCCAGGGGGAATGACAGTCAGGCGGTGGCCGCTGGCAGCTTGACCAGAACACGCAGTCCGGTCCGCCCGCCCTCGGTCATGTTCGCAACCTCGACCGAGCCACCGAGCCGATCGACGATCCGCTTGACGATCGACAGGCCAAGTCCGACGCCATCGCCTTCCTGATGCTGGCCGCGGAAGAACGGCTCAAAGATCCGACCGATCTCCTCGGGCGCAACCCCGGGCCCGCTGTCCTCGATCTGCAGGATCGCCGCGTCGCCATCGCGATAAACCCATGCATCGATCCGCCCGCCCTGCGACGTGAAGCGAAGTGCGTTGTCGAGGAGGTTGCGCAATAGGGCGGCAGGCATCACAGCTTCGCTGCGGACAACCGCCGGCTCGACAAGCACAAAACCGAGGTCGATGCCCCGACTGGCCGCCTCGGGCAACAGTCCAGCAACGACCTCCTTGGCAACGTCGTCCAGCCTCACGACAGGCATCGCCACGGCATCGGCCTGTCCCGCATCCTGTCTCGCGAGCGCAAGCAGCTGTTCGAGCAGATGCCTGGTTCGGCCAATCCCCTGCCGAAGCGACCCCACGCGATCGCGGGCGCTGGAAGGCAGATCAACGGCCGCGAGATTTTCCGCCTGCAGGCTCAGCGCCGTGATTGGCGTGCGCAGCTCATGTGCGGCCTCAGCCACGAAGCGGCGTTGCTGGTCCATCAAGAGGCGCATCCGCTGCAACAATCCGTTGATCGACGCGATGAAAGGATGCAACTCGCTCGGCATCTGCGCGGTCGGCAGCAGCGTCATGTCGTCGGCGCGCCGTCCGTCAAGATCGCCAGCAAGATGCACCATCGGCCGCAGGGAGCGCGCAATGACGATGGCCGTGACCAGCAACAGGCAGGGAATGAGCGCCGCAATCGGCAGCACGGTGCGGAACGCCATGTCGCTGGCGATCTCGTCGCGCACGGAGGTACGCTGTGCCACCGCGAACCGCGCGCCGTCGGCGCGGGTCCGCAGCAGCACGCGGATCGGCTGTCCGTTTCGCACCGCCAGGGCAAGACCATCCTTGAGGCTCCAGAGCCTCGCGTCGTCCTCGGACGCCTGCGGGGCAGTGGCCTGATCAATCAACCAGACCTCTGCATCCAGATCCACCCCATGCAGCGCCCGGCCGCCGGTGAGGCTGCCACCTTGCACCAATCCTGCGATCTGGATGAGGACTGAGTCCTGCATCTCGATGGCCTCGCTGAAAGCCCAGTGATAGGCGAGCAGTCCGCCGATCATTCCTGTCAGGAGAATGATCGTGGTGACGCCGGCAAAGAGACGGCCCCGCAAGGACCTTATCATGGGCGGTCCACCATCCAGCCGACGCCGCGCACGTTTCGGATCGCATCCACACCCAGTTTCTTTCGTACCGCGTGGATCAGAAACTCGATCGCGTTGCTCGCGACCTCCTCGTTCCATCCGTAGAGCTGTCGCTCCAGCTCGCCGCGCGACAGAATTGCGCCGGGTCGCGCCAGCAGCGCCTGAAGCAGCGCGAATTCGCGCGCCGTCAGCACCGCCGATTTCGTCAGGTAAGATGCCTCGCGGCTTGCAGGGTCCAACCGCAGCGTCCCATTGCCGAGCAGCGCCGGCGCGCCGCCGGCTTCGCGGCGTGTGACGGCACGCATCCGCGCCAGCAATTCGCGGATCTCGAAGGGCTTGACGAGGTAGTCGTCGGCACCGAGATCGAGCCCCTCGATCCTGTCGTCGATTGCGTCGCGCGCAGTCACAACGATGATGGGAAGCTTGCGGCCGTCCGCGCGCAACCGCCGCAGAACGTCACGGCCATCTGCGTTCGGCAGGCCAAGGTCGAGCAGCAGCACCTCGTAGTTTTCGTTTTCCGCCGCGAGCAGCGCTGTCGCGGCATCCCTGACCCAGTCGACGGCGTAAGCAGCATCCCTCAGCGCCTGCTCGACGGCTGCGCCCACCATCTTGTCGTCCTCGATCAACAGAACCCGCAAAAATCGGTCCTCAAGCTCCGCCGGACGTTCCGGCCGTCTCATCCTGTCCATCACGACTTAGCACTGACTTAGCCGACGCCAGCCGGCCCAAATTGCGGCGAAGGCTGCGCTATCAGGAAATTTCTTGTCCCTAAGTCGGACCTAAGTCCAGGGCGCGACGGTCCGACATCGCATCGGCTTCGGGAGGGATAGGCGTGTCGCAAGATTCAGGCTTCGGTACAAGACAGATGCTGAACAAGGTTCCGGGGGTCAGCGCGATCTTCTGGGCCATCAAGATCCTCTCCACGACCGTGGGAGAGACCGGCGCCGACTATCTTGCGGTGCATGTTGGGCTGGGCGCCGGCAGGACTGCAATGTGCATGACTGGCTTGCTGGTTGCCGTCCTCCTCATGCAATTGAGCCGTCGCGCCTACGTGCCCTGGATATATTGGCTCACCGTCGTCCTCGTCAGCATCGTGGGCACGCAGCTCACGGACCTCCTTACCGACAAGCTCGAGATCAGCCTCTACATCAGCACCGCCGCGTTCGCCTGCGCACTCGCCGCAACCTTCGCGATCTGGTTCGGCGTCGAGCGCACGCTGTCGATCCACAGCATCGTCACGACGCGGCGCGAGTTGTTCTACTGGACCGCGATCCTGTTCACCTTCGCGCTGGGCACGGCTGCCGGCGATCTCGCCACGGAAGCGCTCGGCCTCGGCTTCCAACTCGGCGTGGTCGCCTTCGGTGCGCTGATCGCAGCGATTGCGATCTCCTACCATGTCGGAGGCAACCCGATCCTCACCTTCTGGCTCGCCTACATCCTCACCCGCCCGCTCGGTGCCGCGCTCGGCGATCTGCTCTCGCAGTCGCGCGAGTATGGCGGCATCGGTCTCGGCACGGTCCTGACCAGCATCGTCTTCCTGACCGTCATCGTCGGCCTCGTCGCTCGGGTGACGTTCGAACATCGCGGCACGTACCGCACCGATCCGGCCCAATAACTCCAATCCCAACCTCAGCGCATCCTGCACGAGCGCAGGAGCGACACCAGGAGAGACCAAATGAAACTCATCCGCGCCATTGCCGTTTGCCTCGTGATAGCTTTCGTCGGCGAGCCGAGCATGCATGCGAGCCAGCATTTCACCTTCGTGCCGCTCGCGGAGGCGGCGACCGCGCAGCTCGGCGACCTCGCTCCGTTCCGCAGCATCGTAGTCGACGTCGCAGGGCTGATCGATAAGGGCGACCTTGCCGGCGCGAAGGCAAGGATCAAGGACCTCGAAACCAGATGGGACGAAGCCGAGGCGGGGTTGAAGCCGCGAGCGGCCGCCGACTGGCACATCATCGACAAGGCGATCGACTGCGCGCTCGAAGCGTTGCGTGCCGGCACTCCGGATGCCGCGAAATGCAAGCAGGCCATCACTGACCTGCTCTCGATCATGGACAGCGTTACCAAGGCCTGAGATCTCCGCGCAGCGCGCAACATAGAGGACACCATGGAAGACACTACGAAGAGCAGCCTCCTCAGCGAGAGCAAGGTCCCCGAAGTCACCCTCGGCTTCTGGATCATCAAGATCGCCGCCACGACGCTGGGCGAGACCGGCGGCGACACCGTCACGATGACACTGAACTGGGGTTACCTCGCGGGCACATGCCTGTTCCTGGCGGCGATGATCGTCCTCGTTACCGCGCAAATCCGCGCGCAAAGATTTCATCCCGCACTGTATTGGGCGACCATCGTGGCCTCGACCACCTTCGGGACCACGATGGCCGACTTGGCCGACCGCTCGCTCGGCATCGGCTACACCGGCGGCTCGACGCTGCTGCTCACCTGCCTCGTGCTGGTGCTCGGCCTCTGGTATCGCGCCGAAGGCACGATCTCGGTCAACAGCGTCAGCACGCCGCGGGTCGAAGCCTTCTATTGGGGAGCGATCACCTTCTCGCAGACGCTGGGCACCGCGCTCGGCGACTGGATCGCCGACACCGGCGACATGGGTTATCGCGGCGGCGCGCTGATCTTTGCGGCCGCGCTTGCCGTCATCGCGGCGCTGTATTTCTGGACCCGAATCTCACGCGTCACGCTGTTCTGGGCGGCGTTCATCCTGACACGTCCGCTGGGCGCGACCGTTGGCGACTTCCTCGACAAGCCGCACGATCACGGCGGGCTGGCACTCAGCCGGCCGCTGGCCTCGATCGCGATCGCGGCGTTCATGGTGGCCTGCCTTCTGCTCGTCCCGCAACGCGCAGGACAGCATCCCGGCGGCCATGCAGCCGAGCGCGCTTAGCGGATGATCGTCGTCAGCGACGAGTAGCGCTTGTTCGGCTTTGCTTCAGCCGCGGAGAACTGCGCGAAGGCGTCGCTGACGCGGGTCGCCGGCGGTGTGTCGCTGGCGAAACGGAATTCCTGCTGCTTCGGCGCGTAGAAGCTGGCGCTGTAGTAGGAATCGTCGAAGCGCGCCTCGCCGACCCCGAACAATGCGTCGCAGGCGAACAGGAGCGCGTAGACTCCCGCGACCGCCACGACGACCTCCTTGAGAACCGACATGTTGATGCCCCACTCTTTTGCGTGAGGATGCACGTCGGTTCCAAAGCCGAGGTTTAAAGCGGCCGCCTTCTTGTCCGCAGGGTTTGCCGCCACTGAGCGGATTGCAGACAATTCTATCGATCTGGAAAAAGAGAGCCTGCCTGACCGGTGGGTCAGGCAGGCTCCAGGGGTTGGCCGCTCGGGAGGTGTCAGACGGCCAAATTCATCCAGACGGCCTTGGGCTCGGTGAAATTGTCGAGCGCGGCAGTGCCGTGCTCGCGGCCGAGGCCGGAGTCGCGCTCGCCGCCCCAGGGCAGCCGCACGTCGGTATAGCCATAGGTGTTCATCCAGACGGTGCCGGCGCGCGCCCGCTTGGCGAAGCGCTGGAGCTTGCCGATGTCGCGGCTCCAGACGCCGGCGGCTAGGCTGTAGGCCGTGCCGTTGGCGATCCGTAGAGCATCGGCCTCGTCCTTGAACTTGATGACGCTGACGACGGGGCCGAAGATCTCCTCCTGCGAGATCCGCATCTCGTGCGCGACATCGGCGAACACCGTCGGGCTGATGAAGTAGCCGCGCTCGCCGACCCGCGCGCCGCCGGTGACGAGCCTCGCGCCTTCCTTCTGGCCGATCTCGACATAGTCGAGGATCGACCTCATCTGCTTCTCGGAGATCACGGGGCCGAGCGCGGTCTTGCGGTCGAGCGGATCGCCGATCTTGATCGACCTTGCGCGCGCAGCGAGCCGCTCGACGACCTCGTCATAGGCGCTCTCCTGCACCAGCACGCGCGAGCCCGCCGAGCAGACCTGGCCCGCATTGAAGAAGATGCCGGAGGCGGCTGCCTTGCTGGCTGCTTCGAGGTCGGCGTCGTGAAAAATCACGTTGGCCGATTTGCCGCCGAGCTCGAGCGAGACGCGCTTGAAGTTGCTGGCCGCGCCCTTCATGATTCCGCGGCCGACGCCGGGCGAGCCGGTGAAGGTGACCTTGTCCACGTCAGGGTGATTAACCAGCGCGTCGCCGACGACACGGCCAGGTCCTGTCACGACGTTGAAGACTCCTTTCGGCAAACCTGCTTCAAGGGCGAGCTCGGCGATGCGCAGCGCCGACAGTGAGGTCAATTCGGCCGGCTTCATCACGATGGTGCAGCCGCAGGCGAGCGCCGGCGCAAGCTTCCACATGCCGATCATCAGCGGGAAATTCCACGGCACGATCGCCGCGACCACGCCGACCGGCTCGCGCATGGTGTAGGTCAGGGCATCGTCACGCACCGGCACGACGTCACCGCTGATCTTGTCGGCCCAGCCGGCGTAATAGGTCAGCGTGTCCAGAGCCGCCGGAAAGTCCTGGCGCATCGTCGCGGTCACAGGCTTGCCGGCGTCGATCGACTCGAGCTCTATGATCTCGTCGGCGTGCACTCTCAACAGATCCGCCCAGTGCAGCAGGATCCGGCCGCGCTCCGACGCGCGCATCGTACGCCACGGACCTTCGAAGGCGCGGCGCGCGGCGGCTACGGCAAGCTCGACATCGGCCTCGCCGCCTTCGGCGATGGTGGCGATGGCTTGGCCGGTGGCAGGATTGAGCGATTTGAAGGTGCGGCCCGAGCTTGCAGGGACGCGGCGGCCGTCGATCAGCAGATGCTGCGGCCGGGCCATGAATTCGGTCGCCGGCGAATGCGCAAAATCATATGCAGCTGACATCATATCTTCTCCCAATCTGGTATGCCAGAATAGGCGCCCATTTGCGGGAGTAAATATGATATGGCTTGCAATTAAGCGCCCTACATATGAAGTTAAGTTCATAAGGATATCGGATGCTCCAGATCGAGATCGAGGCCGTCTGGCGGTTTCGCCACGAAGGCAGCCCGCGCACCACGGTCGTCATGCTGGGCGTGCTCAACGAGATTCGAAAGACGGGAAAGATCACCAGCGCGGCCAGCGACGCGCACCTGTCCTACCGGCATGTCTGGAATCTGATCGAGCAATGGTCCGAGTTCTTCGGCACGCCTCTCGTCGAGACCCAGCGCGGCAAGGGCTCAAAACTCACGCCGTTCGGCGAGCGGCTGGTGTGGGCCGGCGAGCGCATGCAGGCCCGGCTCGGGCCGCAGCTCGAGAATCTGGCGCAGGAGCTCGCAAGCGAGATCAAGCCGTTTCTCGAACAGCGCCCTTCCGTGATCCGCGTCCATGCCAGCCACGGCTTTGCGGTGGCCAAGCTGCGCGAATTCCTCGACCGGGAGCCCGGCATCGGCGTCGACCTGCGCTATGTCAGCAATCAGCATTCGCTGGTCTCGCTGGCACAGGGCGCCTGCGATCTCTCAGGCCTGCATCTGCCGCACGGCACGCTGCGCGCCCAGGGCATCAAGGCGGCGCGCGAATGGCTCGATCCGCGCGAGGACCGCATCATCAGCTTTGTCACGCGCGAGATGGGCCTGATGGTTGCGCGCGGCAATCCGCTGCGCATCGCCTCGCTCAGTGACCTCACCCGACCCATCGTCCGCTTCGTCAATCGCGATCACGATTCCGGTACGCGGCTTCTGTTCGATCAACTCATCGACGCGCATGGCATCGACGAGAGCAAGATCAACGGCGCCCAGCAGATCGAATTCACCCATGCCGCGGTCGCCGCCTATGTCGCCAGCGGCATGGCCGATGCGTGCTTCGGCGTCGAGGCGGCGGCGCGCCAGTTCGGCCTCGATTTCATCCGCATCCTCACCGAGGACTATTTCTTCGTCTGCAAGCGCGCCTTTCTCGAAACGGAGCCGATGCGGCGCATCCTCGACATCGTCCGCAGTCACGATTTTCGAGCGGCCATCGCCACCCTGCCCGGCTACACCGCATCCGACACCGGCGACGTCACCGGCGTGAAGGCGTTTCTGGAGATGCACGCCGTGCGGTGATGCGGCGGGCCGCATTCACCTTGTTCGCGATGGGCAAGAATGGCAATCTCGGTCGAGAGTCATTCAAGAGAGCCCATCATGCCGCGCGCGAGCGCCAAATCCCTGCCCCAGCTCAGCCTTCGCATCGACCTCGATGGCGAGGACCGGATCGGGCCCGGCAAGATCGAGCTTCTGGAGCAGATCCGCGAGCAGGGCTCCATCTCGGCGGCCGGCCGCGCCATGGACATGTCGTACAAGCGCGCCTGGGATCTCGTCGACGAGATCAACCGGATCTGCGGACATCCCGCGGTCGAGCCGCAGGCCGGCGGCAAGAACGGAGGCGGCGCGATGCTGACGCCGTTCGGCGAGAAGCTCGTTGAGCGCTACCGCAAGATCGAGCGTGACGCCGCACGCGCGGTGCACAAGGATCTGGCAGCGCTCAAGAGCGACATCGCCCGTTCCCGTAAATCCTCTTGACCGTCAGTTCGGCAGCACCGTCGTCTCGGGCATCGGCTGAGTCAGCGCTTCACCGAGCAGGCACTGTTCGGCCTCCGGGATCGAAAAGCGGACCTTGAAACCGTCTTCTGTTTCCAGCGTGATGATGCGCTGGGTCGTGTCGGTGGATTGTTCCAGCACCCAGGACGCCAGCGGATAGGCATAGCGCAGGCTCTGGTCGCCGTAGCGGGTCTTCAGCGCCGCCTCGAGCAGGCCGGGCAGCGTCATGATCAGGGCGCCGACCTGGTTGAGAGAGACGCTGACCGCGGCGGGATTGCCTGTCACATCCTCGAAGCCCAGCGAGATCGCGCCGCCGTCGGCCGCCACCTCGCAGGTCGTGAGCTGCCTCACCTTGATTTCCATTGAACGCTCCGAAGCGCATATCGCTATATCTCGAACGATATAGCGATAATGCCGAAAGAGGTCTAGCGGGCATTCCTTGGAATCCATCTACGCTCGGCAACGGCTTCTGGCACCTCGGCGACTTCTCGGTGGGCTACAGGCGAGCGTTCGGCGAAGCCCCCTCCGAGACGCTGCGCGAGGCCGTCATTTTACGGGCGCGCTCGCGCATCGGTGAAAAAGCCCGGTCAAATACGGGCATTTTTCTCCTTTCCGATATTCTCCTCCACGTTCTGTTAATGACGCGGCGAGTTCCCGCCGTGCACACGCGCGAGAGTTAGGCAGTCGGCAACGCCGGGCGGCGATCATCGCCGGACGCAAACAGGTCGAGCCCGATGCCGTCACGACGCCTTCACGCCAGGATTCAGCACCATCCGACCATGGTCGTGTGGGCGCTCGTCGTGCTCATGAGCGCCTGCGTGCTCGGCCTGGTTGCGTGGAAGGCCGCCCTCGGTCGCGAGATGGCATTGACGCGCAACGAGGACGACGTTCGCAACCTCGTGCATTCGCTGACCCAGCACGCCGTCCATTCGTTCCAGGCTCCCGACGTCGCGATGGGCGGCCTCGTCGATCTGCTCAAATATCGCAAGCCCGAGAGCGCGGCGCGGTTCAATGCCTATCTGGCAAACACTGTGCGCTCGCTGCCCCAGCTCCGCGAGATCAAGGTGCTCGACGTCAACGGCGATGCGATCTATTCGAGTGGGGAGCTGCAAACGCACAACAATGCGGATCGCGCTTATTTCCACTTCCACCGGGATACTCCCGGCAACGAGCTGCGCATCAGCGGCCCGTTCAAGTCCCGAACCACGGGCCTTCCAACCATCGTGCTGTCGAAACGCATCAGCGATGCGGCGACCGGCGCATTTGCCGGAATCGTCATGGCGACGATTCCTTGCGACTATTTCGCCGGCTTCTATCAGTCGTTCCGGATCGGCGAGCATGGCGCCATCAGCCTGATCACCGGTGACGGCAAGGTCTTGGCACGCTGGCCGGAGGGCTCCAGCGGCCGCGACCTTTCAGGCACGCCGCTGTTTCAGACGCGCCTGAAGCAGGATCCCGTCGGCTATTACAGGATAACCTCGCCGTTCGACGGGATTGCGAAATATTTCGGCTACGAACAGGCCGACCGCTATCCCATCGTGGTGACCGTTGCGCGATCCGAGGCGCAGATCCTTGCCGGATGGCAACAAGCGCTGCGCCGGGACGCGCTCGTGGCCTTCGTCCTCCTGCTCGTCGTGGCCGGCATCGCCACACTGCTGGCGCGGCAGTTCCACTACCGTACCCGCCTCGAACAGTCGCTTTGCGAGCGTGAGGCACGCTATCGCCTGCTTGCCGAGAACATCGCCGACATCGTGCTGGTGCTCGATGCGAGAGGCGTGTGCCGCTATGTGTCGCAGTCGATTCACGCGGCCCTCGGCATGACCGAAGACATGGTGGTCGGACGTTCCTGCCTCGATTTCGTCCACCCCGACGACCACGAGATCGTGGCCAACAGCGGCAGCCTTCTTGACGAGAGCAGTCATTCGCGATCGATCACCTTCCGCGTCAGGCGACCGGACGGCTCCATCGTATGGCTCGAATCGAATTTTCGACCGGCCCGCGGCCTCGGCCCCGAAGGGCGCTCGACCGTCGCCGTGCTGCGCGACGTGACGCAGCGCAAGCTGCTCGAAGACGAACTGTCGACCGCGACCCGGCGCCTTGCACAGCTCGCCACCACCGACGGTCTGACGCGGCTCGCCAATCGCCGGAGCTTCGACGGCTTCCTGCGCGAGGCCTATGAGCACAATTCGGTCCTCTCGGTGCTGATGATCGACATCGATCACTTCAAGGGATTCAACGACACGCTCGGCCATCAGGCCGGCGACGACTGCCTGCGCCAGATTGCCGGCGCGATCGACCAGATTGCGGCGCGTTCCGGCGGCCAGGCCGCAAGATATGGCGGCGAGGAATTCGCCGTCGTGCTGCCGGGCCTCATGGAAGAGCGCGCGATGGAGATCGCCGAACAGTTGCGGCAATCGGTCATAAATCTCGACATCCGCCATCCCGCGGCACCGCGCGGCACCGTGACCATCAGCATCGGCGTCGCCGACAAGCAAGAAATCGGCAGCAACGACATTGCGCTGCTGCGACAGGCCGACATCGCGCTCTACCGCGCCAAGGACGCCGGCCGGAATCGTGCGGTCGCAAGCACGTCGCTGCACAGCGCGGAGGTGACCTCGCCTCCGCTCGCCGACCTGGGTCTCGCCGGGTAGCGCCCGCGCTCAGGCGTGACCGTTCTCCTTTCGGTGTCCATTCTCGCTGAGGCGGTCGACCCAGGCGATACCGATCGCCGAGACGATGAAGGTCAGGTGGATCAACACCTGCCACATCACGCCGCTCTCGGTGAAATTGCTGCGCGTGGTGCCGAGATTCCCGGCCTCGATGAACGTCCTGAGCAGCGAGATCGAGGAGATGCCGACGATCGCCATCGCAAGCTTGATCTTGAGCACGCTGGCGTTGACATGGCTCAGCCATTCGGGCTCGTCGGGATGGCCGCGCAGGTTCAGACGCGAGACGAAGGTCTCGTAGCCGCCGACGATCACCATCACGAGCAGGTTCGAGATCATGACGACGTCGATAAGTCCGAGCACGACCAGCATGATCTGCTGCTCGCTGGCGTCGAACGAGTGCGCGACCAGGTGCCAGAGCTCCTTCAGGAACAGCAGCACATAGACGGCCTGCGCGACGATGAGGCCGACATAGAGCGGCAATTGCAGCCAGCGCGAGCCGAAGATCAGGCGCGGAAACAGGCCGACCGGCGGCTTTGGCGCGAGGCGCGCCGAAGGTGCCTGGGGTTCGGACGACATCGATCACTCCGGAAGGGCGACGGCAGAATACGGCGGCGGGTTTAGAGACTTGCGATGACAGGCGCGATCTCGAGCGAGCCGCGATAGATCATCTCGAAGGCGACGTAGACGACGATGGCGAGGCCGACATAGGCGATCCAGCGCTGCTTCTGCAGCACGCGACCGAGCAGATCGGCGGCAACGCCCATCAGCGCAACCGACAGAAGCAGGCCGAAGGCCAGGATGTAGGGATGCTCGCGCGCCGCGCCCGCGACCGCGAGCACGTTGTCGAGCGACATCGAGACGTCCGCGGCCACGATCTGCATCGCCGCCTGCCCGAACGTCTTGCGCGGTGCGCCAGGGCCGGTCGCGGCACCGCCATGGCTGAACGCAAGCTGGTTCGCATGCGCGGTCTGCTCGCGCAGTTCGCGCCACATCTTCCAGCACACCCACAGCAACAGCACGCCGCCGGCGAGCAGCAGGCCGATCACTTGCAGAAGCTGGGTCGCGACGCCGGCAAACATGATGCGCAAGCCGGTCGCCGCGATGATGCCGACGACGATGGCGCGGCGGCGCTGCTCGGCCGGCAGGCCGGCGGCGGCCAGGCCGATGACGACGGCATTGTCGCCGGCGAGCACGAGGTCGATCAGGACGACCTGGAGCAGCGCAGTCAGCGCATCGGCGGTGATGAACTCAGTCATGATCGATCGTGTTTTGATGCGGCCGGGTCCAGCCAGTGCGGCTTGCGGCGCTCGATCCAGTCGAAGACCTTCGAGCGCGACGCACGCAGCGCCGGCACGTCCTCGGCGAGCAGCGCGAGGCCGAGCGGCAGCATCCAGACGCCGAGCACCGGCAGGAAGGACAGCACGCCACCGACGACGAGCAGCGCGCCCGAGGGAATCCGGACCCAGCGGCTGGACGGTTGCAGGAGATAGTCGACTGTGTTGGCAAGGCGCGGCGGCAACCGGTCGACCAGCGCATCGAGGCGCGGGTCGCCACCGGCCGGTTGGCCGCTGTCGCCCTCGGATCTGGTCTTTTGCTCGTCGGAAGCTGCGCTCATGCTCACGCCTTGGCGGCCGCGCCAACCGCGATGGGCCCGACCGGCTTCGCGCGCGGCAGCACCAGCGTCAGCAGCCGCAGCAGCTTGATCGCCTGCACTTCGTGCGGATCCACGTTCTCGTCCGCCGCCGCGACACGTTCCGACAGCTCGATCAGATGCGACGACAGCGGCAGGTCCGCGACCGGGCGCAGCGTGTCGATCACGACGTTGGCGAAATCAGGCTCTTCGAGCCGTTCGGCGAGCTCGTCGAACATCGCAAACAGACGATCGTCGCCGATATGCGGCGCCAGTCCGCGCTCCCTGATGAAGCGGATCACCTCGTCGCGCTCGACCGGCGACACGCGGCGGTCGGCTACGGCGACCAGCGCGCCGGCGATTACCAGCGCCGCCGCAGCCTGCTCGTTGATGCCGCGCGGCTCGGTGATCTCGATCGGGGTGGAAGTTGTGGCGTCAGACATCGTCGCTCCTCATGCTTGCGAAATGGCCGCGCTGAGCTGCGATGGAGACGATTGGGGCGGAGGGAACTCGAGCAGGCCCGACAATCGG
This sequence comes from Bradyrhizobium sp. CCBAU 53338, assembly GCF_015291665.1. Lineage (NCBI taxonomy): Bacteria > Pseudomonadati > Pseudomonadota > Alphaproteobacteria > Hyphomicrobiales > Nitrobacteraceae > Bradyrhizobium > Bradyrhizobium sp. CCBAU 53338. The sequence goes on from NZ_CP030048.1 coordinate 4,752,495, forward strand.
CCGATCCATCGCATTCGCGCGGGACAGGTCATCCGACATCGCGAGGTTTTGCCGACATGGTCAGCGTCCTCGCCAGAGGGGCCCGGATTCTTGTTCTCCCCACACATAAAGCTGCGTGAGCTGGAATCAAGGTGACCGACGTGCGACCAGCCGCCGCATCGGGTTCCGTCTTGGCAGACTCGGTTAAGGCCGCGGCGTGTCTACCCCATCCGCTCCACGAGATGCGCGCGCGACGGTGACGGTTCAAATCGGTCGCCGAAATATTGCGTTTCGTGCGCGACCAGGCCGTCACGGAATTCCATGATGCTGACGACGTAGGACGGCACTCCGTCATAGGTCAGGACGAACTCGCTCACCCAGAGATCGCCGCCGCCGATGATCCGCCGGACCTTGAAGCGCTTGCTGTTCGGCTGCGCGATTCGGCTCTGCTGAATGTTCCGGCGGCCGCGGATGCGCTCTCCGGACTGCGGATAGTCGAGCAAGGCGTCCTCGCGATAGATGTCATGCTCGGCCTCGAAATCGTTCGCGTCCGACGCGTCCCAATGGCGCTGGAGCGCCGCCAATTTGGCTTGGTCGTCCATCTCGGTCTCCCCTATTGAAGCCGGTGCCCCAGGGAATGAAGATATACAACGCAGCTCTCACTTCGTGCTGATCACGAGCGTGAGAGATTGCTCCATGCCGAGACGATCGATGACCCAGATGAAGACCAATCCCGCCCACATGGGCGCGCGCCGGATCTACGAGGCGCTGCGCGGGCTCGTCGCGAACTTCCGCTATGGCGAGCTGTCGCCCTCCGACTTCCCGGCGCAACGCCGAGCGCCAGCAGGCGTTGATCACCGCGCTGCGCCGGCGCTTCGGCGATCGCGTCAGGATCGAAGGCGCAGCCGCCGGCCTGCATGTGGTGGCGTGGTTCGACGATCTGCCGTTGAAACATGAAGAGGCATTGATCAAGGCAGCCCGCGCCAAGGGCGTCGGCATCTATCCCGTCTCCGCGCTGGTCGCCGGCCGGCGCAATGCGCGGAAGACGGTCGGCCTCGTCATGGGCTATTCAGCGCTGGAGGTCGCGCAGATCGAACGGGGCTGCAAGCTGCTGGCGCAGGCGGTCGCCGAACTGGACTGACATTATTGTAAAAAACTGGCCGTTTATGGCAGGCCAGATTCCGGCTATGTCCGTCACCGGAACGGAGACACGTCATGTACATTCCCCCGGCCTTCAGGGACGACGACATCGAGAGCGTTCACGCGACCATCCGGGCTGCACGGCTCGCGAGCCTCGTCACGGCCACCAGCGAAGGCCCGATCGCAACGCCCTTGCCGCTCTTCCTCGACGAGAGCGAAGGCAAGCATGGCGTGCTGTATGGGCACGTGGCGAAGGCCAACCCGCAATGGAAGCTGCCGCCGATCGGCGATGCGCTGGCGATCTTCTCGGGTCCCGACGCCTATGTGACGCCGTCCTGGTACGCGACCAAGCAGGAGACCGAAAAGGTCGTGCCGACCTGGAACTACATTGCCGTACATGCCTACGGCCCGGTGGAATTCTTCCAGGATCCGGAGCGCCTGCTCGCGGTCGTGACGCGGCTGACCAACAGGCACGAAGGCGCGCGTGCAAAGCCGTGGGCGGTCAACGATGCGCCCGCGGATTTCATCGCCGCGCAGCTGCGCGGGATCGTCGGCGTGCGCATTCCCGTGACCAGGTTCGAAGGCAAGCGCAAGATGAGCCAGAACCGGCCCGAGGCCGATCGCATCGGCGTCGCAGCCGGCCTTGCGGCGAGCGAGAACGCCGGGGATCGCGAGGTCGCGCCCCTGATCCCGCTGCCGGGCTGACGCGCTGACGGCGCCGTTTCAGTGATCGCCGTGCTCGCGCTGCCGGTGAGCGTATTCGGCTCCCCATCCGAGGCCGAGCGTCACCGAGATGAGCGAGCCGAGCAGCACGCCGAATTTCGCGGCATCGAGCAGCTTCTCGTCGGTGAACGCGAGCATGGCGATGAAGATCGACATGGTGAAGCCGATGCCGGCCAGAAGCCCGACGAGGCAGACGCCGGCCCATGTCACGCCCGGCGCCAGTCGGCATCCCCCTGCGCGCACCGCAAGCCAGGTCGCACCGATCACGCCGACGGGCTTTCCCGCGCAAAGCGCAAGTCCGATGCCCAGCGTCACGAATTGCGCGCCGCCAGTGAACTCGGCACTTCTGAAGTCGACACCGGCATTGGCCAACGCGAACAGCGGCATGACGGCGTAGGCGACCCAGGGATGCAGCGCCGTTTCAACACGAATGACGGGCGGCACGATCTCGGGACGGGCCGAGCGGACCGGCGTGATCAAGCCCAGCAGGACACCCGCGAGCGTCGGATGGACGCCAGCCATGAGGAACCCCGCCCAGACGATGAATGCAGGCAGCACGTAGGCGAACGCGGAGCCGAAGCCGAGCCGTTGAAACCCGAGCGCCAGGAGCACGCCGACCGCCGCGACGATGAAGCCGTCGAGATCGAGTCCGCTCGTGTAAAACAATGCGATGATGAGCACTGCGATGATGTCGTCGATGATGGCCAGCGCCAGCAGAAACACCCTGACGTTCGCGGGGATCGATCGTCCCAGCAACGCGAGCACGCCGACCGCGAAAGCGATATCCGTCGCGGTTGGGATCGCCCAGCCCTGGCGACGTCCCGGGACCGTGTTGAAGCCGAGATAGATCAGCGCGGGAACGAGAACGCCGCCGAGAGCCGCGAGCACCGGTAGCATGGCCTGATCGAACCTGCTGAGCGCGCCCTCGTGGATCTCGCGGCGGATTTCCATGCCGACGACCAGGAAGAAGATCGTCATCAACGCATCGTTGATCCAGAAATGCAGCGATCGGACGAAGACGAAGCCGCCGAGATGAAGCGAAATCGGCAGGTTCCAGACCTCATGATACGCATGGGCGAAGGGTGAGTTGGCCCAGAGCAAGGCGGCCGCCGCAGCCACCAGCAGCACCACGCCGCTGACGGCCTCGACGTGCAGGAATCGCTGGAGCGTCGCGAGTGCTCGCTCGACGAAAAACGGTGATTTGGGCAGGTGCCTGCCGGGCAGCTGATCGTTCATGGCGCACGCATCCTGCGTGGCGGCCCGACCATCGCTTAACCTGTCGCTGCCCGATGCAGCGATCACCCGCGGCTGTTCTACACGACGAGGGCGTCAAGGCAACCCCGCTCAGCTCGGATCCGAAGCAGGGAAAATTGTTCCGTTCGATCTTGCAATTTCCCGTAGGTCCGAGGCGGAACCCACCCCTGTCAGGCGGATTATCGCCCGCAGGTAATACCGCCGCCGGGTGGCACGATGACATTTGCTTCGGACGTTTTGAAACTGCTGCGCCTCGATCCTTCCGACGACAAGCAGCATGTCGTCATTCGCTCGGCCGGCGGGCGCGGCAAGGCGGCCGAATATTCCTTCGGCATCGAGGAGGAATACTTCCTCGCCGATCGCCGTACGCTCGAGGTTGCGATCCAGACGCCCAACGAGCTGTTCGAATCCGCAAACTGGTCGACCGGCGGACAAGCCATGCGCGAGATGCTGCAATCCCAGCTCGAGGTGGCGACCAACGTCCACGTCGATGTCAATGACGCACGAGAGGAGCTGAGGTTCCTGCGCCGCGAGGTGGCCAACGTCGCCGCGCAATATGGCTTCGTCATCATGGCCTGCGGCACGCATCCGACCGCGGTCTGGCGCAGGTCGCAGCCGAGCCCGAAGCCGCGCTACGAGGAGATGATCGAGGATCTGCGCAGCATCGGCCACCGCAACATGATGTGCGGCATGCACGTGCATGTTCAACTGCCTGATCCCGAAAAGCGGATGGCGGTGATGCGGGCGATGCTGCCTCATCTGCCGCTGTTCATCGCGCTCGCGGCGTCCTCGCCGTTCTGGAACTCGCACAAGACGGGACTGAAGGGCTATCGTCTCGCCGCCTATTCCGAGCTGCCGCGCACGGGGCTGCCCGAACTATTCGAAAACAGGCAGGACTTCGACGAATATATCGGCGCTCTCCAGCGCTCCGGCGTGATCCCCGACGAAGGCCACATCTGGTGGGCGATGCGCCCATCCATGAAGCACCCGACGCTGGAGCTTCGTGCGCCCGATACCTGCACCCTGGTCGAGGACGCCGTCGCGATCGCCTCGCTCTATCGCTGCCTGACGCGCCACCTCTATCTGCGGCCGCATCTGTCGAAGGAGGTCACCGTCGTCGAACGCGCCATTGCGGTCGAGAACAAATGGCGCGCCCAGCGCTACGGCACCGATTGCATCTTTGCATCAAAGGACGGACCGGTCACGATCTCGGAGATGCTCACCCGAATCATCGACGACATCGCCGAGGACGCGAGCGCATTGGGCTGCGCCGCGGAGATCGAGCATTGCCGCGTCATTGTAGATCGCGGCAGCTCCGCCGAATTCCAGCTTCGCGCCTATCGCGAGAACGGCGACGACATCGCAGCCGTCTCACGATGGATTGCTACTTCGACGATCTCGGGCACGAGCGCGCCGATCGGGCGCAGCGCTCCGGCACCGTCATAGCGCCCACGCAAGCTTCACCAACGACAACTTCATCGCCCAATTTGCTACGCCGTCGAGGAATGAATGACCGACATCGCCTGGTGCGCCGGTTGCGGCCACAGCCTGATCCAGATCTTGTCCGAGAAGGGCCTGACAGCGCCAAGCTGCTACTGGTGCGAGAGCGTCGATATGCGGACCATGGAGATGGCGAAGTGGGCGGACAGCCCGGCCGGCAAGCCGGATCGGGCCGCGCCTCACCTCTTTGATTGAGGCGCTCTCCGCCTCAAGCCCGCGCCACCAGGCGTGGACGGAACACGGACTCGACGGTCGCCGCCTGCGCAGCAGCGAGCTTTCGTGCCGACCGCCGCCGCGGGATGAAGAAGCTGTTGACCAGGATCGGCTCGAAATCGCCCAGCGCGGTTCGCTCCTTCACGAGCAGGCTCATGACCGAGCGCATCTTGATGACCTCCTGCGCCACGAAGCTGCAGTCCTCATCGCGGTTGATCTGCTCGTGCATGATCGCCTCGGCCTCGCGCATGCTGACGCGAAGCGCCCTGATGGTTCTGCGGATGTCGTTGATGCGGTTGTCCATGGCTGCCTCCATCTCGGTCGCAGCATAAGAACAAAAAGTGAACATAATGTCAACCGCTGCCTGCACGCGCGACGGCGGGGCCTGCTGACAAATTAGACAAGAAGCGGCGCCACCTCCGAAGCGCGAGCCTTGGCGCAGGGTCGCAAGATCAGTGCGAGCGGGCGGTCTAACCTCCGGTGCAGCCACCGGATTTTCCTCGCCGCATCGACGCGCCGGGCGCCATTGCTGCTTCGCAAACCAACTGGCCCAAAATTCGCAACGACTTCGCAAGCTGGCAATGGCGCAGAGCGGAGAACGTCATGAACGTGCATGCTGCGGGCGATCTCAAGACCACCGGCCTCACCCACCCGAACGGCGCGCCGCTCCGCCTCAACACCAGGGATTTCGTTGCGATCGATCGCGACAGGTGCGCGAAATTCGAGGCGACGTATCGTCCGCAAGCGCTCTACAATCGTGCGAATGAAGGCTTTCACGCCAACAACGAAACCTTCCTGCTCCACGAAGTCGCCACGAACCTGCCGATCTACCGCCCCGACACCGGGCCGACCGATTTCCATCTGCATCTGCCGCCCGGCGGCTTTCAGCTTGTGCTGGTCACCTCGGGCGCCTTCACCTTCGACTATGACGGGCGCTTCTACAATGTCGGCCCTGGCGCGGTGATGCTGCAAAGCGCGATCGTGCATCGCCAGCTGTTCTACACGTGGTCGGGTTTGCCAACCGGAGAGAATCTGAAGACGCCGCAGACGGTGGTGCCGGATCCCATCTCGATGGGCTACTCTGGCAAGTTCCTCGAAGCCTTCATCACCGATCCCACCACCTTTCCGAACCCGACCATCGTCGGCCCCGACCAGATCAACGAAGCCGAGACGCCGCGCGTGGCGTGGAGCCACCCCTTGCACGATCGCCCGGCCAATGCCGGCTTCTGGCTTCAGGATCCGCTGGCGCTGGATGCGCTGTTCAAGCCGCTCACTGGCGGCACGATCAAATCGGCGCTGCCGGTCTACGTGCGCGACATCGGCATCGAGGCGCCGAGCGGCCAGCTCGTCACCGGCCACATCATCGCAACCGATCCGCGCGGCCAATCGCTGCTGCCGAAGAGCTCGTCGGCTTCGGTGGATGCCGCCTCCTTCGCCAACGGCGAGGTCGCGATCTATCGCGTCATTCGCGGCACGGCCGAATTCAAGAACAAGGCGGGCGGGACCTTTGAGCTCGCGGCCGGCGACGTCGTCACCGCGAGCAAGAGCGCGATCAGCCTCATTGCAGTCGGCGAGAACACCCAGGTCCTGCGGCTCGGCCTTCTCAAGGGCATCGACAACCTGCGCAGCTGGACGCCGACGCAGCGCGACGAGATCGACGGCCTCGCCGGCCAGATCATCACGCAGAAGGACATTCGCCCCCTGCGCACCGAGGGCAAGCCGGTCGGATATTTGTACGGGTAGACGCTACTCCGCCGCCTGACGCACGTGGCGCGCGGTCGGGGTGCGCATCGTCACCAGCTCTTCGGCCGCGGTCGGATGCAGCGCGATGGTCGCGTCGAAATCGGCTTTGGTCGCCTTCATCTTCACGGCAATCGCGACGACTTGCGTGACCTCGGCGGCACAGTCGCCGACGATGTGGCAGCCGAGCACGCGGTCGGTCGATCCGTCGACCACGAGCTTCATCAGCACACGGGTGTCGCGGCCGGACATCGTCGCCTTGATCGGGCGGAACGTCGTCTTGTAGATGTCGACGTGGCTGAACTGCGCGCGTGCTTCAGTCTCGGTCAGGCCAACCGTGCCGACCTCCGGCTGCGAGAACACCGCGGTCGGGATATGCGAATGATCGACCTGCACCTCGCGCTTGCCGAACACGGTGTCGGCGAAAGCATGGCCCTCGCGGATCGCAACCGGCGTCAGATTGTGGCGGTGGGTGACGTCGCCGATCGCATAGATGCTGTCGACCGAGCTCTTGGAGAAATGGTCCACCGCGATGCCGCCATTCCTGGGGTTGATGGCGACGCCGGCCTTCTCCAGGCCGAGATTGGCCACGGCCGGATGGCGCCCGATCGCGAACATCACCTGGTCGGACGCGATGCTCGATCCGTTCGACAGATGGGTGGTGAATTCCTCGCCGTGGCGATCGACCTTGTTCACCGTGCAGCCGGTGAGGATGGTGATGCCCTGCTTCTCCATCTCGGTTCGGACGTGCGTGCGGACGTCCTCGTCGAACCCGCGCAGGATGTTGTCGCCGCGATAGATCACGGTCACGTCGGAGCCGAAGCCGGCGAAGATGCCGGCGAATTCCAGCGCGATATAGCCGCCCCCCTGGATCACGATCCGCCGCGGCAGCTTCTTCAGGTGAAACGCCTCGTTGGAGGAGATCACATGCTCGATGCCGGGGATCGCCGCGCCATGGTTGGGCGCGCCGCCGGTGGCGATGAGAATGTACTTTGCGGTGATCTTCTTGTCGTCCGCGAGCAGGCGGATGGTGTGCTTGTCCTCGATCACCGCGCGGCTCTTGACGATCTGCGCGCCCGATTTCTCGACGTTCGCGGTGTAGGCCGCCTCCAGCCGCGCGATTTCCTTGTCCTTGTTGGCGATCAGGGTCGGCCAGTCGAAGGTCGCGGGTGGAACGGTCCAGCCGAAACCGGCGGCGTCCTCGAGCTCGTGACGAACATGCGAGCCGATCACGAACAGCTTCTTGGGCACGCAGCCGCGGATCACGCAGGTGCCGCCCATGCGGTACTCTTCCGCGATCATCACGCGGGCGCCGTAACCGGCCGCGATGCGGGCGGCACGCACGCCGCCCGAACCGCCACCGATGACGAAGAGGTCGACGTCGAATTCAGCCATTGTCCACTCCGACCTCTCCTAGAACATGATCCGGATTCCGATCAGATAGGTACTGTCAGATTTCCTTGCCACGCTTCTTCATCTCGGCGCGGAACGCGCTTGCGACGACCTCGGAGAAGTTCCGTGCCCAATCGTTCATGACCTGCACGCTGAGGTTGATGGCCTTGGGCTCGTTGGCGATCAGCTTCTGGCCGAGCGGCGACTTGTAGAACGTGACGAGATCCTTCAACTCCTGCTCGGTGAACTCGCCGGCATAGACCCCCACCATCCCCTCGCCGATCTCCTGCTCGCGGCCGGCAAGCTGCTTGGCGATCACAGGGGCGAGCTCGTTGAGATCCTTCTGGTAGTTGAGGTTCTGCCCGATCAGCGTGGTCTTGACCTTGTCCACGATGGCCGGCACGGCGTTGGCGTACATCCCGGCTGCATTCTTCAGCTGCAGGATCTCCTTCGCCGCCGCGATCGCCCCCGGAGAGGGTGCCTGCGGGGCCGGCTGCTGCTGAGCGGCTGCAGGCACTGCCGCCAGTGCCAGCGTGAAGGCGAGGCACACGGCGGGCACGATCTTCGAAACGCTCTTCATTCCTAGTCTCCTTTCGGCTTACGCCGTTCAATCACGCGAATTCCCTCGCCACCCGCCAAAACGGCCGAGCTGGCCAAGCCGATGAACAACCCGTGCTCGACCACGCCGGGGATCGTACTCAATGCCCTGGCGAGGTTGGGCGGATCCGCAATGCACCCGAGCCGGGCATCGACGATCCAGTGGCCGCCATCGGTGACGAAAACGTGGCCATCCCCGCCCCCGCCCTTGGCCTTGCGGACCGCCATTTGCCCGGAAACGCCGCATTCCGCAAATGCCTTCTCGATGGCCCGGCGGGTCGCGCCGAGCCCGAACGGGATCACCTCGATTGGCAGCGGAAAACTGCCGAGCGTCGGCACCCATTTGGTGTCGTCGGCAATGACGATCATGCGATCCGAGGCGGCTGCCACGATCTTCTCGCGCAGCAAGGCACCGCCACCGCCCTTGATCAGATTGAGCTCCGGATCGATCTCGTCGGCACCGTCGACGGTGATGTCGAGATGGTCGATCTCATCGAGCGTCGTCAGGGGCACGCCGCAGCGCTCCGCGTCGGCGCGCGTCGCCTCGGAGGTCGGCACGCCGATCACCTTGAGGCCGGCGGCGACGCGCTCGCCAAGCAGCTCGACGAAATGCTTGGCGGTCGAGCCGGTCCCGAGGCCGAGTTGCATGCCGTCGCGCACCTCTTCCAGGGCGCGGGCCGCAGCCTGCCGCTTCAACTGGTCCATATCCACGTCTTTGCGCCCCGCCTCTAAGGAGTGCTGCCGATGATGTCGCTCGCGGCGGCCTATGTAGCCTCGTTTCTCCCCCGAGAACAGGTCTGGGAACAGGCCTATAAGGTGATCTTATGGGCCCTCCCCTTGCGCCGGCCCGGCCGGCCCGATAGCGCTTTTGGCATGACCTCCCCCTACACCCTCGTCTTCGATCTCGACGGCACGCTTGTGGATACGGCGCCCGACCTGATCACCGCGCTGAATCACGTGCTCGACCGTGAGGGCCTGCCGCCGGTTCCGATGGCTTCGGCTCGCAACATGATCGGCGCCGGCGCCCGCAAGCTGATCGAGCGGGGTCTGGAGGCCGAGGGCCGCACCGTCAGCGTGGCCGACATGGACCGGATGACGGCGGATTTCATCGCCTATTATGCCGACCACATCGCGGTCGAATCCCGTCCCTTCGAGGGGCTGCTGGATGCGCTCGATCTTTTTGCGGCCCAGGGCCATCGCCTCGCGGTCTGCACCAACAAGCTCGAATGGCTGTCCAAGCGGCTGCTGGATCAGCTCGACCTGACCAGGCGTTTCGCGGCGATCTGCGGCGCCGATACGTTCGGGGTGCAGAAGCCAGATCCGACCATTTTCCGCCAGACCGTGGCGCGGGCCGGCGGCGAGGTCAAAGCCAGCATCATGGTCGGCGATGCCGGAACTGATGTCGGGGTGGCCCGGCGCGCCGGGGTTCCCGTGATCGGCGTCAGTTTCGGCTACACGGACGTGCCGATCGCCGATCTGAAACCTGATAGGCTGATCCATCATATGCGTGACCTGCCGGATGCCGCCCACAGCCTGATGAGCGCCTAAACGTCGGGCAAGGCCCTGAAATGGCTACTCTATCCCCGTGGAACCCCGCGTTAACCATCTATTAACTATGCGCTTTCCGCCGGTTGCTTGCCCCCGGCGACGCCCCTAAGGTCCCGACGGGGTTATGTGGCGGTTCGTCGCAGTTAGAGTGGATGGTCATGCGTCGTGTCATCGCGATTGCGTTAGCGGGGGCGAGCCTTGGTGGCTGCTCCTCGATGTCTTGGGACATGTTCAAATCGGCGCCGCCGACCGTCCAGGTCCGGCTCGAATCCAATCCCCCGGGGGCTGACGCCACGACCTCGCTGGGCGGCGGCTGCAAGACACCTTGCTCCGTCTCTGTTCCTGCCCCTGACGCGCCGTTCACGGTCTCGTACGCGCTTCTCAAGTACCAGCCGACCACCGTGCCGGTGAACGTGATCAAGAATCCCGGCAATTTCACCACGCCTGCGACGGTCACCACCGACCCGAATCCGGTGTTCGCGGAGCTTGCGCCGGTTGTGCCGCCCAAGCCCGTGAAGAAGAAGCCGCACCGGCCGAAGAAGCCGAAACCGGCCGCAGCCGCGCCCGCTGCAGCGCCAGCCGATGCCGCGGCGCCCGCAGGCTCGCCGTTCCCCGATCCCAACGCGGGCAAGCGCTGATCCGGGCGTCAATCTAGGTATACCACCCGATTGTCTCAGCCGCGTCCGATGCTTAGATTGCTTCCAAGCACCGCTGAAGCAAACGTGCGCCCGTCGCCGTAAGTGACAAGGCATTTGGTATGAACGGACCTATTGCGAGCCCCCTCGCCGCGTTGTCGAGCGCCATGACCGATCCCTTCGGGCGGACAATCTCTTACTTGCGCGTCTCCGTCACCGACCGCTGCGACCTGCGCTGCTTCTATTGCATGTCGGAAGACATGACGTTCCTGCCCAAGGCCGACCTGCTGACGCTCGAGGAACTCGACCGGCTCTGCTCGGCCTTCATCGCCAAGGGCGTGAAGAAGCTGCGACTGACCGGCGGCGAGCCGCTGGTCCGGCGCAACGTGATGTCGCTGGTGCGCTCGCTGTCGCGCCACCTCCAGAGCGGCGCGCTGAACGAGCTGACGCTGACCACCAACGGAACGCAGCTCGCAAAGCACGCGCAAGAGCTCGCCGATTGCGGCGTCCGTCGCATCAATGTCTCGCTCGACACGCTCGATCCCAGGAAGTTTCGCGAGATCACGCGCTGGGGCGAGATCGACAAGGTGCTGGAAGGCATCGAGGCCGCGCGCGCCGCGGGCCTTGCCGTGAAGATCAACGCGGTCGCACTGAAGAACCTCAACGAGGACGAGCTCCCCGATCTCCTGCGCTGGGCCCATGGCAAGAACATGGGCCTCACCCTGATCGAGGTGATGCCGATGGGCGAGATCGGCGCGGGCCGCATCGACCAATATCTGCCGCTGTCACTGGTGCGCGCGCGCCTCGCCCAGCAGTTCACGCTGACGGATCTCGCCGAGAGCACCGGCGGGCCGGCGCGCTATGTCAGCGTCGCCGAGACCGGCGGCAAGCTCGGCTTCATCACGCCGATGACGCATAATTTCTGCGAATCCTGCAACCGGGTGCGCATCACCTGCACGGGCACGCTGCACACCTGCCTCGGCCACGAGGACGCCTCCGATCTGCGCAAGCCGCTACGCGCATCGGACGACGATGAGCTGCTCGCGGCGGCGATCGACCGCGCCATCGGGCTGAAGCCCAAGGGCCACGATTTCATCATCGACCGACGTCACGACCGCCCCAGCGTGTCCAGGCACATGAGCGTCACCGGCGGTTGAGGAATGGACCGGCTGCGGCACTATTCCCCTTAGATATCAACAAACTTCCGATTGACTGCCGGCACGCCCGCTGGTTTGGTGCGCCAGCCTCATGCCTGCGCGGCGAGACAAGCCACGCGCCCCTTCGGCGCAGTCAAGACGGCTGGGGCACCATCGGGGGAGGACCTATCTTTGCAAGCGCTCCTTAAGCTGAGCAGTGGGATCGACGCGTTCACGCGCTGGACGGGCAAGCGTCTGGCCTGGATGATCGTCCTGGCCGTCGTTGTCTCGGCGCTCAATGCGATCGTGCGGAAGGTATTCGATACGTCCTCCAATTCATGGCTCGAGCTGCAGTGGGTGCTTTTCAGCATCGTATTCCTGCTCTGCTCGCCATGGACGTTGCTCGACAATGAGCACATCCGCATCGACATCGTGAACAACACGTTGCCCAAGAAAGTCCGCAGCATGATCGACGTGATCGGTCATCTGTTCTTTCTCATTCCGCTGTGCATCGTCATGATCGCTACCGGCGTACCGTTCTTCGAGCGATCGTTCCATATCAACGAGCAGTCGGGCAACGCAGGCGGCCTGCCGCAATGGCCCACCAAATCCCTGATCATGATCGGGTTCGCGTTCCTGCTCGTTCAGGGCGTCTCCGAGCTGATCAAGCGGATCGCGATCATGCGCGGGTTGATTCCCGATCCTCACGAGTCCCAGGTCTCGGCGATCGAGGCGGAAGTCGAGCATCTCGTCGAAGCGATCGAGAAGAAATAGCCGTTGGCGACGGCTCAGGGGGAATCATGACCGCATTCATCATCGCCAATCTGGCGCCCATCATGTTCGCGACGCTCGTCGTCGTGCTGCTGCTCGGCTATCCCGCGGCATTTTCGCTGGGCGCTGTCGGGCTTTTCTATGCCGTGGTCGGAATCGAGCTCGGCGAATTCCGCCCCGACTTCCTCAACGCGCTTCCCGAGCGCGTCTACGGCGTGATGAACAACGACACGCTGCTCGCCATTCCCTTCTTCACCTTCATGGGACTGGTACTGGAGCGGTCGGGCATGGCCGAGGATCTGCTCGACACCATCGGACAGCTGTTCGGAACCATCCGCGGCGGTCTCGCCTACGCGGTTGTGTTCGTCGGCGCCCTTCTTGCGGCAACGACAGGCGTCGTCGCCGCTTCCGTGATCTCGATGGGGTTGATCTCGCTGCCAATCATGCTGCGCTACGGTTACGACCGGCGCATGGCGACCGGCATCATCGCTGCATCGGGTACGCTCGCGCAGATCATTCCACCCTCGCTCGTGCTGATCGTGATGGCCGACCAGCTCGGCAAATCCGTCGGCGACATGTACGAGGGCGCCTTCATTCCGGGGCTGGTGCTCGCGGGTCTCTACGCGGGCTATGCTTTCCTCGTCAGCATGATCTTCCCGAAAGCCGCGCCGGGCCTGCCGAAGGAGGCCATCGGCTTCCGCGAAGATAATGGCAGCCGTGGGCTGGGCTCGCTCGGCGTGCTCTTCATCGCGAGCTGCGTGTTCGGCTGGCTCATGATGCGCAATTCGGAGACGCACGGTGCCGACTTCGTCGTGCTCAGCATGTTCAACGGCATCATCTTCGCGTTCGTCGTCGCGGTGCTGAACTGGGCCATCCACAAGTTCACCGGCTTCCGTTTCCTCTCGAAGATGGCCCAGCAGACCACCTTCGTCATGGTGCCGCCGCTGTTCCTGATCTTCCTGGTGCTCGGCACCATCTTCATCGGCCTTGCGACGCCGACGGAAGGTGGCGCGATGGGCGCGGCCGGCGCCCTCATCCTCGGCGCGGCGAAACGGCGGCTGAGCTGGGACCTGGTCCGGCAAGCGACGGAATCGACCGCCAAGCTGTCGGCGTTCGTGGTGTTCATCCTGGTCGGCGCCCGCGTGTTCTCGCTCACCTTCTACGGCGTCAACGGGCACGTCTGGGTCGAGCATCTGCTCACCTCCCTGCCCGGCGGCCAGGTCGGCTTCCTGATCTTCGTCAACGCGTTCGTGTTCGTGCTGGCCTTCTTCCTCGACTTCTTCGAGCTGGCCTTCATCGTGATCCCGCTGCTGGGGCCTGCTGCCGAGCACCTGGGCATCGACCTGATCTGGTTCGGCGTCATCCTCGGCGTCAATATGCAGACCTCGTTCATGCATCCGCCCTTTGGCTTCGCCTTGTTCTACCTCAGATCAGTCGCACCCAAGGAGCGATACACCGATCGCGTCACCGGCAAGAGGATGGATCCGGTCACGACGGGGCAGATCTATTGGGGCGCAGTGCCGTTCGTCGTCATCCAGGTCATCATGGTCGCTCTGGTGATCGCGTTCCCGTCGATGGTCATGCATTACAAGGGCGCCCAGTCGAACATCGATCCGAACTCCGTCAAGATCGAGGTGCCGCAGATCGAGTTGCCGCCACTCGATTTCGGTCCGCCGCAGAAGTAGCCGTCACTTTTCCCTCCCTAGTGGGAGTAGATGGCATGGGCGGCCTTCGGCCGCCGTTCTCGAGAAAGCCGAAGCGAAGCTTCGGCTTTGGCGCCGGATGAAGGGTGCCCTCCGCGCATTCAACCCTCAGTCGGCTTGCCCTACTCCGCCAGCCTGAACCGAAGCGTGAACTCGGCGCCGCCGCCGGGGAGATTGTCCACCGTAACCGTCGCGGCGTGATCGTCGGCGACGGCGCGCACGATCGAAAGGCCGAGGCCCGCGCCATCGCTGCGCTGGCGATCCCTGCGCCAGAAGCGCTGGAAGATCAGCTCGCGTTCGACCTGGGTGACGCCGGGACCGCAATCGCGCACGCGCACCGAGCCGTCGTCGCCGACCTCGACGTCGACGGACGTCGCCGTCGCGGTGAACTTGATGGCGTTTTCGGCGAGGTTGAACACTGCGCGCTGGAGCATCTCGGAATTGCCGTGGATCAGCACCGGCGCGTCGGCGCCCTTGAGCGCGATGTCCTTGTGCTGCGCGATCGCGAACGGCGCGATCGCGCCGACCACCTCGGCGCAGACGGCGCGCAAATCCGCGGTCTCGCCGGGATCGAGCACCAGCGTGTCGAGCTCGGCGATCTCCAGCAGCTGCGCGACGATCCGGCTCATCCCCTCGATATCGTCATGCAGCGCCTGCCTGGCCTCACCGTCGCCGAGTGTCTCGATCCGCGTGCGCAGGATCGCCAGGGGCGTGCGCAATTGGTGGGCGGCGTCGGCTGTGAACTGGCGCTGCACGCGAAAGCCGTCCTCGAGGCGATCGAGGGCCAGGTTGACGGCGGTGACGAGCGGCACGATCTCGCGCGGAATCCGCTCCGTCGGCAGGCGAATGTCGGTGCGTGACGGGCCGATATTGCTCGCCTCCTCCGAGGCCTTCCACAGCGGCGCGACCGCGCGGCGGAAGATGATGATGTCGATGGCGAGCAGGACCAGGAGAACGGGAATGGTGATCCAGCCGACCCGGCGGAAGAAGTTGGACACGATGTCGTCGGTGATGACGTCGCGATGGGACAGGTCTTCCGCCACCTTGATGCGAAAGTTGGTGTCGCCGATCGTCTGGATCACGTCGGCGCCGGCACTCGAGTCCGAGTCGAAGCTGCCCGTCTTCTTGTGCGACGAGAACAGCAGGCGGCCCTCGGCATCCCTGATGTCGTACTGATAGCGGCCGTAGGCCTCCGAGTAGAGACCGCGAAGGCTATCCGGCAGATTGAACGTCACCCTGCCGTCGGGCTGGACGACGATGCGCTCGGCCAGCGTCTCGGCCTGGGCTCGCATCGCGGCCCGATGCAGCTGGTCGATCTCGGAGCTCAACAGCCAGAACAGGACCAGCGGCAGGAAGATCGCAACCACCGCGACCGCGATGATGTGCAGGAACACAATGCGCGAGATGAGCGATTTGAACGACGGCGCCCGTCCAAGGAACCCGGCACGGGATCGTTCTTGCGACCCCGTTGTGGACCCGCTCCGGGATCCGGCCCAGCTCACGCTATTTCTCCTCGGCCATCATGTAGCCGACGCCGCGAATGGTATGGATCACGACTTTGGCGCCATGTTCGATGAGCTGCTTGCGCAGGCGAGAGACATACACCTCGACCGCATTGGAGGCGACCTCGCCCTCGAGCCCGAAGATGTGATCCTCGACGTTCTTCTTCGGCACCACCCGCCCCTGGCGGCGCAGCAGGATCTCCAGCACCGAGGTCTCGCGCGACGAAATGATCCGCGGCTCGTCGTCGACGAAGATCTGGCGGGTCTCGGTGTCGTAGACGAGATTGGCGAGCCGCAGCGAGCGACCGAGCAACTGGCCAGGACGGCGCAGAATCGCCTCCAGCCGCGCCACCAGTTCCTCCATCGCGAACGGTTTGGCGAGGTAGTCGTCGGCGCCGCTGCGCAGGCCGTTGACGCGGTCCTGCACGCCACCGCGCGCGGTCAGCACCAGCACCGGCAGCGGCTCCATCTGCCGCCGCAGTTCGCGCAGCACCGACAGGCCGTCGCCGTCGGGGAGGCCGAGGTCGAGGATCATCGCGGCATAGCTGACATTGTGCACCGCCTCGCGCGCCTCCTCGGCGCTGCCGACGACGTCGCTCTGGTAGCCCGCTCCCGCCAGCCCGCTGGCCACGAGCCGCGACAACTCGGCATTGTCCTCGACGATCAGAAGGCGCATTGCATTTCCAGCCGGATGTTCCGGTGGCCCCTACTCCGGTGCCACCCTACGGCTCAGGCCGCATCTGCGCTCTCTTCCACCATTCCGGACGCCCCGGCCAGCGAAAAAGCGCTTTCAACGACGATCGGCCGCCGTCGTCAGGTTGACGTAAGTCGGCCGGATTTGGCCAATCAACTTGAAAGCATCGGGCCGGAAAAGGAAAGAGGCCGCCGACCGAGGCGACCTCCTGTTTCGCGAGCGAGTTTGGAGGATTGGATCAGAGGGGCGGATGTCCGGGCCCCGACCCCGGGCCGAAGGGGCCGCGCAGGTTGCCCGGGCCCTGCAAGCCGCCAAAGATCAGGCCGCCGACCCACTCGACGGCGCCCTTGATGGCGCCGCCGATGGCGCGGAAGGCGTCGCCGAGCCAGTTGCCGCCGACGATCGTTTCGAGCTCCGCATCGGTCAGTTCGATGATTTCCGATTTCCCATGGTCCAGGTTCAGCATTGTGGTCGCTCCGGTTCAGATTGTGTGTGTGTCAGAAAGGTCGAGGTGGGGTGCTCAGCCGTGGAAGATGCCGCCAGGCAGCCAGGGGTTCGGGCCGGCGGGCTGATGGGTGGTGATCCGTCCATTCACGATCCACGGACCGATGCAGCCACCATCATTGATGAAGCCGCCGCACACGGTCTCCAGTTCACGGTCGTCCAGCTCTTTGTGGTTCCGATTGCTGCTGCGCTCAGTCATTTGTCTCTCCCGTTGTCGAAGGAGGGTGCCATCCCCTCTCATCTCGTAGTCACAGGAGTATCGCAGGCGGTTCTGTTAGACTGTGATACGCGTCACGCAGGCAAACGGGTAACTCTTGAGCCTGTCCCATCGAGCTCCCGGACGCGCTGTAGCTTCGCAACTCACCGGCCCGAGGTGGCGACACAACGCTTCAAGTCCCTCCTCGCGGCGGAGCAGATTTGGACTACTCACGACGAGTTCGTCGCATTGCGAACCACACTGCTTTGTTTCGGCAATCTGGACCAGACTAGCTCACGGCCCATTCCTTCGCGCTTGCGCCCGCCATGGAACGCACGCGTTCCTCGTCACTCGCGAGTTCGGAGGAGCTTCCGCTATAGATGATGGCGCCGTCATCCAGCACATAGGCGCGGTCGGCGACGGTGAGACTGACCCTTACGTTCTGCTCGACCAGCAGCACTGAAATGCCCTCTTGCCGCATGGTCTGGATGATCTGAAAGACCTCTTTCACGATCAGTGGGGCAAGACCCTGGCTTGGCTCGTCCAGCAGCAACAGTTTCGGATTGAGAAGAAGGGCACGCGCGACCGAGAGCATCTCCTGCTCGCCGCCGGACAATTGGCGGCCACGATTTTCCCGGCGCTCGGCAAGCCGCGGAAAAGTTTTGAAGACGCGATCAATGGTCCACGGACCCGGTCGCGTGACCGGGACCCGCAGATTGTCCTCGACGGTCAGGTTGGCGAAGATCTTGCGCCCTTCCGGAACATAGCCCACGCCGAGCGCCGCAACCTGATAGGGCGACATCCGCGTGGCGTCGATTCCGAACAGGCTCACATTGCCTTCGCGGGGCGGAGTTAGCCCCATGATGCTGCGAAGCGTTGTCGTCTTGCCAGCGCCATTCCGACCGAGCAGGACAACGATCTCGCCTTCATGAACCTCCAGGCCGACATCGTGCAGGATGTGGCTCTTGCCGTAAAACGTCTGCAATCCCATCACACTGAGCGGGTTCATTGGGTCTCTCCCAGATAGGCCGCTTGCACCGCCTCAGAGGTGGCAATCTCGTCTGGCGTCCCTTCTGCGAGCAAGGCGCCCTGGTCAAGCACTGTGATGCGGTCGGCGAGATGAAAGACCACCCGCATGTCGTGCTCGATCAAGACGATGGTGTAGTTTCGCTCCCGGTGCAGGCGGCGAATCAGCGTGGTGATCTCGTAGGTTTCCTGATCGCCCATCCCGGCGGTCGGCTCATCGAGCAGCAACAGGCGCGGCAATTGCGCCAGCGCCATTGCAATCTCCGTGGTCCTCTGGTCGCCGTGCGAGAGCTCCCCGACCAGCCGGTCCGCTTTGGCGCTCAATCCCACGACCGCAAGCATCTCCGTCGCCACGTCGTTGGCAATCTTCGCGTCGCTGCGGTTCGGCAGCATGCGCAGGGTCTGGCCTGCCGCCACCTCGGCTGCGGTGAGGACGTTCTCATGGACGGTCAATTCCGGAAACACCTCGGTAATCTGGAAGGTGCGCCCCATACCGAGCCCAACCCGCGCGTGCGCCGGCGTCGCGGTCACGTCTTTGCCGTTGAACAGGATCGATCCCCTGCTGGGCGGGAAATAGCCGCTGATCATGTTGAAAAAGGTCGTCTTGCCCGCTCCATTCGGGCCAATGATGGCGCGCAGTTCGCCGCGCTCAACCATCATCGATACGTCCTTCACGGCAACCAGGTTGCCAAAGCGCTTGGTGACGTTGCGAACTTCGAGCATGCTCACCCCGACTTGCCCTGGCGCCGCATACCGAGCAGACCACGCGGGAAGAAAAGTACGACCAGCACGAAAATGGCGCCCACAAAGGACATCCAATTGACCGTCATCGAAGAGATATAGTCCTGCAGCACCACGAAGACCGTTGCGCCAACCAATGGGCCCCAGAAGGTCCGCATTCCGCCCATGACGCACATCACGACAAAATAGCCCGAGAGCGAATAGTGCAACGCGAGTGGATCGGCGAAGTTGTTCAAGAGCGCATAGAGTGTGCCGGCAAGCGCCGTCACAAAGCACGAGATCGAGAAGGAAAGCCAGATCTGACGCTCGACAGGAATGGCCAGGAAGCGAGCACGGCGCTCGTTCTCCCGGATCGCTCTCAAGGTGTGACCAAACGGCGAGCGAACCAACAGACCAAGGATTCCGACCGTGACCGCGAACACGGCAAGCAAGAAGAAGTAGAACTTGTTGCCACCCTCAGTGATGTCCAGACCGAGGGGACCCAATCCAATAGGCTCGCGGTGGAAATCGCGTAAGCCATCGAAGCCACCGGTGAAGTCATTCCAGCTATAGGCTAGATAGTAACAGAGCTGCCCGAACGCGATCGTACACATGGCAAAGTAGACGCCGCGGCGCCGCACGATCAGAAGTCCAAAAAGCGTGCCTGCGACCCCTCCAAGCAGCGTCCCCAAAAGCATGGCAAGTGGGGTACTATGCGCGAGATACCTCAATGTGAGACCCGCGCCATAGGCGCCCAGCCCGAAATAGGCTGCGTGCCCGAAACTCAGCACGCCCGTGAATCCCAACAGGAGATTCAGGCCCATCGCGGCCAGGCCGAACACCAGAACTTTTCCGGCAAGTGCGGTATAGCCGCCAACCAGAGGCAGCCAGTATGGGGCAGCGATCAGAACGGCCCAGACGATGACGAGCAGCATCCATCGGGGAACAGGTGGAGTCCGGTCTGCTGCGACGGCGGCTGTCGGCAAACCGGGACTGACGTCAGTACTCATGACATCATCCCTTCTTCGCCCATCAGGCCTCGCGGACGAACCAGCAGCACGACCATCATGATCGCATAAATGACAGCCTCGCTCGCCGCCGGAAAGACGACGGTGGTCAGGGCCGCTGCCAGTCCGATCAGCAAGCCGCCAAACAGCGTGCCGATCAAGCTGCCGACGCCGCCGACGATGATCGCAATGAAGCTCGGCATGAGCAGGTCATCCCCCATATTCGGATTGAGCCCGATCTGCCCCGCGGCAAGCACCCCACTGAGGCCCGCGAGCATGCAGCCGAGCGCAAAATTGAACGTCCGCAGAAGGCTGATGTTGACGCCAAGGGAAGCCACCGTCTCCAGATCGAGCGTGCCGGCTCGAATGCGGACGCCGACCCTTGTGTAGCGTAGGAACGCGAATAGCCCGAGCACCGCGACGATCACCACCGCGACCATGAAGACGCGGTACCAGGTGATGAAGAACAGGCTTGAGCTGATCGGCTGTGCCAGGAATTCGGGCAACCCGAGCGGCAGGCCATTGGGCCCCCAAACGTAGCGAGCCATATCCTGCATGACAAAGGCAAAGCCGAACGTGAGCAACAGGCTGTAAACCGGGTCCCTGTTGTAGACGCGGCGGATCATCAATCTCTCCACCGCGAGCCCGATGATTGCCGTGACCAGCGGAGAAACCAGCAAGGCCCCCCAATAACCCAGCGCCGGCGCCAACGTGAAAGCGAGATAGCCGCCGAGCGCCAGGAAATTGCCGTGAGAGAAATTGATGACGTTGCTGAGATTGAGGATCAGCGACAAGCCAAGGGCCATCAACACGTAGAACGCGCCAATGATCAGTCCATTGGTGACGTTGAACAATATGACCTGGATCATCGCGTCCTCCGCCCTGACGTTTTCTCCGCTTATTGGATCAGGCCGGTTCGACCATCTTGCATCCAGTTTCCTCCACCGAGCCTGCAGCCTTCTCACCGTGCACCAGCGTCTCGGCATTGAAGACGTCGTCGGGAGACGATTTTGCCGGATGAACTTCGCCGACGAAGATGTTCGGCATCAGCTCATGGTCTCCCGCCCTGTAGCGTACTTTGCCCGGCTGGAGAGCGACATCCGGCGGCAGCTCGAGATCCTCGAGAGCCTTCGCCATTTTGGGGCCATCCAACGACTTCGCCTTGTCTGACGCCAGGCGTACGGTATGCATCGCCACGTAGCCGAACCAGTCGCGCGCCGAGGGCGTCTTCTTCGTGGCGGCGCGGAAGTCGCTCACAAACTTGACGACCTCCGGCACGTTCGGTTGATTCCACCACCATTCCATCGCCCACCATCCAGCCTGCGCATCGGGCGGGCAGCCCTTGATGCTCTCGAGCTCGAAGAGCGCGCCGCCAAGCGCCATTTCCTTCTGCATGCCGAATTGCGTGAATTGCTTCATGCAGTTGATTTGCGTAAGACCGCCCATGTTGTTGAGTAGAACGTTCGGTTTGAACGCCTTCGCCTTGATCAACGTGGCCGAGAAGTCCGTACTGTTGATCGGGAGCATGTCTCCCTCGTAAGTCCCACCGGCTTTTTTCAGCGCCTTGATGAAGGCGTCTTGAAGCGTGTGGCCATAGGCGTAGTCCGGCGTGATGAAGAACCATTTCTTGCCGAACTTCTTCACCAACTCCGGCGTGACCGCGTTGGCGTCCATCGTCGTTGTGTTGCAGATCCGGAAGACATTCCATTTGCAGTTCGAGCCGGTGATCGGATCGGTGTGGCCGCCAGGGACGATATGGAAAATCTTCTTCTCGTTGGTGACTTGGGACATTGCATAGGCAATGCCGGAATTGACGTCACCGAGAATGACCGCCACATTGTCCCGGTCAATCAGCTTGCGGGTCTTCTGCACACCGGTCCCGACATCGTTCGCGGAATCCTCGACAAGAAGCTGAACCTGGCGACCCAGGATGCCGCCCTTCTTGTTGATCTCGGCCTCAGCGTATTTGGCCCCGTCGACCTCGCTCTGAGCCAGCGCGGAGAGAACGCCCGTCAAGGGATTGACCATACCGATCTTCACCGGCTCGTCGGCGAGAGATTTGACGATGAAGGGAGCGCTGATCAATTGGCTTCCGGCAAGAACAACGCCGGACTTGATGAGCGAACGACGACTGATCGAAGGTTGAATTATAGCCATTCCAGACCTCCCTGTTCTCTCGTTTGACGATGTTAGTTCATAAGACGAATCATTCCGGTTGCCGCGAAGAGCAGGAGACGTCACACGTCTCCGAGATCACGGGCGATTTGACATCGCTGTTTTGACTTGGGGGGGCCTGCCGCGCAGCACCAGGCGGCAGCCCTCATCGCGTCCCGGTGGCAGACTGCACCGGTTTCCGAACGGCAAAAATCCACAATTGGTCTAACCGGTGAACACGCTTTCGTGCTCGGCGATTGTTCTTCGACAATCCTGTTGCTGCGCAACATCGAAGACGCGCCCGTGAGCGGCAGATCAACGCGTCAGCAAACCCAAAGCCGCAGCAGCCAAATCTCGAGCGCGCTCTCCATCTTGGAAGGGGCCGGCGTTCAAGCAATGATCTGCTTGAACGAAGTTTCCGTCTTGTCGCTCGACGTCTAGACATCGACGAAAGTCGAGGTGTCGCAGCCCCTTGTTTCGATCGCGACGGTCGTCAGATCCATGACGTCCGACGATCGCAGCGCCTGTACACGCGCGACCTGCCGGTCCAGCCCGACTATCATCCGGTGCAATTGTCGGTCAGGTGGGACGCGCGCCGAAATGGCGTTGTCCGACCTGATCGCTGCTATTGACCTGATTTGGTGCCGCGCTCCTGAAAAGCTGCTCTGAGTTCACGCAGCTGCTGGCTCGTCGCGCCCAACTCCGCCTCCATCCGATTGGTCGGCAAGTCCGTGTAAGCGATCGGCCGATCGAACTGGCTCGCCGTGAAGTCATATCGCCGCCCATCGATCCTGTTGTAGAAATGATCGCCGGCCGGCAGCGGCGTCTTCAGCAACTCGCCTCCGAAGAGTTCGTGAATGAGCAGCGCCGTGACGTTGCATTGGCCTGCCGCAGGATTGCCGGCCGTCCATTGGCTGGCCGTCGACAGCGACCAAGCCTTGAACAGCGCAGCTTGAACTGCATGAGGATCGAAGCTCATCGTCACGTCTCATCTCGTGAGGGCGTCCTCAAGCAAAGGCCCCGGAGCTTTCGCTCCGGGGCCGACTTCGCGAGATGCTGCGCTCAGGTTTGCGCGTGACGCGCCATGAAACTGTCGTAGGCGAGCTCGGCCACCTGGAACCACGAGTAATCGTTGTTCGAGAAGTTCGTCAGCGACTCGTAGACTTTCTTGAAGTTCTCGTTGGTGCCCGCAATCTCGCTATGCAGCGCCTTCGCCGCCTTGAAGGAAGCCTCCATGACCTCGGGCGGGAATGCGTGCAGCTTGGTACCGCCCGCGAGCAGGCGGCGTAGCGCCTGCGGATTGGCCTGATCGTATTTCGCCATCATCCAGTTGTTGGCATAGTGGCCGGCCTGCTCGAGAACGGATTGGTAATATTTCGGCAGCGCGTTCCACTTGTCGAGATTGACGAAGCTGAGCAGTATCGGCCCGCCCTCCCACCATCCCGGATAGTAGTAATGCGGCGCGACCTTGTAGAAGCCGAGCTTCTCGTCGTCGTAGGGTCCGACCCACTCCGCGCCGTCGATCGTGCCTTTTTCCAGCGCGGGATAGATGTCGCCGCCCGCGATCTGCTGCGGCACGGCGCCGAGCTTGGCCAGCACCTTCCCGGCGAAGCCACCGATGCGGAATTTCAGTCCGTTGAGATCAGCGACGGTCTTGATCTCCTTGCGGAACCAGCCGCCCATCTGGCAGCCGGTATTGCCAGCCAGCAGCGAGGTGACGTTGTAGCTCTTGTAGAACTCGTTCAGAACTTCCTTGCCGCCACCCAGCATGTACCAGGCTTGGTTGATGCGCATGTTGGGGCCAAAAGGCACCGACGAACCGAAGGTAAAGGTCGGGTCCTTGCCGAAATAGTAGTACGAGGCGGTGTGGCCGATCTCGCAGGTGCCGTTCTGCACGGCATCGAGCACCTGCAGGCCCGGCACGATTTCGCCACCGGCGAAGGTTTGGATCTGGAATTTGTTGTCGGTCGCCTCGGCCACAGCCTTGGCCATCACCTCGGCACCGCCGTAGAGCGTGTCGAGCGATTTCGGCCAGCTCGTCGGCATGCGCCATTTGATTTCCGGCATCGACTGCGCGATTGCGGGAGCGGCAAGCGTCGCGGCGCCGGCCGCACCAAGTCCTGTGACCTTGATGAAGTCTCTTCGTTTCATGTTGTCCTGCCCTGATGGATTTACGATTGCGGGCCTTCTTGTCGAGGCCTGACCGACAGCATGGCGCAGCGCCGGCTCGAATGCCATCGTGATCGCACTGCGGCATGGAAAAAGTCCTGCCTCGCAAGTGGTAGCCGGGTCACCCTTAAGACTTAAGTACTAGCTCAGCGCTCGGGTGGCGCCTGCGCGAAGGTTTGACCGGGGCGGCGGCATCTCGCCGGCGAGCGAGCCAGATTTCGGATTAAGCGATGATCGCAATTTGCCACTGTTTTGCCCGACGGGTCAAGCCCGCCTCCATCCGGCCGTCATTGCGGGGAGCCCCCGCATCTACTGTGCATGGGGTTGTTTTCTCGAATATTGAGTGCGCCCTCCACCGCGGCAAAGAAAAGCCCGGCCTCGCGAACGAGGCCGGGCCATTCAGTCCGACAGACTGGTCGTCGATCAGCCGCGGGTGCGCGAACGGATCATGAAGCTGTCGTAGGTGTATTCGGCGACCTGCCACCACAGATATTCGTCGGAGCGGTAGGCCTGCATGGCGTCGATCGACTTCTTGAAGTCGGCGTTCTTGGCCGAGAGCTCGGCCCACAGTTCGTTGGTCGCCTTGAGGCAGGCTTCCAGCACTTCGTTGGTGAAGGGACGGAGCTGCGTCCCGCCGGCGACCAGACGCTTCAGCGCGGACGGGTTCTGCATGTCGTAGCGCGCGGCCATCCAGCTGTTGGCGTTGGCCGTCGCGTTGGTGAGAATCGCCTGGTAGTTCTTCGGCAGCGAATTCCACTTGTCGAGGTTGGCGAAGGCATGGACCATCGGACCGCCTTCCCAGAAGCCCGGATAGTAATAGTACTTCGCAACCTTGGCGAAGCCGAGCTTCTCGTCATCGTACGGGCCGACCCACTCGGCCGCGTCGATGGTGCCCTTCTCCAGCGCCGGATAGATGTCGCCGCCGGCGAGTTGCTGCGGCACCACGCCGACCTTCTGCAGCACCTGGCCGGCAATGCCGCCGATGCGGAATTTCAGGCCCGACAGATCCGCAACGGTCTTGATCTCCTTGCGGAACCAGCCGCCCATCTGGGTGCCGGTGTTGCCGCAGGCAAAGCCGATCACGTTCGACTTCTTGAAGAACTCGTTGCCGAGCTGCTCGCCGCCGCCCTGGTACCACCAGGAGTTCTGCTGGCGCGCGTTGAGGCCGAACGGCACCGAGGCGTAGATCGCCCAGGTCGGGTCCTTGCCGACATAGTAGTACGACACGGTGTGGCACATCTCGACCGTGCCGTTCGAGGTCGCATCGAGCGCCTGCAGGCCGGGGACGATTTCGCCGCCCGCGAACACCTGGATCTGGAATTTGTTGTCGGTCATCTCGGCGACGTACTTCGCCACCTGCTCACCGCCGCCATAGATCGTGTCGAGCGACTTCGGGAAGCTCGACGTCATGCGCCACTTGATCTCGGGCGAAGACTGCGCAATCGCCGGCGAGGCTACCGCGGCGGTCGCCGCCGCGCCTGCTGCCGACACTTTCAGAAAATCACGACGCTTCATCTTCAGGTCTCTCCTTGCTGGGGCATTTCCCCGAACTTCTTCTTTGCTGCCGCTCGTTCCGGCGACGCGGCGTTCAAGCCTGCGTCAAGCCGAAGGGGCTTCGCCGCCGTGGGCATTTAACACGGAAGCTACTCTCGCGGAACGCGACAATGGCATGACAGGGGGCGACGAAAGTCGCATGTTCCCTGACGTCTGGCTTAAGCCGTTGCGATGGCGCCCTTGAGCTGGTCCCGGACCTGTCCCGCAATGGCGCGGTAGATCGCCGCATGGGGCCCATCGGGCTCGCTGTCCACGACGGGATTGCCGGCATCCGAAGTCGCGCGAATCGCCATGTGCAGCGGGATCTCGCCCAGGAACGGTACTCCGAGCTTCTCCGCCTCGTGGCGCGCGCCGCCATGGCCGAAGATGTCCGATTTCGTGCCGCAATGCGGGCACTGGAAATAGCTCATGTTCTCGACGATGCCGAGCACGGGCACGTTGACCTTCCTGAACATGGCAAGGCCGCGCCGTGCGTCGATCAGGGACAGGTCCTGCGGGGTCGAGACGATCACGGCACCCTTCAGCGGCACGTTCTGCGCCAGCGTCAGCTGCGCATCGCCAGTGCCCGGCGGCATGTCGACCACGAGCACGTCGAGCGTGCCCCATGCGACATCGCGCAGCATCTGCGTTACCGCCGACATCACCATCGGGCCGCGCCAGATCATCGCGGTCTCTTCCTCGACCAGGAAGCCGATCGACATGATGGCGAGGCCGAAGCGCCGGAGCGGAATCATCTTGCGCTCGCCATCCAGCTCCGGCTTCTCGTGCAGGCCGGTCAGCCGCGGCACCGAAGGGCCGTAGATGTCGGCATCGAGCAGCCCGACCTTGAGACCGAGGTCGCGCAGGCCCAATGCCAGATTGAGCGCGGTGGTCGACTTGCCGACACCGCCCTTGCCGGAGGCGACCGCGATCACAGCAGCGACGCCCGGAATCTCGGACTGCCGCGCCATCGGCGATTGGGCGCCGCCCTGCGGCGCCGGCTTGTGAGCGTGGACCGGCTGCACGCCGGGTGCGCCGCGACTCGGCTGCGGGGGCGGCGGCGGAGCAGCGCCCGCCTTGCGCTCGGCGGTCAGCGCCACCATCACGGTGGTGACGCCGGGAAGGCCGCGCACGGCGGCCTCGGCCTCGGCCCGGACGGATTCCCAGGCCCGCGCCTCGGCGGCATCCACGTTGATCGAGAAGAACACCTTGCCGTCGGACGCGCTGATCGCGCTCAGCACATTGGCATTGGTGAGCGCGACCCCGCGGGGCGACTTGATCTTGGCGAGGCTGTCGAGGACCTGTTGCTGCGTCACGCTCAAAGCGCATCTCCTGGAAGTTCAAGATGCCCCATTAGAGCGGAAACGGCCAAAAGGCTACTGCCTGCCGATATCGTCAGCCATCTCGGCGGGCGCTGCCCCCTGCTCCTTCGCGGCCTCGTAATTGAGCTCGATCATGACCCCGTTGGGGTCGTGGACGAATATCTGCCAGAGGTCGCCGCCGGGCACCTGTCGGGAGTCGAATTTCATGCCTTTGGACGTCAGGCGCTGCTTCATGCCGTCGAAGCCGCGGCTGACGAAGGCGACGTGGTGGACGACGCCGGAATCCGGCTTTTGCGGCTCGGAGGTCGGGGAAATGTCGACGAGGTGCACCACCGGCTTGCCCTCGCTGTACATCCACGCCCCCGGGAAGGCGAAATTCGGCCGGGCGCCTTTTTCGAGACCCAGCACGTCCTCGTAGAAGCTGACCGTCTCGGCCAGATTCCGGGTCCGGATATTGAAATGATCGAGGACGCCGACGCTTATTCCGCCCATGCTTTCGCTCCCTTGTTTTGAAGTCCTTGAGGTCCGCCATCCTAGCACAGGAGGCCGCCAAACGAAGCCGTTGCCCTCTGCCCGCAAGGGTTTATGGTGCGCCCGGCCCGCCCTCGGGCGGAACCTCAAGGACCCCGGCTGGCGCCCCCTCGCCCGGCTGCAACCGTAAAACTCAAGCTACGGACACACACATGGCTAAAGTCGCTTTCCTCGGTCTCGGCGTGATGGGCTTCCCCATGGCCGGACACCTCGTGAAAAAAGGGGGCCATGAGGTCACCGTCTACAACCGCACCGCCGCCAAGGCGAAGGAGTGGGCGGACAAGTTCGGCGGCAAGACCGCGGCGACCCCGAAGACCGCGGCCGAGGGCCAGGACTTCGTGATGTGCTGCGTCGGCAACGACAACGATCTGCGCGCGGTCACGATCGGCCCAGACGGCGCCTTCGCCGGCATGAAGAAGGGCGCGACCTTCGTCGACCACACCACCGCCTCCGCCGAAGTCGCGCGCGAGCTCGACGCGGCCGCGACCAAGGCCGGCTTCAAGTTCATCGACGCCCCCGTCTCCGGCGGCCAGGCCGGCGCCGAGAACGGCGTGCTGACGGTGATGTGCGGCGGTGCCCAGGACGTCTATGCCGGCGCAGAGCCGATCATCACGGGCGCCTATGCGCGGATGTGCAAACTGCTCGGGCCAGCCGGGAGCGGCCAGCTGACCAAGATGGTCAACCAGATCTGCATCGCCGGCCTAGTGCAGGGCCTCTCCGAGGGCATTCACTTCGCCCAGAAGAGCGGCCTCGACGTCGCCGCGGTGATCGAGACCATCTCCAAGGGCGCGGCGCAGTCCTGGCAGATGGAGAACCGCTACAAGACCATGAAAGAGGGCAAGTACGATTTCGGCTTCGCTGTCGAATGGATGCGCAAGGACCTCTCGATCGCGCTGGCTGAGGCTCGCCGCAACGGTGCCAATCTTCCGGTCACCGCGCTGGTCGACCAGTTCTATGCCGAGGTCGAGAAGATGGGTGGCAAACGCTGGGATACGTCGAGCCTGCTCGCGCGCCTGTCGCGCTGATACCTGACGAAGCGAATTCCGCCTTGCTGATCGCGATCACCGCACTCTTCGTTCTCGCCTATGCAGCGATCGCGCTCGAACATCCGATCGGGATCAACAAGAGTGCGTCCGCGCTGCTCGGCGCGGGCCTGCTCTGGATGATCTATGGGATCACGACGGGCGACCACGCTCTGGTCGGCCGTCAGCTCGACGATTCCGTCGCCTCGACCGCACAGATCGTGTTCTTCCTGATCGGCGCGATGACGATCGTCGAGGTGATCGACGCCCATGACGGTTTCGAAGTCATCACTTCCCGCATCGGCACGACCAGCCAGGTCAAGCTGATATGGCTGGTCGCCTTCGTGGCCTTTTTCCTCAGCTCTATCCTGGACAATTTGACGACGACCATCGTCATGATTTCGCTGATCCAGCGCCTGATCGCGCGGCGCGAGGACCGCCTGCTGTTCGCCTCCCTCATCGTCATAGCCGCCAATGCCGGCGGCGCATGGACCGTGATTGGCGACGTTACCACCACAATGCTGTGGATCGGCGGCCAGATCTCGCCGCTTAACATCATGAGCGGTGTGTTCCTGCCCTCCCTGATCAACCTGCTCGTGCCGCTGGCGGCGATCAGCTTTGCACTGAAGGGCAAGACCATCGCGCCGCCTCCGAAAGACGGCAATATGCTCGGCGTCGACCAGGTCGAGCGCAATCTGATGTTCTTTCTCGGGCTCGGCGTGCTGATCGCGGTGCCCGCCTTCAAGGCGGCCACGCATCTGCCACCGTTTATGGGCGTGCTGCTCGGACTCGGCCTCGTCTGGCTGGTCGGCGACATCGTCCATCGCGGCAAGGATGAGCATGTTCGCCGTCCCCTGTCGCTCGCGCACGCGCTCACGCAGATCGACATGGGCTCGATCGTATTCTTCGTCGGCATCCTGCTCGCGGTCGCCTGCCTCGAACATGTGAGCCTGCTCTCGATGCTGGCGAAATGGCTGGATGCCACGATCGGCCGCCAGGACATCATCGTCGTCGTGCTCGGTCTGCTCAGCGCCATCATCGACAACGTGCCGCTGGTGGCCGCGACCATGGGCATGTACGACCTCGGCCACTACCCGCCAGACAGCTTCCTTTGGGAGTTCATCGCCTATTGCGCCGGCACCGGCGGCTCGATCCTGATCATCGGTTCGGCCGCAGGCGTCGCCGCCATGGGGCTCGAGCGGATCGAGTTCCTCTGGTACGCCCGCCGCATCGCGGTACCCGCGCTCGCGGGCTATCTGGCCGGCGCAGTGGTCTATGTCGCGCAGCACGCGTGGCTGCACTGAGCGGCAACTGCCGGGGGCCCGAATTAACATCCGGTTAACGTAATTTTTTAGCTCCTTAAGTCACCTCTTAAGGATTTCTTGCCAGAGATAGACAATGCAGAAGGCCCGCGTCCGACGTGGGCAGGAATCGTTGTTGCTTGATGAGTAACCCCGCTGAAAAGCCTGAGGTAGTGCAGCTTCCGGCCGAGCCGGCCAGCGCTCCGTCGGTGAGCAGCCGAAGGGCTGCGGCGCAGCGGGTGCGCGAGGCGCGCGATAAGTTAACGTCGACCAGCGGAACCCGGCCGGCCTTCGACGCCGAGTTGCTCCGCCAATATGCGCAGACACGGCTCTCCGCCTCCTACGTCGTGATGCTGCTGGTGGTCGCGACCGGCATGCTGTTCGGCCTGTGGATGCAGCCGATCCCGGCCGCGGCCTGGACCGCCGGCATGATCTGCATCCACGCCGCGATGATCCGCAGCTGCAAGCGCTTCCTGATCGAGCCAGCGTCGCCCACCGCGACGCGCGCCTGGCGAACGCGCTTCGTCGTGCTCGACCTGCTCTACGGCCTGTGCTGGATGGCAATACTGATCCATCCCGTGCTCGACATGGTCACGGAAACGCTGATGATGTTCCTGATGCTGCTGGTGATCGCAGTATCGAGCATGCTTGCCGCCAATCTGCCGATCGCAGCGCTGGCCGCCACCGCGCCGGTTGCGGTCGCCATGGCGCTGAGCTTCGTGATGAGCGGCTCGCTGGACAATTATATTCTCGGTGCACTCGCACTCGCGGCCGAAGGCTATTTCGTGCTGCTGGCGCATCGCCTGCACTCCTCGACCTTCGCCACGCTCGAAGCGCGCGCCGAAAAGGACGCGCTGATCGGCGAGCTCGAACAGGCCAAGGCGATCTCGGATGAAGCCCGTCACCGCGCCGAATCCGCCAACGTCGCCAAATCGCGCTTCCTCGCGCAGATGAGCCATGAACTGCGGACGCCGCTCAACGCCATCCTCGGCTTCTCCGAGGTGATGAAGAGCGAGATCTTTGGCGCGCATGCGGTGCCGGTGTACAAGGAATACTCGGCGGACATCCATAATTCCGGCGTGCATCTGCTCAACCTCATCAACGAGATCCTCGATCTGTCGCGGATCGAAGCCGGCCGCTACGAACTGAACGAGGAAGCGGTGTCTCTGGTCGGCATCGTCGCCGACTGCCACCATCTGATGAAGCTGCGCGCCTCCAGCCGCGGAATCACCATTCACGAGGTGTTCGAGCAGGCGATGCCGCGGCTATGGGCCGACGAGCGCGCGATCCGCCAGGTCGTGCTCAACCTGCTTTCCAACTCGATCAAGTTCACTCCGCAAGGCGGCGAGATCTGGCTCAAGGCCGGCTGGACTGCGTCTGGCGGGCAGTATCTCTCGGTGAAGGATTCCGGCTCGGGCATCCCGGAGGACGAGATCCCCGTCGTGCTCGCCTCGTTCGGCCAGGGCTCCAACTCGATCAAATCGGCCGAACAGGGCGCAGGCCTGGGCCTCCCCATCGCCAAGAACCTGATCGACCTGCATGGCGGCACGTTCACGCTGAAGTCGAAGCTGCGCATCGGCACCGAGGTGATCGTCACCTTCCCGCCGGAACGCGTGATGAGCGCGCTTGCGCCGCTCTCGGAGGACGCGCCGCCCCTCCAGCCCGAGAGTTCCATGGTGCCTGACGAGAAGCGCAGGCCGCGACACAAGCCGATCATGAGCGCGGGCACGGGTTCGTAAACACATGCTTGCAGACATGCCCGCCAATCCCCCACTATGTCCGGATGAGCAAAGAAACGCCGTGCGTCGCCGTCTGCATGATCGATCCCAAGACCAAGCTGTGCTTCGGCTGTGGCCGGACTTTGCCGGAGATCGCGCGCTGGCACGCCATGGAAAGGGCGGAACGGCTCGCGTTGATGGCGCAGCTCCCGGCGCGACTAGCGGACGCCGGGTTGCAGCCGATCGGGGGCTCGGCCAAACGGGCCTGACGGGCTCGCGCGCCTTCGGAGGCGCGCAATGATCCGCTTCCTGCTCGTCCTCGTCATGCTCGCCGGCACGGCCGGCGCCGTGGTGGCCTATGGCGACCCCGGTCAGATCGCGCGCGCCAGCCACAAGGTCTCGCACATCTTTCGCACAAAGACGGCAACGCCCGCCCCCGCGGTGCAGATCCAGCGAGGCCAGGGCGGTGAATTCGCACTACGCGCCAAGATCAACGGCGTCGCCGCACCGATGGTGATCGATACCGGCGCCACGTCGGTCGTGCTGACCTGGGAGACCGCGAAGGCGATCGGGCTGCCGCTCGAGGTGCTCGAATATGACGTCGACCTCGAGACCGCGGGCGGTCACACCAAGGCGGCGCGGCTGACACTTGATCGTCTCGCCGTCGGCCATCTCGTCGAGAAGTCGGTGCCGGCGCTCGTGGTGCAGCGTGGGCAGATGAAGACCAATCTGCTCGGCATGAGCTTCCTCGATCGCCTCGAGAGCTGGGGCGTGCGCTCCGACACGCTATTGCTCACCGGCTATCCGGAGCTCCAGAGCAGCCACCGCCGCGGACGCACGGCGGTCGATTAGGCGCGCGCCAAAGCGCCACTTTCCGGTCCCGGCCACACAGCCAATCCTTGAATCCACAACGAACGCGGCCGTGGCAATTCCGCTATTTACAAACCAACTAGTCGGTTTATAGATGGAGCCGTTCCCCGATCGGGGTTGGACGAGCCGTCGCGCCCAAGTGATTGAGGCGGCCAAGTTGGGAGATTGAAAGTGATGACTGCGAGAGCCGCCTTGAGCCGCGCGATACGCACCCTGCCCTTTGCCGTCGCGCTCGGAACGAGCAACGCCAGCGCAGCCGACCTGTCGCCGCGATACGCCGCCCCCGCCTACACCGCGCCGCAGCCGGTCTACTCCTGGACCGGCCTCTACGCCGGCCTCAACGCCGGCTACGCCGAGAGCGGCGACAATGCCTTCAACAATCTCGTCGGTGCGAGCGGCGGCAAGGTCAAGGGCGCCATCGGCGGCGTACAGATCGGCTACAACTATCAGCT
This sequence comes from Bradyrhizobium sp. CCBAU 53338, assembly GCF_015291665.1. NCBI lineage: Bacteria > Pseudomonadati > Pseudomonadota > Alphaproteobacteria > Hyphomicrobiales > Nitrobacteraceae > Bradyrhizobium > Bradyrhizobium sp. CCBAU 53338. The sequence goes on from NZ_CP030048.1 coordinate 4,785,547, forward strand.
CTCGCCGATGTTCGTGGTCGGCATCGAGAACGACTTCGAAGGTGGCGATGTCAAGAACCACGACGCGCTCAACAGCGCCGCGGTCAGCCTGCCCTGGTACATGACCGGCCGTGCCCGCGCCGGCATCGCGACGATGGATTCACGCCTGCTGTTCTTCGGGACCGCCGGTCTTGCCACCGGCGAATTGAAGGACGGTCCGATCAACAAGATGAAGATGGGCTGGACCGCCGGCGGCGGTGTCGAATGGGCGTTCGCGCCGAAATGGTCGGCCAAGGCCGAATATCTCTACACTGAATTCAAACACGACAATCTGCCGGACTGGAATGCTGCGAAACTCCACAGCTTCCGCGTCGGCGTGAACTACCATTTCGACCTGTTCCGCTGAGCCTCTTGAGGAAGAGCCAGATGCCGCGATCTGGCTTTTCTTGCGGCTACGCTGCCTCTGCCGGCGCGCGAGCACCGACACGCGCAATCGCATCGCGCAGCACATCGATCCCGGCGCCTGGCTTAACGCCCTGCTCGGCAAGATGACGGCGGAAAGCGCGTGCACCGGGCACGGCGTGGAAGGCGCCGACGAAATGCCGCGTGATGGCGTGCAGCCGCGTGCCGCGCGCCAGCTCCGCCGCGACATAGGGCATCATCGCCTCGAATGCGTCCTGCATGGTCGCGTGCGGCGCCGCCTCGCCGAAGATGTCGCTATCGACCGAGAGCAACCGCCACGGCTCCTGATAGGCGGCGCGGCCGAGCATCACGCCATCGACATGCGCAAGATGCGCTTTCGCCTCCTCTATGCTCAGGACGCCGCCATTGATGATCACAGGCACATCAGGCATCGCACGCTTGAGCCGATAAACGCGGTCGTAGTCGAGTGGCGGAATGTCGCGATTCTCCTTCGGGGACAGACCGTCGAGCCAGGCCTTGCGGGCATGCACGATCAGCGCGTCGCAGCCAGCAGCCGCAACAGCGCGCGCGAGCGTATCGAGCGCTACTTCGGGATCCTGGTCATCGATGCCGATGCGGCATTTTACCGTGACGGGGATGGAGACCGCCCCCTTCATCGCCTCGACGCATCTTGCCACCAGATCCGGCTCAGCCATCAGGCAAGCACCGAAGCGGCCGTCCTTCACGCGATCGGACGGGCAGCCTACATTAAGATTGATCTCGTCATAGCCGAACTCTTCGCCGATCCGCGCAGCTTTCGCGAGGTCGCTGGGATCCGAGCCGCCAAGCTGCAGCGCCACCGGGTGCTCGACTGCGTCGAAGCCGAGCAGCCGCTCCCGATCGCCATGAATGATGGCGCCCGTCGTCAGCATTTCCGTATAAAGCAGCGCCCGTTTCGTCAGGTGACGGTGGAACACCCGGCAGTGCCGGTCGGTCCAATCCATCATCGGCGCTGTGGAAAATCTCCAGCGTAAGTCATTCATCTTGCTAAGTTATTTTGGTGTCGATCAGTCGCATATGTTGTAGGAGCGACTGAGATATCGAGTTCGGCCACGTTTCCGCAGGGGTGGCTCTTCTAGGCTCATTTGGGTCTGGATTGGAAGGGAAAATCGCGAATTCGGATTCTCAGTGCACAGGTCGCGCACACGAAAAGCCGCGTGCACACGCGGCTTGCAAGACTAGCGACGGAAATACAATGCTATGTAAAGCTGCTCTAGACCGGCGTTATGCCCAGTTTGCGGATTGAGTATAAATTGCGCGATGTTCCTTGAACTTCACGCGCATCCGAGCGACACAACTGCCGCCAAGGTCAGCGCTGAAAGTCCGTCACACGCTCCAGTTTCTGCAGGCAGCGCGAGGTGCGGACCACGGCCGGCATATCCTCGTCCGGAAAGTTTGTTTTCCAGTCGGTGACGCCGACCTCACCGACATACATGTCACCCCTGGAATCCAGCGCGATACCATGCGGCGCCAAAAACTTTCCGCTCGCAAGGCCGGGACCGTCCTCGCCGCCGAGCCGCGCAACTCGCTTGCCGTTGGCATCCACAATAGACAGCCGCGGGCCGAGATTGGGCACTTTGCGGTTGACAGGCATGGCCGGCCCGAGTTCGCCAACCACGAAAGTCGGGTTCTTGGCCCCGCCGCAGCAGCACAGCGCACAGGGCCGGTGCAAATTATTCCATTGCGCCTCGTATTTTCCGTTGCCGTCGAACACCTGCACGCGATGGTTTTCGCGATCGGCGACATAGACCCAACCGTCGGCATCGGTGACGATGTTGTGGACGATGTTGAACTGACCGGGATCGGTGCCCGGCGCGCCCCAACTCGTGATCAGCCTGCCGTCCGGCGTGAACTTGTGAATGCGGGCGTTGCCGTAGCCATCCGAGACGTAGATCTCGCCCTTCGGCGACAAGGCCGTGTGGGTGCAGCGATGGAAGGGATCGCCGCTCATGAACGCCGCGGGCTTCCCGGGCACGCCGATCGTCAGTAGCACCTTGCCGTCGGTCGTGCATTTGCGGACGGTGTGGTCGCCGTCGTCGGTGCAGTAGAGATTGTCGTCGGCATCAATGTGCAGGCCATGGGCGCGTGAGAACAGCTCCTCACCCCAGCTCCGCAGGAAATTGCCGTCGCGATCGAGCACCACCATCGGATGGGCGCCGCGATTGAAGACGTAGATGCGATCCTTGCTGTCGACCGCGACGGAGGCAACGTCGGTGAGCTGCCAGCCATCCGGCAGCTTCGCCCAATTATCGACGACGCGGTAGCGATGTTCGCCCGAGCCGAGGATCGCTGCCACTGGTTTTCCCGCTATTGCTCGCTTGCGGCACGCACCATCGCTCAAGCGAAGGTGCAACCCTTGGATTCCAGCACCTTGCCGATGCCGGACAGTTCGAGGATGTTCCCGCCAGCCTTGAGTGCCTTCATCACACCGGCTTCCTTCTCCTCGCGCGCCGCCGACTTGACGCAGACATCGGCGATATTCTCCTTCGGCACGATCACGACGCCGTCGTCGTCGGCACTGACGATATCGCCGGGACGAACGGCGATGCCGCCAATGACGATCGGCTGGTTGATGGTGCCGAGCGTCTCCTTGACGGTGCCCTTCATGCAGAGGCCATAGGAGAAGACGTTGAAGCCAGTGCCGCGCACCGCAAGGCCGTCGCGAACGCCGGCATCCGTAACCAGCCCGACGATGCCCTTGGCGACGCACGCCGTCGCCAGCACCTCGCCGAAGCCGCCTTGTTCAGGATGGTCGCCCGCGCTCACCACGAGCACATCGCCTGGCTTCGCCAGCGAAATCGCCGTGATCAGCATCATGTTGTCGCCGGGATGGCAGCTCACCGTGAGGGCTGGGCCGCAGGCGCGCATCCCTGAATAGATCGGCTTGATCCGGGAGGTCAGCGCGCCCGATCGTCCCTGCGCCTCATGCAGCGTGGAGGGAGGAAACTGCTTGATGCGTTCGACGAGGTCTGCGGCAGGTCGGTCGAAAGTTTTGATCACGTGAACCATGGTCCCTCCCTGGGGGTCCGCAGCAAGACTGCGCTACACCTCCAAATAGTCCACGGCCCAATCTTCGAGAATTTCAGATTTTAGGATTGCCGCATCGCATTTCGTTATGGCTCTTCGTCCGACCCATCCCGCACCGCCATAGAGACCGCTGCAACAACGGCATTAGGACTCGTCGCGCAATCGTACGGTCCCCAGTCCTTCGCAATGATCTCCAGCAAGATCTTGTAGACCGCGAATGCGGCGTCGGACAGCGCGATGTTGTCCGAGATACACAACGACATCTGCTGCGACGCCGACGGCGCGTTGATCCTGCGAACACAGAGCTCGTCGAGGTTCGGCAACTCCTTTGCGATCGACATGGGCAGCACCGCAGCACCGATTCCGGCCGCGATTGCCGAAGACAAGGTCGATTGCGAATGGATCTCGGCGACGATGCGCGGGCGGAGCCCCGCCTCGGCACAGACCCGCTCGACCGCCTGACGCAGGAAGGATTCCCGATACGGCAGCAGCAGGTCGAATTGCGCGACCTCCGCCGCCGAAACTTCGTCGGGAGGAGCGTGATTCCCATAGGTGCTGCGGGGCGCGACGAGATAGAAAGGCTCGCGCATCAACGGCTTGTAATCGAGACCGGTCACCGGACGATCGCCATACAGGACAGCCATATCCATGCTGCCCTTCAGCATCATTTCGCTGAGCATGATTCCGGAACTATCATAGATGTGCAGCACGATGCCGGGATAGCGCTCACGGACCCGCAACAGCAGCGGGGTTGCGAGCAGCGCGGCCGAGCTGAGCGGGGCGAGGCCAATCGTGACATTGCCCGTCAACTCCGGCTTGTTGTCGAGAATGGTGCGCCTTGCCTCTTCGATCTGGCGCTGGATCGACCTGGCATAGCGGTAGAGGATTTGTCCGGCCTCGGTCGGCTTGACGCCGCGGGCGCTGCGATGGAGCAGCTTGCTCTTGAAATCCGCCTCCAGGCTCGCAATGTGCTGGCTCAACGCCGGCTGCGCGACATTCAGCACCTTCGCCGCGCTCGTCATGCTGCCGAGATCGACGACCTTGATGAAGGCCTCCAAACGTTTCGTATCCAATACGGAGTCTCCGGATATCCAGCTAGGGAGCCATGCAGCAGCAATAGGCTGAAGCTATGGGATCAGAAGGAATTGTTCTTACCACTGGGAACCCTGCGGGCCTATAGGTTGGTACTGCACTCGTCCGCAGCTCGCCTTGCAGCCGATGCCGCTCGCGCGGGTTGGACGGTAGCAGAGGAGCCCTTGGGATGGGATTTTCGGATTATCGTACGGCCTTGGTGACGGGCGCTTCCTCGGGAATCGGGGCTGCGACGGTTCGCCGCCTGAGTGCGGAGGGACTTCAGGTTCACGCCGTGGCACGTGACGCCGCGCGCCTGACCGCCCTGGCGGCGGAAACCGGTTGCCGTCCCTGCGCCGTTGATATCAGCGACCTCGACGCGCTCGCAGCCCTGGCAAAGTCGGCCGAGTTCGACGTCCTGGTCAACAATGCCGGCCAGTCCCGGCGCGGCAATATCCTGGACACCACGCCGGAAGATATTGACGCGCTCATCGACGTTAATCTGCGCGCGGTCCTGCATCTGACGAGCCTCGTCGTGCCGGGCATGGCACGTCGCGACCGTGGTCATGTCGTCAATATCTCCTCGATCGCCGGCCACTACGCGTTCGGCGGCGGAAATACCGTCTATCATGCCACGAAAGCCGGCATTCACTCGCTGTCGCAGCAATTGCGCGTCGACCTCTACGGAACCAGGGTCCGCGTCACCGAGATCTCGCCGGCCCGGGTCGAGACTGAGGTTTTCGGGCGGCTGCTGGGCGATCTGGCCGAAGCCAAGCGCCGCTTCTTCGACGACTATGATGCCCTCCAGCCCGAGGACATCGCAAATTCGATCGCATTCGTGGTGGGCTCGCCAGCGCGCATGAATGTGGCGTTCATGGAAGTCCTGCCGACCCAGCAGGTCGTCGGCGGCCTTAATTTCGCGCAGAAGAGCCGGCCGCCGGCCGAGTAATGCATGAACGCCCCGAACGCGAGAGGTCGTCAACGCGGAGCGTGACAGTGGACTTGCCCAAGATCGAACAACTCGTGGATCTGGTTACCCGCTCCTCCATCGCGGAGCTGGAGCTGACGCAGGACGGAACCCGCATCCGCATCCTCAAGCATCCATCTGGGGAAGCGCAGCCGGTCGCCGTGCGCCCTGCAAGCGCAAGCGGCCCGCACGTCCCTGCCGCCGATCATCAGAACAGTCCCCCGTTCGATGCAACCGCTGACCTCATCGTGCCCGCGCCGATGCATGGCGTCTTCTACAGATCTGCGACACCGGACGAGCCCCCGCTGGTCGAGGTCGGCGCGAGGATCGAGGCCGGGCAGAAGATTTGCATCATCGAGGCGATGAAGACCTTCATCGACATCGCCGCCGAAGCGCCCGGCGTGGTACTTGCGATCCTCGCCGAAAACGGTGACGAGATCGCGGCCGGCCAGGCGCTGTTCCGGATCGGTCCTGCGGGTTCGTCCTGATGTTCGACAAGGTCTTGATCGCCAATCGCGGCGAAATCGCGCTCCGTATCCAGCGCGCCTGTCGGGCGATGGGCCTCAAGACGGTCGTCATTCACTCGGAGGCGGACAGCGACGCGCGCTATGTTGCGCTTGCGGACCAGGCACTCTGCATCGGGCCGGCGCCCGCGAGCAGCACATATCTCAACATTGCGGCGATCCTGCTCGCGGCCGAGGCCAGCGGCGCCCGGGCGATCCACCCCGGCTACGGCTTCCTGTCGGAGAGCGCGGAGTTCGCAGAGCGGATTGCACACGCCGGCCTCACCTTCATCGGTCCTCCCGCGGAGTGTATCCGCGCCATGGGCGACAAGGTTGCCGCCAAGCGCGCGATGCGGGCCGCAGGCGTACCTTGTGTACCCGGGCCGGACAGCGCCCTGCCGGACGATCCGGCGGAGGTCCGCGCCATCGCGCAAGACATCGGCTATCCCGTCATCATCAAGGCCGCCGGCGGTGGTGGCGGACGCGGCATGCGGATCGTGCGCAACGAAGGCGCGCTGGACGAGGCGCTCGCGCTGACGCGCGCGGAAGCCAGCAAGGCCTTCGGGAACGCCGCGGTTTATGTCGAGAAATTCCTCGAAAAGCCGCGCCACATCGAGATCCAGGTGCTGTGCGATCAACACGACAACCATCTCTGGCTCGGCGACCGCGACTGCTCGCTTCAACGCAGGAACCAGAAGGTCGTCGAGGAAGCTCCGGCGCCAGGCATCGATCGCGCGCTGATCGAGCGGGTTGGCGCAAGCTGCGTCGAAGCCTGCCGGCGGATCGGCTATCGCGGCGCGGGCACCTTCGAATTCCTGTACGAGGACAGACAGTTCTTCTTCATCGAGATGAATACGCGCGTCCAGGTGGAGCATCCCGTCACCGAGATGACGACGGGAATCGACATCGTCAAGGAACAGATTCGCATCGCGCGTGGCGAACGGCTTGAGATCGCCCAAGAGGACATCGCGCGTGTCGGCCATGCCGTCGAATTTCGCATCAATGCCGAAGACCCTGCCACCTTTGCGCCCTCGCCCGGCACCGTGACGCGCTGGGATGTGCCCGGCGGCATCGGCATCCGCGTCGATTCCCATATCGTGGCCGGCGCCACCGTTCCGCGCCACTACGACTCGCTGATCGGCAAGCTGATCACCCACGGCAGCACCCGCGACGAGGCCCTGGCCCGCGCGCGCGTCGCCCTGTCAGAGCTCCGCGCCGAAGGCATCCGGACCAATGTTCCGTTGCATCAGGCGATCCTCGCCGATCCCTCGTTCTGCCGTGGCGGCTACGACATCCACCATCTCGAGCACTGGATGAATGCGAAGGTGGCCGCGCAATGACGGCACCAGACCGGCCGCGGATCAGCCTGCTTGGCACATCGGCCCTCCTTTTCGAGGCCCCCGGCGCGTTCGATCTACCGCATCAGCGACGCATCTGGGCGCTGGCCGCGACAGCGTCGAAATGGCCTGACATTCGCGAGGCTATTCCAGGCATTACTAATTTGATGCTGACCTTCGAAACGCCGCCATGTCAGCTCGACGCCCTGATTGCCGCCCTCCATGAGAGCTGGGACGCGGCGGAGAGTCTTGCGATCGGCGGCCGCGAGATCAGGCTGCCGGTCACCTATGGCGGCGAGGTCGGCTCGCAGCTCCGGTCCGTCGCGGATCATTGCGGCCTGTCAATTGACGATGTCGTGGCGATCCATGCCGCGCCGCTTTACACGGTGTTCGCGCTCGGCAGCCATCCCGGCTATTGCTATCTGGGCGGCATGGATCCGCGCATCACCATGCCGCGGCGACAGACACCGCTGCAACGTTCCGCAGGCGGCTCGGTCTCGATCGGCGGATCGCAGACCGGCATCTCCGCCTCGCCCGGCCCCAGCGGCTGGCATGCCATCGGACACACCAGCTGGACGTTCTTCGACCCCTCTTGGCCGACGCCCGCCGCGCTCGCGCCGGGAGATACGATCCGCTTCGAGATCGAACGGGTGATCCGGTGATCGAGATCCTGTCAGTCACGGGTCCCGCCAGCATCCAGGATCTCGGGCGCTTCGATCAATATCGCTTCGGGGTCGGCACGTCGGGAGCAATGGACGATGTCGCGCTGCGCGCCGGCAACATCCTGCTCGGCAATGATGAGAACGCCGCCAGCATCGAAATCCCGATGATGCCGTTCAAACTCCGCTTCGGCCGGGATATGGCCTTCGCGCTCACAGGGGCTGGTGTCGAGGCTGAGATCGCAGCACGCGCCATCCCGTCCTGGTGGCGCTCGCATGCACGCACTGGTGACGTTCTGACCATCAAGGCGATGTCTCACGGCGCTCGTCTCTATCTCGCCGTCAGCGGCGGCATCGACGTGCCTGTCGTGCTGGGCTCGCGCAGCACGCAATTTCGAGGCGAATTCGGCGGCCTGCATGGGCGGCCGCTTCAGGTGGGCGATAACCTGCCCTGCGCGGCGTCCGCCGCTGCCACCGGCGAACTCGGGATCGAGCCGGCCGAGATCACGCTGGCACGACCGAAAGCTGCGGCGGACGAGACCGTCGTTCGGGTTGTCGTCGCCGGCGAATATGACGCGTTCGATGCCGTTACGCAGGCGCTGTTCTGGTCCAGCGGCTGGAAGATCACTCCGCAGAGCAATCGCTACGGCTACCGCCTGCAAGGCCCCGCCGTGAAGCCGCAGGCACCCGTCGAGAAACGCTCGCACGGCATTGTCCCCGGTGTCATCCAGATTCCGCCCAACGGACAGCCCATTATCCAGATGCGCGATGCACAGACCTCGGGCGGCTATCCGAAGATCGCAACCGTGATCCGGGCCGATCTGTGGCGCGTCGGGCAGGCGCGGCTCGGCACCAAGCTGCGGTTCGAGCAAACTGGCTACACCGACGCGCTTGCAGCCGAATCCGAGATGTCGGCTTATCTCGACCGGCTGAGGACCAATGTGCGCCTTGTCGAGGAGACCAGAACATGCCGATAGAGATCACCGACATCGCGCGTCTGGCGCAGATCCTTGCAAAGTCTGGCGTCGACACGATCGAGATCGAAGAGCCGGGGCTGACACTGAAGATCGTCGTCGACACCGGTATCAGAATCGCGACGTCTGCAACGCCTGCAGCTACGGACGCCCCGATCAATGATCATTCCATCGTCGCAAAAGCTGATGTCGCTGGACATTTCCTTGCGGCGCATCCCTGGCAGGACAAGCCTTTCGTCGTGCCCGGCCAGCGCATCGAGGCCGGCGCGATCGTCGGCCTCGTCAAGGTCGGCCTGTTGTACGCGCCCGTCGTAGCGCCCGCCGCCGGCACCGTCGATGCCGTAATTGCGGAAACGGGTGCCATGGTCGGCTACGGCACCCCGATCGTGCGGATCCGCCCGCTCAATTGAGCAGCACGGTTGCGGGCGTGACCTCGCCGCCGCCCTCTTCGATCACGCGGCGTACCGTGCCGGCAAGATTGACCGATCCGGGCGTGTCGCTGTGGATCAGGATCGAGCGCGCCTCGACCTTGATCGACTTGCCGTCGATGGTCTTCACCGTCCCGCTGTCAAGGAGGCGCTTGACCCGCTCGGCGACGGCTTCGGTCGAACTGATCACTGAATTGGGAAGCTTGCGCGACACCAGATGGCCGTGCTCATCATAGGCGCGATCGGCCAGGAACAGAGTCAGGATGCGCAAGTCCACCTTGCGCGCAGCGCGCACGATCTCGGCGTCGGGCTGCGAGAACACGATGAAATCGCGGTTGATGGTCGCAATCGCTCGGGCCACGACGTCGGCCATGTCGGGGTCCGCATTGACCATGTTGCCCATCGCGGCGTGGAAGCTGACATGGGTCACGCGGTGGCCGGCATTGGCCGCGATCGCCTGCAGGGCGCCGATCTGATAGACCATGTGCTTCTCGAGCTCGGCGGCGTCCATCTGGATCACGCGGCGGCCAAATCCAAGCAGATCGGGCAGGCCCGGATGGGCGCCGACCTCGACTCCCTTCTGCTTTGCCAGACGAACCATGCGATCCATTATGATGGGATCGCCGGCATGAAACCCGCATGCCACATTGGCGGACGAGACGATCCCCATCAGTGCCTCGTCGTCGCAGATCCGATAATTGCCGAAGCCTTCGCCCATGTCCGAATTGATGCCGATTTTCATGTTCGTACCCTGCTCTTGTTATTGTTGACGTCCACTCAAAGCGCTCGATAGAGATCCGCGGTCGCACGCAACCTCGCGAGGTAATCGTTGACGGGAGCCATGGCCGCGACCGCGTCCTGGTAGCTCACCTCGCTGAAGGTGATGAACGATCCCGGCGTCGCCTGGCCAAGGCGCCAGAGATCAGCCTGGATCACCGCCGCCATCTTGGGATAGCCGCCCGCCGTATTGGCATCGCTCATCTGGATGATCGGCTCGCCGCCGGGCGGCACCTGCACGACCCCCGGCACGACACCATGCGAACGCATCTCGACCGGTGCATCCAGCGTCAACTTGTCTCCGGCAAGACGATATCCACCGCGGTCGCTGCGGGCGCTGATCTTCCACGTGGTCGACCAGAATCTCGCCTGCACCGCTTCTGGAAACAAATCATATTCGCCAGCCCGCATGAGGCGTATTCGCAGCACACGATCCTCGGCCGAACCAGCGCCTGCAATCGCTACATCTGGCGGCGCGGCACCGAAGTCGACGCGGCGGCCAGCCTCACACAACGGTCTCCCAACCGGAATGACATCGCCCGCCTGCAAGGTCCGCCCCTCAAGCCCGCCAAAGCCGGCGCGCAGATGCGTGCTGCGCGAGCCCAGCACGCTGGGAACATCGAGGCCGCCGCCGACCGTTGCATAGACGCGCGCACCTCGGCGCGGCGTTTCGATCGCGAGAATGTCGCCTGCCCGCGCCCGCCTGCACCACCAGGAACCAACGGGTGATCCGGTCAGTGTCGAGATGTGATCGGCGCCCGTCAGCGCAAATGCAGCATCGGCCTGGAAGCGCAGCCGGAACGGAAATGTTTGGATCTCGATGCCGGCTGCATTGTCGTCATTGCCAAGCAGCGCATTTCCGCCAGCAAGCGCGATCGGATCCATCGCGCCTGAGGTGCTCACCCCAAAACGCCGCGCGCCACGACGCCCGAGATCCTGGATCGTGTTGAAGGCAGCGCTGGTCAGGATCTCGATCACAGCTCGATCCGATCGATCCTGAATTTGACACGGTCCCCTGGAAGCATCAGGGACGGCTGCTCGCGCCACGGATCGAACATGGCGACCGAGGCCCAGCCGATCGCGTTCCATCCATTCGGGCTCGTCAGCGCCGCAACGCCAGTCTGCATTCCGCCGATCGTCACCGAGCCTGCACGTATATTGAGTGACGGCACCGATTTGCGCGGCATATGAATGCGGGGATCAAGTCCGTGGAGATATCCGAAGCCCGGCGAGCTGGCGACGGCGCAGACGGTGTAATCGCCTTCGCTGTGAATCCGGATGATGTCGCGCGCGGACAGTCCCGTATGCTCCACCACCGCCGGCAAATCGAAGCCGAGCTCGCCGCCGTAGACCACGGGAATCTCGATCACCTTGCCATCGGCCCTTCGGCCAGGCACGCGGTGCCACAGCTCGACGATGGAGGCACTGAGCATGCCTATATCCGAAGGCGGCTGGTCGAATATCAGCATCACATTGGTGACACCAATGACGGCCTCCTGCACGTTGGGCCAAGACGACAGGGCATCTGCAAGCGCCCAGATGCGTCCCTGTTGAATCAAGTCAAATTCGCCCGGTGCCTCGACCAACATCGCAAGCGTGCCGATCAGGCTGATCTTCGGGCTTTTCTCGATCGCGCCGACGAGAGGAGCGCTGGGCTGATTAATCGACAAAAGGGCCTCGTTAGTCCAACGCCCGTGGCGCTGCCGCCTCTCGTTCTAGCCAAACAGTCCAGACCAATCCAAGACGATGTTCATCTGCGGGCATAAGGGATGTCGATTGCCCGCATCCGTCGCATTCGCCCTTGATCTCAATGCCTTGCAATGATGTGATTGCTCGGAGCCTCCCAGCGCGCGACAACCTCTTCGCCCACAGCATATCGAAGTCCGGCCTGTTGCGACTGGTTCTGCTCGAACACGATGATCTGCCCACCGCTCGGCGTCTTGAGATAGTAGTGGCTGACGAAGCCGCGATAGATCGCCTGGTCGATCCGCGCCGTCACGCTGTTCACGCGTTGCGTCGCCGGGGTCTGGCCTGCCCTCTCGACGACGATTGCCTCGGGCCTGATCGAGACCATCACGTCGCTCGCGGACGCTGGAAGCTGTTCAACCTGAAGGCTCAACTCCGGTGAGACGCGGATGACGGCCCCGTTGCCGTTGCGTTGCTCGATGGGCCCCTCGAACAGATTCGAGGCACCGATGAACTGCGCGACGAATTTCGAGGTTGGACGCTGGTAGATCTCTGTCGCCGAACCGACCTGTTCGAGCCTGCCGTCCCGCATCACCACGATCTTGTCCGCCATCGTCAGGGCCTCATCCTGGTCGTGTGTCACCATGACGGTGGTCAGGCCAAGCCTCCGTTGCAATGCACGCAGCTCGACCTGCATGCTCTCGCGAAGCCCCTTGTCGAGTGCTCCGAGCGGCTCATCGAGCAGCAGCATCGCCGGTTCGATCACCAAGGCACGACCGAGAGCGACGCGCTGTTGCTGGCCACCGGAGAGCTGAGCGGGATAGCGCTTTCCGAAGTTGGATAGTTGAACGAGGCTGAGCGCCTCGCTCACCTTTCGCGCGGCATCGGCCTTCGCGATACCGCGCATCTCCAGGCCGAACGCGATGTTCTCCTCGACGGTCAGATGAGGAAACAGTGCGTAGTTCTGGAACAGCATCCCGACGTTGCGGCGATGCACCGGAACGCCTGTCATCTTCTTGTCGTTCACGAAGACGTCGCCCGACGTCGGACGGATCAGCCCCGCGATCATGCGGAGGCAGGTCGTCTTGCCGCATCCGCTCGGACCGAGCAGCGCCACCATGTGGCCCGGCTCGATCCTGAGCGACACGTCGTCGACCGCGACAACGCGGTTGTATTCCTTGCTAAGGCGATCAAGCCTGACTTCGGAAGATTTCATGACGATCCTACTCAGCTCGTAAATACCTCGTTATACTTCTCCAGCCACGGGCCTCGGCGCGGCACGATGAAATTCCAATCCGGCGTGAAGAGCCCAAGATCGGTTGCTTTCGTATCGGGATAAGCGAGGAATTTTGCCGTCTCAGGCTTGAAGTCGATTCCGCCGACCGAGGGCGCACTGAGCGTCTGCTCGGACAGCATTTTGGCAACCGCCGGATCCAGGATGCGGTTGATGAAAGCAGCTCCGAGTTCCGGCTCCGGTGCATTCTTGACGATCGTCATGCTGTTGATGCCGGTGAACGCGCCTTCCTTCGGAAAGGTCATATCGAGCGGCAATCCCTTCGCAGTGTGGGGATAGATCGCCTTCGAATATTCGATGCCCCCAATCGTCGCCTGTCCCTGGGCAACCTGCAGCACCTGCGCCTCGCTGTCATAGATCGTGAGGACGTTCGGCTTCAGCGTCGCCAGCTTGTCCCAGCCCTGATCGACCAGATATTGCGCTTCCTTGAACGGCTTGCCGGTAACGAGCGAAGCCGCGACGATGAGCATCAGCACGCTCTGCGTATTCTTGGGTGTATTCAGCAAAATCTGCTTGCGATACTTTGCGTCGAAGATCTCTTCATAGCTCTTGAGCGGCTTAGTCACTTGCGGATTGATGAACATGGCCGCGCTGGAGATCGAGAAGCCGACGCCGTAGCCGTCCTCGAAGATATATCGCGGGTAGACCTTCGCAAGATTGGGGATCTTGTCGGCGTCGAGCTTGCCGATCAGGCCTTCCTGCTTTGCCTGGGGAATGCCGACGTCGTCCATCATCATAACACTGAAACGCGGCGTATCGCGGGTTGCGCGAAGCGCCGCGATGTTGGAGAGCGTGGCGCCCTCAATCGTGAAGACGCGGCACTTGAACTCGGCCTCGAACTTCGGAATGACCTCCTTCTGGACCAGCTTGCCCAGCGCGGAATTGTAGACGCCGATGTGCAGCTGCTTGGCGTCCTGCGCCCACGACCGGCTGATGATGGTCGGGAAGGCAATCGCGGAAGCACCGGCCTTAACGAGAGTCCTACGTGTCAGCTTCATGGTCCTATCTCCATCTACCAATGCACATCAGGCGGCCAACGCACGGCGAAGGCCGACCAGTTTCTCCAGCAGCAGCACGCCGACCATCGCCATCAGGATGATGATCGTCGACATCGCAGGCACAGAAGGGTCAAAAACGTTGACCAGTTGCCGCATCAAAACGAGCGGGACGGGCGAGTATTCGGAATTCGCCAGCCACATCGTGACCGGGTAATTGTCGAAGGACACCATGAAGGCGAACAGCCCGCCGGCGGCGACGCCCGAGGCGATTTGCGGCAGCGTCACGCGCCAGAAGGTCGTCAGCCGGTTAGCACCGAGCGTACGCGCGGCGTCCTCCAGATTCTCGTCCACCAGTTGAAGACTGGTGACGACGGTGCGGATGACATAGGGCGACGTCACCACCACGTGTCCAATCAGCAGATTGATCCGAGCATCCTGGGAGCCGAGCTTGGTCAGCACCTGAAGCAGCGCGAGACCGGTGACCAGCGCCGGGAAAATCAGCGGCGACAGCAAGAATCCCTTGATCGCCGCCAGACCGTAGAACCTGCCTCGCACCAGCGCGAAGGCCGCCGGCACGCCGAGGAGGAGCGATCCCACCGTCGTGCCGAGCGCCAGCAGGATGCTCAGCCTCATCGCCTCGAGGAAGTCGCGGTCCTGGAGAACCTTGGCGTACCATTTCAGCGTGAAGCCTTGCGGAGGAAAGGTCACGAAATAGGAATCGGACACCGACACCGCCATGACGAGAAGAAGCGGCGCCAGGATGAACAGCATCATGCTGGCGGTGATGGAGTAGAGAATGAAGGCGCCGAAGCCGGAAAATCGCTCGTCCATCACTCGGGCCTCCGGAGACGTCGGCCTTCCAGAAGCCACATCGAGAGACCGTTCACCGCCATGACCAGCCCGACGAGAACGACGGCGATGGCCGCACCGAACGGCCAGTTGTAGACGACGAAGATCTGCTGCTCGATCAAATTGCCGAGCATGACCGCCGAAGCGCCGCCCAGGATCGCGGGAATGACGAAAGAGCCGGCGGTGAGCGAGAACACCAGCGTGAACCCGGCCACGAAGCCCGGCATGCTCAACGGCAACGTCACCCGCAGGAACACCTTCCACCAGGGCGCACCGAGCATGCGGGCCGCATCTTCGAGGTTGGGATCTATCTTGCCGAGCGCCGAGGCCAGCGGCAGCACCATCATCGGGAAGAACACGTGCAGCGACCCGATGACGACGGCCGCTTCCGTGTAGAGCACCGATATCGGCGCATCCACAATATGCAGTGTCATCAGGATCCAGTTCAGCATGCCCTTGGGGCCGTTCTGGAGTACCAGCTGCCAGCCATACCCGCGAACAACCACGCTGACGATGAGCGGCGCAATGACGATCAGCGTGATGATCCGCGTGACTACCGGGCGGCTCTTCACCATTACCAGCGCGACCGGATAGGCGAGCACCGTCGCGAGGGCCGAAGTGATGATGCTGATCCGCAGCGTCGTCCAGAGCACGCGTGCGTAGAGCTCGACATTGATGAGGCGCGCGTAGTGCGAGAGCGTGAACGGACGGCCGATGATGCCGCGGCTGTCCTGCGTCTGGATGCTCGAGAGCAGCAGCACTAGGGCTGGATAGAAGAAGAAATAAGTCAGGAATGCCAGCATCGGGACGGCCAGAAGCCCGACAGGCAGGGCCAGGCGCCAAGGCGATCGCCGCTGGGCGACCGGAGGCGCTTCAACAGTCAAAGCTGCCACCGCATCGTCGCTGGTGGTCATCGCTGGCTGTCCTCGACTGCGCGATACCAAGGCAATCCCCTCTTTGCACAAAGCTTATGCGTCGGCATCCTACAGGACCAAGAACATCTTCGTTTAGGGGCATCAGGAACGATTATGACAATTGGTTCGGCATGTTGCTCCGATCTTGATCGACAAATGCCGCTGGTCGCATCTTCATTCTCCGTTAGGCCAGCCCTCCTGTCGTCTCGATGCCAGGTCAGCGCAGCCCTTCGCAGAAGCTCGCGATGCGCCGGCAGCCCTCCTTGAGCGACTCGGTATCGGTTGCGTAGGAAATGCGGAAATATGGGCTCATCCCATAAGCGCCACCCGGCACGGCGGCGACATGC